>NZ_JAGQCT010000009.1:0-112169 GCF_024346335.1 Cyanobium sp. ATX 6E8 | reverse complement strand
ACGTCGCATCCGGGCATCTGGAATCGACCTCAGGTAGCTGATCAGGTCGAGATCGGTTGCGGCAGAGGCGCTGTCGGGCACAAGGAGGAGGCGTTTCCACCGACCTCAACCCATGCTGACAGAAGCGGCAAGGGCGGCTGTGACACACTTTGAATCAGCCCTGACCTCCAGCTCGATCAGCTGTTGCAGTCCGTGGCGCACCAGCTCAGGGATCAGCTCCCCAGCAGTGCTGCCATCCAGTAGCGGCGCCAGGGCCAGAGGCGCCAGAATTGGTCGTGGGTATGGTTCGTCTGGTCTGAGGTGGTACTCGAACCAGGGAAGCGGGCCTGCCCACCCCTTGCAACGACTGGCGTCTGAGGAGCGGTCTGCCAGCCCCGGCTACGCCGGGGCTGGGCTCTCAGCTTTTACACCAATCGAGGGGACGCGGCTAATTCATCCGCCATCAAATTTCTACGCTAAGACCGATGTCAAGCCCTCGTTGACCAGAGCTTCCCTAGTTAGTCGCCGCTCAGAATCATAATTTCGCAATATTTAAATTCATCCAATACGAACTCTATATAAGTGATCCAACACAAAATACCCCGCCCTCCTCTATCTGTTGCTATTGGCGGCGAATTGCGCATATTTGTGGACAACTATGAACTCAGTCCATAATAGAGAGAAGGAAGACCGCTCAAAATAGTGTAATGCCAACGCCTATACAGGATTATATCAAAATCCACTACTCCCGTACGTAGCCTTATATCTAGCTGTTGTCTGAAGACAACTTATCGAGCTACTACCTCCCCCCTGCGGATAGCCATAATTAAAATTTCATGTTATTTACAGAATTGATCCCCTATGCCTTTGACATGGTACCGACGATTAAGGTAGTATTGAGGGTATGTTGGCTTAATCTGATGGGATGACTGCGAAGCATGGGGATATAAATACCGTTATTTCCCAATTACCGCTCGATGATCAGACAATTAATGAACTTCTAAGATTTGTCCCACGACCTCTCGTTAAGTCAAGAAGGCCTTTCAAGGGATATACCAAGTCGCGTCAGACTGATATCATTTCTAGCAATATGACTGCAGGAGAATACTACCCAGTCGAGGCTACATTTCTTCCAGACCAATTTTGGTCTCAATGTCTTGATCTTATATCCAGCTCCTTCCATCTAGATATTTCAAACCTTTCCGGGGTCCGCTGCCAGCTTAATTGTATTCCTTTTCACGCTCTTTATCATCCACTATCGATAGCCCCTCATTCTGATAGTATCAGTAGGAATGTCGATGTTGCAGCAGTTAACATACCTCTATCTTCCCAGATGCCATTTCAGACGGCTTTTTGGTCTCATAGAGTATGGGGAACAGGCTTGGATAATTTCGATTTGCTGGGCGCCGAACATAAAAATAGCCTCATCGATGACTGCGGACCATTCTCAGCGTCAAAACTACTTGCAATACTTGATGACAATCCTGAATTTACCACGAGTAGCGAAATTAAACTAAGGGACTGGACCCTTCAAGAAGTAGTAGAAACAAAGCTCGGCGAACTTTGCGCTTATAATGGTCGCACTTTTCATTCCCCATACCTTCTTCGCTGTAAAACCAATACATCTGCTTTTATCGGTCCGTTTAGTGACTTAAGAGTATCGTTGGCAATATTTATCATCTTCTCGAGAACAGGTAGATCTGGCTACGCTTCGTACGCGCAAGACGACTGGCTTTCGGTTGAGCTCCTACATCACAAAGTCAAAAAAAGCCTGCTTCAGGTTGACAACTCTTATTCTACCTACAAGTCATAATTGCAATTAGTAATTATTTCGGGCGTGCACCCAGACGAAAATCTTTTTACAGCCCATCTCGCATCATGGATGGAGAGAATCATCGGGATAATTGTTTGTCGCAATCTCTCAAAGGTATCTCGGTATTCATTGTACCCACAACACCCCGAAAGCGGGAATCGCCTTTATCAATACAACGGACTTTACTTTGATCTTAATCGAGTGTTCACTACGCAGATTCAGGCCAAAGTACGCGATCTCTCCAAAGCGGTAACTGTACTCGACTCCTTCTCTGGATTACCACGCCAGTTCGCTCAATATTACATTGATACTTCTATCTCTCTGGGAATAGATGTTCCATCCATCTCATTCGGATCTCAATCGGATTATAATGGATTCTTTGGGTTTACCAATGTCGACATCAGGGAGATATGCTCTGCTGAGGTCAGGCGGCTAGGTGATGAGATACTTTTAGGATGTCCAGCTAGTGAAAAGATAGTTATAATCGACGCCCATGCTGGAATGGGCAAAGAAGGATGTATTAGCGCAGTGTACTCTAAAGAGCATTCTGCAAATCAATCTAATGGGTTCTTTTGTGAAGAACTCCAAAGATACATCTATTTAAAGAAAGGTGTCCAATCCATTCTGCATGTCCTCGAAGTGGGGATCCAATCGACAGAAAATCATTTTAGTAAAGTACTTTACGAGATCTATTTCACTAGGAGGCAGCTCGCTGGTAAATACATTAGTGTAAAAGCAAGCGAGCAGGATCGTGATCAAATATTGCCTTCTAGCTTATTCAATGGCCAACAGATTAAGGAGGTACTGGACTTAAGTTGGCTTAACGCCTTTAAGGCTAACGAGATCAGGAACCTGAATACAATCAGAAGGATATTCGAAGCTTAGTGAAGATAGTTTCGTAGGCGACAGAGTCTCATCCCAATCATCTTTGCTGACTAAACCATTGTTAATAGCTCTACGAAAAAGATGCTCATTAAAGCAAAGTTTAGATGTTGGACAATGCATTCCCATGTCTTCGTGTGGCTTTGAAACGAAATGAAGAGGACAGCCACCACGACAAGAACCAACAAGCCGACACTTCTTACAATATTCGTCATTAAAAGCTGTCCATGAGTTCCATTTACGAAATGTATCGGATTCTTTTGCTGCATCAAAGTCGGATGCATCCCCTAATTTAAAAGTTGGATTTGAGATTGGAATGTAACACTTAAAGAGATCCCCGTATGGATTTATGGCAAAACTGTTGTGACGAGTCACCAGACAGTCGCCCATATGCTCATCAATATCAAGAGCCGCTTTGATATGATGACTGTCGAGGCATCGAAGGAAGGAGAGCTCAGCATCTGCATACTCTTGGTATTCAGAAATGATATCTGTCCCGACATCACCTGCATCCTCAAGCTGACTATTCGATGGATCATAAACCAGGGCAAAATACATCGAAAATCTTTCACATGGAATCTCACGTCGACTAATATCTTCAACTAACTTAGGAATGCCATCAATATTGCGCTTGCTAACGTTCACCCTGACAACTATGTTCATGCTTGTAGCTGCAAGGACGTCTTTAACGTTGTCAAGAATCTTGTTGTACGATCCTGTATGCTTACTTGGAAAACGACTGCTGTCGTGAGAATCGGCATAACCATCCATGGATATCTGAGCATTTTTGACTCCTGCATCCAATAGCTTCTGGGCTTTTTCAGGACTCAAAAGGTAACCGTTGGATAGTACTGAGGATGAATAGTAAATCTTTTGGGCCTTGCAGAAGCCTTTGAACTGGGTTGAGAATTCAACTATCTCTTTAAACGCTAGGAGTGGTTCTCCTCCATACCAAGAGATGTCAAGCTTTCTTAAATCTTCATGACGTGAAACATACGAAAGAACCTTCGAGACCGTTGACTGATCAATTTTTTTTGGGTCTTTGTCTAAGCCCTGATTGCAATATGAGCACGAGAAATTGCACCCTTCGGTCATCATCAATGTTAAACTCATTGACCTAGAAAATATCTTCTTGTCAGCGAGATCAGAATTGATTAGATGTTGATACTGCTTTGGTGCAGATTCGCAAACCATCCCTTTGCTCCTGAGCATCAGAAGCAATGGGTCGTATATGCTGTCAAACTGACAGGTGTTTAATTTGGCGAGTTCTAAGGCATTTAGGCGTAGCAACTGCTGCGTAGCTGAATTGTAGACCAATGATTCTCCATGCTTTAGGGGAACCTTGACGTTGAAAAAAGATGTTTCCATAAAAAAGGGCGCGCGTTTTGAGCGCGCCCATACTTGGGAAAATCAGACGGCACACGCTGTAACGCTGTTGAAGTAGCAGGAGCCACCACCAGCAGCGTCAAGGGACGCATCAGTATGCGCATGATCGTCAAGCTCTTCGCGGGTCACCTCATGACCAAGCGACTGGGCATGTGAGATGATCTCGCTTGGAGTGGACGCCTTTGTATCAAGACGTGCGTCAGGATTGGCTTGCAAGTGGTCGATGTAGGTTTTGAGAGACATGATTGAGACTCTTGAGACTTAATGCGTCCAGAACTGACGCATAAATGCATTATAGGAGGTAGCGCCCAGGGCTGATTCAAAGTCTTAATCCGGGCCGGGCTCTGGTTGGCGCCGCGCCATCGCCAGCAGCGCCTTGATGTCATGCATCACCGCCTGCATGCCGGCTCGGATCGACTGGAAACCGGCCAGCCTCAGCAGGTTCATAGCCGCGGTGCGCAGCGTGCCCATCGCGCCGGCGCCATTGCCCCGGTAGCGGTGGGAGTCCTCATGCAGCTGGGTGTCCCTGATCCAGTGCCAGCCCTCAATGCTCCAGCGGTCGCGTACCAGTCTCAGCAGGGCTTCTGGGGTGGTGCGTAGGCTCGTGAGAAACAGGTGGGTCGCCTGAAAGGGCTTGCCGTCACGGGTGCCGCTGGCCGTGACTTCCATGATCCAGCTGGTGCCGACGGAGGAGCATTCAAGGTCGAAGATGTTGTTAGGATTAGCGGTGAAGATGAGAAGCGAGTTGCCCAGGCTAACTTATTGTTGTATTACAATAATATGGTTTCGCTTGGCCAAGGCGTGTCGGGTGCGGAGGGCGGTGAGTTGACGCTAAAGGATACGATTCCTTCGGTCGATAAAAATGTGGTAGCTGACGATTATGCTTGGCTTGAGCGGTATGTAGCCCAGCTTTCCCCGTTTGAAATACAGGTGTTAAGCCTTCGGTTTTTGAGTGACAAAAAACTGTCACTCGTGGATGTTTCTCGCTTAACGGGGAAAACCAGGCATCATGTTCAGGTTGTCGAAAGCAGAGCGCTTGGAAAGTTAAGGCGAAATGTTATGCCCGCTTTGAATCCTGATTGAAGAGTCGGCATCGGCACCTCTCGGTTTTTGGCCTTCTGAGGTGCCCGTTGGGGGCGGGATTGATGCCGAGCAGCTGCTTGGCCTGCACCGCGCGGTGCCCGTTGCCTTCGAAGCCTGAAGGCTGAGCCATCGCGGGCTGTTGTTCCCTCAAGGCGTCCTCCAGCAAGAAGGCGCAAAGGTTGGAGACGGAGCGGCCTTCGTTTTCGGATCGGCTCAGCAAGGCCTCATGAACGTGGTAGCTCAAAGTGATCGAGATCCGGCGGGGCTGACGCTGAAGAACGCGAAGACGGTTGTTCATTGTTTCGTTCCTCTAGGTGAAGCGTGATGGGTTTCTGGTGTATTCGATGTCACATCCGTGCATGTGCCATCTGCGTCGTAATAGCACTACTCTTTGAGCCCTCCTCGCGGTTTGCGCTCTAACCGGTTCGGTTCCGATGTGGCCTGCCGCAGTGGCGGCGCAGAGCTCAGCAAAGGGCCTCAGTTTCAAGCGTCCCTGCGCCACCAGCGCCAGCCCTCCACGTTGATCAGCAATCCGAACACCGTCAGGGCAGCCATCAGCACGATCTGATCAGCACGGGCATCGGGCACAAGGATGTCGGCGACCAGATGGGGCACGTTGGTGACCGAGTAGACGATGCTGAACCAAAAGTGCAAACGTCGCCAGGGCCGCCAGCGCAATGCCGGTTCCGATGCGGTGTCGGCATAGCTGATCAATACAACCGCGATCAGCGGCAGCAGGAAGTAGCCGAGCATGGCGCCGAACAACAGCGGTAGGGCGCTGGTGGGGAGCTGGCTGTGGATCTCAGGCGACTGACCGTGGAACAGAGGCATCAAGCCCAGATCCACATGGAACAGCATGGCCAGCATCCAGGCGATCCACAGGGTGATCAGCCGCTGGGCATGGTTGGTGGCTTGGCGCATGGCCTTTGCCCGCATGCCGGGCTCTTGCTTGGGTTCAGTGTGGGGCGGTTGCAGCTCAGCCGGCTGGTTTGCGTCCGAGCACCTGATCCACGACGTCGCTCCTTCAGGATCAGCAGCCTGCTGCATAATGTCTTTATTGTCATACTCACTTTCATGGCTGCCTCCGGCTCCATGCCCTCTCCTCAGTTGCTGGAGGAGTACAGCCAGTTCTTCCGACTGCTGAGTGAGCCGGCCCGCCTGCAGTTGCTCTGTCAGCTGAAGCAGGGGCCGATGGATGTGGCTGCGCTCATTGAGGCCACCGGCTTTTCCCAGTCGCACATCAGCCGCCAGCTGGGCCAGCTGCAGCGGGCCGGCCTGGTGCGGTGTGAGCGCGATGGAGTGCGCACGATCTGGACTGCAGAAGGCGAGCTGGTCAACGATCTCTGCACCCTGGTGCAGACCCGGCTGAAGCAGCGCCTAGAGGACCAGCTCTCCCAGCTGTAGTCGGCCTGAGCCTGCTGCTTGGGCGGCTGGTGGGTAGCCGTTGGTGGGGGCCATGCTTGATGCGTCATCGCCCCGTGGTCTCAATGGCTCCATCCGATTCGGCCCTTGCGCGTCTCCGGAGCCACCTGCACCAAACGCGCCTGCTGGGCTCGATCAGTAGTGCCCTCTACTACGACCAGAACACGGTGATGCCCGCGGCTGGCGCCGCTTGGCGGGGAGACCAGCTGGCCCTGTTGGCCGGCCAGCTGCACCAGCGCCAGAGCAGCGCGGAATACGCCGAGCTGGTGGCAGCGGCTGAGGCCGAGCTTGACGTCGATGCGCTGCCTGAGCGCCGCCGCAACCTGCAGCTGCTGCGGCTGGAGCTGGAGCGTCAGCGCTGCCTCGATCCAGCCCTGGTGGCGGCCCTCGCCAAGGCCCAGTCGCGCGGCAATGCCGTCTGGCAGGACGCCCGCGCCCGCAACGATTTCGCCGCCTTTGCCCCGGCCCTCCAGGAGCTGATTGGCCTGCGCCGCCAGCAGGCCAGCCAGCTCGCCGCCGCTGAGCCGGTGGCCCGCAGCCCCTGGGAGGTGCTCGCCCAGCCCTTCGAGCCTGAGGTGAGCAAGGCGCGGCTGGACGAGTTGTTTGCGCCGCTCAAGGCTGAGCTGCCAGACCTGCTGCAGCAGGTCGCGGGACCGCCCTCAGTCGAGCCAGTCTCCGCCAGCCGCGGCGCTGTTGAACCGCTGGATTGGCCTGAGGCAATGCAGGAGGAGCTCTGCACCGCATTGCTTGAGCGCTGGGGCTACGACCCAAGCCGCTGCCAGCGCTCCCGTTCTGCCCATCCCTTTTCCTGCACCGTGGGCCCCCAGGACTTCCGCATCACCACCCGGGTGGTGCCGGGCCAGCCCCTCTCGGCCTTTCTGGCCACCGCTCACGAGTGGGGCCACTCCCTCTACGAGCAGGGGCTGCCACGCTCAGGTGATCACTATTTCCCCTGGCCCCTGGGGGAGGCCACCTCGATGGGGGTGCACGAATCCCAGTCGCTGTTCTGGGAGTGCCGCGTGGCCCGCAGCCGCGCCTTTGCCGAGCGCTGGCATCCCCGCTTTTGCGCGGGGCTGTGCAGCGCGCCGGCCAGCGATCCCTGGGGCGGTGCCCAAGGCTTCTGGCGCGCCCTCAACCCGCTCAAGCCTGGCCTGATCCGGGTGGAGGCCGATGAGCTCAGCTACTGCCTGCACATCGTGCTGCGCTATGAGCTGGAGCTGGCCCTGCTGGAGCAGGACATGCCGGTGGAGGCTCTCCCTGAGCAGTGGAACCAACGGATGCACAACCTGCTGGGCATCCAGCCGGACAGCGATGCCCAGGGCTGCCTCCAGGACATTCATTGGGCGGAGGGCCTATTTGGCTATTTCCCCAGCTACGCCCTCGGCCATCTGATCAGCGCCCAGCTGGCAGAAGCCATGGAGCAGGAGTGGGGTGATGGCGCCATCGAGGCGGCGATCGGCGCGGGCCAGGAGAGCCGCTTGCACGACTGGTTGGCCCAGCGGGTCTACCCCCTGGGCCGAAGTGTCGATGCCGAAGGGCTGGTGGAGCAGGTGAGTGGTGCCCCTCTGAGCGCAGCCCCGTTTCTCCGTTATCTGCGCCACAAGCTCGAGCCGTTTCAGGCCTGATGACCCCACTCCTTAGGATGCGCCCCGATTCCGTTTTGAAGCCGCGCCCATGGCGAACATCGACCACGCTCCCAGCCGCACGATGCTCAACCTGCTGCACGTGCTGCCGGCCTTTGCCGATGAAGCCGAGCTGCGTCTGAACGCCATCGTGGAGCTCAACTCCATGACGATCAACAAATACGAGCTGATCACGGAAACCGGCCACCTCAAGCTCGACCGCGTCGGCTATTCATCCCTGGCCTACCCGTTCGCCTACGGCTGCATTCCCCGCACCTGGGACGAGGACGGCGATCCCCTCGACATCGAAATCGTGGGCGTGACCGAACCCCTGGTGCCCGGCTCCCTGGTGGAGGCCCGCATCATCGGCATCATGACCTTCGACGATGGCGGTGAGGTGGACGACAAGGTGATCGCCGTGTTGGCCGATGACAAGCGCATGGACCACATCACCAGCTACACCCAGCTCGGTGCCCAGTGGGTGAAGGAAACCGAGTACTACTGGGAGCACTACAAGGATCTCAAGAAGCCCGGCACCTGCAAGGTGAACGGCTTCCTTGAACCCGCCGAGGCCGTGCCCATCATCAAAGAGTGCGAGCAGCGCTACCGCGACACCATCGATGCCAAGTTGGTGAACTGAGCCAGAGCTCGAAGCCGGCGTTTTCAGGCTGAGTTCGAAGTTTGCGCGCGAATTGCCGATGACTGCCTCCTTCAAACCCCTCTGGCTTGCGGCTGCCGCTCTCCTGGTGGCGCCGGTCTGGGCCCAGGACAGCCCTGTGCCCCCGTCGGTTCAACCGACAGCGTCCACCGCCACGGCTGTTCCTGGGCCTCAGTCAGCTCCCGCCCCCCAGGTCAGCACCCGTGAAATCGTGTTGCAGCTGAGCAAACGCACGATCAGCCTGCGTGAAAACGGCAAGGTGATCAGCAGTTGGCCCGTGGCGATCGGCGATCCCAGCACGCCCACCCCAGTGGGCCGGTTCACGGTCCAGAACAAGGTGGTCAATCCCAAGTACCAGAGCACCAAGAGCGGCAAGATCAACGCCACGGTGGGACCCAATGGTCCCCTGGGCGACCGCTGGCTGGGGTTCCAACAGAGCGGCCCGAACCAATACGGCATCCACGGCACTCCGTCTGCCTGGTCGTGGACGGTGACCTCCCGCGCCGCTGTGACCAACGGCTGCGTGCGGATGCTGCACGAGCATGTGCGCAAGCTGTTTGATCTGGTGGATGTGGGGACGCCGGTGATTGTGCAGCGCTGATCGGTTTAGCGCTGATCGGCCTAATGGAAAACATTCTGGAGATCGACAGCTCTCCGGCTAAACGTCGCATCAACACAAGTACTTTGTAAGGCCTCATCAAGGCCATGGGCCTCCCGCGGCCCCGTTCATGTCCCCGGCTTCCTCGTCCCACCAACCTGCCGATCCCCAGGCCAGCACCACGCTCAAGTGGGCCAGCGATGGGGAACTGTCGTCCCTCGATCTCGAGCGGATCCTGGAACGCTTGTGTGCCGTCGATCCGGCAGCCCAGCCGCTTACCGGCGCCCTTCAGGCCCAGTCCTGAGCTGACTGCAGGTGCCGTGCCAAGGCCCGGGCCATGCCATCGCGACTGGCCAGACCCCGCAGCGCTTCGACGGGGAGGCCAGGGTTGGGCAAGCCATGGGGGAGGGCCGCCGCCACGGCCGCCGGCACATCGAACACCGGCACTTGGCGTAGGCCATTGGGGGTGAGCTGGTCCTCAAGCTGGGCCATTTGGGCCGATAGGGGCAGCCACACCAGATCCCCGCGGCGGCAGTCCATCAGGCTGGGCATCAAGGCTGCGCCATTTGGGCTGCGCGAGGGTTCGGCACTGAGGGCCCGTTGCAGATCCGCCAGGGTCACCAGTCCCACCACCCAGGCCCCGTCGGCCACCACCAGGCAATGGCCGTGGGCCTCTACCAGCTGACGCAGGGCCAGGTGGGCCGGCAGCTCGGCCGGCAGCACCAACGGGGCTTCCGGCTCAAAGGCTTCCCCCACCGGCAACGCCGCCAGCTGGCGACGGCGGTGCTCCTCCAGGGGATCGGGGCCCAGCAGCCCAGGATCCGCTAGCCCCTGCCAGCGCTCCACCAGGGCGGCGCTGAGGCCGGCCGCCGCCATCAATGGCAGCACGATGCGGATGTCGCGGGTGAGCTCAAACAGCAGCAGCAGCGCCGTCAGTGGTGCCCGGGCGCTGCCCGCCAGCACGGCAGCCATGCCCACCATCGCGTAAGCCGGCGGTTCGGCCACCGGCAGATGCAGGCCGCTGGCGCCGAGCAGCTGGCCGTAGCAGTTGCCCAGCACAGCCCCGAGAAACAGCGAGGGTGCAAATCCCCCTCCCACGAAGCCGGTGGCGTTGCTGATGCCGGTGGCCAGCAGTTTCACGCCCAGCAACACCAGCAGGGTCAACAGCGGCACCCCGCCGTCACTGCCGAGCAGGGCTTCGATCGTGTCGTAGCCCACCCCCAGCACCTGGGGAAACACCAGGGCCATCAGGCCCACACAGGCTCCGCCCAGGGCAGTGGGCAGGCCAGGTGGCAACTGGGCTAGCCAGCCCTGAAGCCGTTCACTGCGGCCGGCGGCCAGCAGGCTGATCAGGGCCCAGGACATCAAGCTGGCCACCAATCCCAGCCCGAGATAGAGGGGCAACTCCAGTGGCGAGCGCACCTCGTAGGCCGGCAGCCGCAGGATTGGTGTGTCGCCGAGCAGCAGCTGGGTGACGAGCGAGGACGCCACCGCCGCCACCAGCACGGCCCGCAGGCTGGGTCGGCCCTGGACGGCGCTGAAGCTTCCCTCGAAGGCAAAGAACACCCCCGCGATCGGGGCCTTAAAGCCTGCCGCTAGGCCGGCGGCCACCCCGGCCGCCACCAGAGCTTTCTGGCTCTGGGGGGAGAGCCCGCCGCGCAAGGCCACCCAAAGGCCAAGGTTGCCGCCGCTCTCCACGCTGGGGCCCTCGGGGCCGAGGGAGGCGCCGCTGCCAAGGCTCAGGGATGCGCCCAGCAGGCGCTGAAGCGGCAGCCTGGGCTGGGCCGGCATCGCCCCATCCGCCATGGCCATCAGGCTGGGTAGTCCCGGACCGAGGTCGCCGCCGTAGCGGCGCAGCAGACCCACGGCCAGCCCCCCCAACGTGGGCACCACCACCACCGGCCAGAGGCTGATCCAGTCGGGGAGCGACGAGACGGGTAGGGGCAGCGGCTCGGGCGCTGCCGGCGGTGGCGGCAGAAAGCCCAGACCCCCCAGACCCACCTGCAGCAGGGCCCGCAGGGGGGTGCCCGTATCGGGGGGCAGGGCGGGCAGTTCGGGCGGGAGCTCGGGCGGCTGGCTGCGGCCGACGGTCAGCAGGCCCTCGACGAACGGGCCAAACAGCCCGTTGTTGATGAAGCCGAGCAATTCATGGAAGCCCACCACGGCCAGCCCGGTGAGCACGCCCACCAGAGCTGCCCAGGCGAGCAGATTCCACTGGTACGGGAGGGCGCGGGCCTCGGCTTCTGCCGGGGCCTGGTTCTCAGCGGGTTCGGATGTGGTTTCAGGCTTCAGGCCGGACCGTTGCAAAGATCTCCTCCAGGATTTCTCCTGCTCCCTGGGCTTTGAGGGTGTGGGCCAGGGCAATGCCGATGGCCTCGGGATCCGCCTGGGGGCCGCGGGCCTCATCGCGGATCAGGCGCTGGCCATCGAGGCTGGCCACCATGCCGGTGAGGATCAGCTCGCCGGTGTTGTCGGGGCCGGCAAAGCGGGTGTTGACGCCGATCGGCACCTGGCAGCCGCCTTCCAACTCCCGCAGGAAGGCTCGCTCCGCCAGGCAGCGGCGGGCGGTGGGGGGGTGTTCCAGCACCTTGATCTGCTCCAGCACGGTGCTGTCGCCCTCGCGGCACTCGATGCCCAGGGCCCCTTGGCCCACAGCGTGCAGGGAGATGGAGGGATCGATCAGCTCGTGGATGCGGTCGCCCAGCCCCAGCCGCCCCAGGCCGGCCGCCGCAAGGATCAGACAGTCGAATTCACCGGAATCGAGCTTCTCCAGGCGGGTGATCACATTGCCGCGCACGTCCTTGAAGGTGAGGTGCGGATAGTGGTGGCGAAGCTGGGCCAGGCGGCGCAGGGAGCTGGTGCCCACCACGGCACCGGCGGGCAGGGTGGCGAGTGTTTTGTCGTTGTGCTTGGCGTGCACCACCAGGGCATCGGCGGGATCTTCCCGCTCGGTGATGCAGCCCAGCATCAGGCCTTCAGGGAGGTTGGTGGGCAGGTCCTTGAGGCTGTGGACGGCGATGTCGGCCTGGTCGACCAGCATCTGGGCCTCGAGCTCCTTGGTGAACAGTCCCTTGTCGCCGATTTTGGCCAGGGCCACATCGAGGATCTTGTCGCCCTGGGTGGCCATCGCCTCGATGCTGATCTCCAGGCCGCTGTGGGCCTTGGCCAGCTCATCGCGCACCCAATGGGTCTGCACCATGGCCAGTTGGCTGCGGCGGGAGGCGATGCGCAAGGGATTGGCCATCGGTGCCAGATAACAGCCGCCCAGCCTAAGGAGTGGAGCTCTCTCGCAACGCCTGCGCTGTCACAAAAGCGCGGGATCGCTCAGGCGGCAAACAGATCGAGGGGGAAGGGCCCCCAGGTGTCTTCGGCGTCGGGATTGACACTGCTGTGGCCAGTGATGAGAAGCCCTTCCCCCAGCCCCGTTTCACGACGCACCAGAAAGCGGCCCGTGTTCTGGTTGGCCTTGAGAAACACCGGCCCCTCGATGGCCTCCAGGGCTTCGCAGGCCGGATCCAGCTCCAGGGGGCTCCAGCCCAGGGCCGTCTCCAGCTGGCGCAGGCAGGCCAGCGCCCTGGCCGCTGTGGGAGCCATCACCCCCACCGTGAACCAGTCACAGGCGGCAAGACAGGGCTGCAGTTCCGTCAACAGCGCAGCACGCTCAGGGGCCTGAAGCATCGGCGCGCTGCGCAGCTCCCGCAGGGCCGTCAGGCCCTCACTCACTTGATGTACTCCTTGAGCACGCCGTTGCGGTTGGGGTGGCGCAGCTTGCGCAGGGCCTTGGCCTCGATCTGACGAATCCGCTCGCGGGTGACATCAAAGATCTGGCCGATCTCCTCGAGGGTTTTCATGCGGCCGTCATCCAGGCCGTAGCGCAGGCGCAGCACGTCGCGCTCGCGGGGGCTGAGGGTGGCCAGCACGCCTTCGAGGTCTTCGCGCAGCAGGTTCTTGGCCACGTCCTGCTCGGGGTTCTCGATGTCGGCTTCGATGAAGTCGCCGAGGCGAGAATCCTCCTCCTTGCCGATCGGCGTTTCCAGGGAGATCGGCAGCTGGGCGCTCTTGGCGATGAAGCGCAGCTTCTCGATGGTCATCTCCATCGATTCGGCGATCTCCTCCTCGGTGGGCTTGCGGCCGAACTCCTGGGAAAGGGTCTTGGTGGTTTTCTTGATGCGCGAGATCGTCTCGTAGAGGTGCACCGGCAGGCGGATGGTGCGCGACTGGTCGGCGATAGCGCGGGTGATCGCCTGACGGATCCACCAGGTGGCGTAGGTGGAGAACTTGTAGCCCTTCTCGTGGTCGAACTTCTCGGCGGCGCGGATCAGGCCGAGGCTGCCCTCCTGGATCAGGTCCTGGAAGCTCAGACCCCGGTTCATGTATTTCTTGGCGATCGACACCACCAGTCGCAGGTTCGACTGCACCATCTTTTCCTTGGCCCGGCGGCCCAGCATCAGCCGGCGGCGGAACTTGATCGGTGGCATCTCCACCAGAACCGCCCACTCCCGGTTGTCGGGCTGGCGGCCGTTGTCAGCCTCGAACTGAGCAGCAATCTCCTCGAGCTGCAGCAGATCAGCGATCTTGCGGGCCAGCTCGATCTCCTCGTCTGGGCGCAGCAGCCGGATCCGGCCGATCTCCTGCAGATAAACGCGGATCGAGTCTTCCGTGTAGACACCCTTCGGGCCCACCTTGATGCTGGCCAGGGCTTTGGCAGCCTTGTCGTCCTTTTCGGCTACCGCGGCGGCGAGGGCTGGGTCTGCCCCGTCGGCGGCGGGGGCTGCATCCGCAACGACAACCTTGGCTTTGGCAGGGGCCTTGGTGCCTGCAGCCTTGGCTTTGGCTGGGCTGGATTTAGCGGTTGTGGTTTTTGGGGCGGCAGACTTGGTGGAGGTGGCCTTGGGCTTGGCAGCAGCCTTCTTCGCCTTGGGCTTCACAGCCAACTCTTCAACGGCCGCCGTGGCCACCATCAGGTTTTCCGGGGTTGCTTTCAGCTCGGCAGCAGCGGGGCTCATGGGATACGGAAACGAAGAGAGACAGAGCGTTGGGGAGGAAGCGGGTTTCCAGGGATTGCCCGTCGGCATTCAGCACGACTGCACTGTCGAACTGGGTTGGAAACGGCGATGGTCGGTCGGGTGGCTGGACTTCGAGAGGCCTCAAGGGTTTGAGGAGAGTCGACAGTGATGTTGAACAGCGGAGTCGACGGGACACCTCACGACAGAAAACGACCTGATGGAACAAAAAGGTCGGCGGCGGAAGCCTGATTGGATGGCCGAAGCCAGGAAATTGGCTGGAGCCAAAAAATTGGCTGGAGCCAAGCAGTGCTGTCAGGGGTGGTCGCAGACCGGGAGGCCGAATGGTGGGAGGCTGGCTCCCGGGGTCTCTCTTCAGGTCTTCCCGCTGGACGGAACTCTGCTCGGTTCCGACGGCAGCCATTGGACTGCCCAACTGACACATTCTATGAATGGGCTGTGACCTTTGCAAGCTCGACGCCCCCGTGGCTGCAGATCTGGCTTGAGGCCGGCCGGGAAGGCCAGGTCTTTACCTATGCCAACAGCGCTCAGACCCCTGCTGGCATCGGTGATCTGGTGCAGGTGCGTCTGCAGGGCCGCTTGCACACCGGGCTTGTGGTGGAAGCGCTCGATCAGCTGCCGGCCAGTCTGAGCGGCAAGACGATCCAACCGATTCTGGCGATCTGGCAGCGGGCCGCCGTCGATCCCCAATGGCAAGGGTTGATTGAGAGCGTGGCCGAGTCGTGCCACACCAGCCTGTTCAAAACCCTCAAAAGCGCCCTGCCCCCCGGTTGGCTCGGCCAGCGCAGCCAGGGGCCAAGTCGCACCAGCCGTCCAATCTGGTTGGTGGAACGCTCTGCCGCGCCGCTCCCCAGCCAGCCCCTTACCCCCCGGCAGCAGCAGCTGTTGGAGCACCTGGAGGGTCAAGCCGCTGCGGTGCCCCTGCGCCAGCTCTGCGGCGAGGCGGGCTTCAGCCGGGCTGTGCTGAAGGGCCTGGAATCTCGGGGGTTGGTGGTGCGGCGCTCGGAGTCGGAGCCGGGCAGCAGTTCTGCGGGCCTGCCGGCTGCCGCCTGGCCTGCTCTCACCGAAGCCCAGGCCGCTGCGGTGCACGCCCTGGCCGGGGCGGATCCGGGCGCTGAATTTCTGCTCTGGGGCGTCACCGGCGCCGGCAAAACCGAGGTGTATCTGCAGGCGGCTGCCCGGGTGCTCGCCGCGGGGGAGGGCTGCTTGCTGCTCACGCCGGAGATCGGCCTGATTCCCCAGCTGCTCGACCGTGCCCGTGAGCGCTTTGGCTCCCGGGTGGTGGAGTTTCACAGCGGCCTCGCCGATGGCGCCCGGGTTGCCACCTGGCGCCGCTGCCTCGAAGACGAGCCGGTGGTGGTGGTGGGCACCCGCTCGGCGATCTTTTTGCCGATGCCACGCCTGGGCTTGATCGTGCTGGATGAGGAGCACGACAGCTCCTACAAGCAGGACAGCCCGATGCCCTGCTATCACGCTCGGGATGTGGCTCGGCAGCGGGCCCGGCGCAGCGGAGCCCGGCTGGTGCTTGGCAGTGCCACCCCATCGCTGGAGAGCTGGCTGGCGTGCCAGGGGCCCCAGGCCTCCACCCGCCTGCTGCGGCTACCGGAGCGGATCGGAGCCCGGCCGCTGCCTGCTGTGCGGGTGATCGACATGCGCCATGAGTTGGCTGAGGGCCACCGCCGCCTGCTCAGTCGGGCCCTGATGGGGCGGCTTGAGCAGCTGCAGGAGAAGGGAGAGCAGGCCGTGGTGCTGGTGCCCCGCCGCGGCTACCGGGCCTTCCTGAGCTGCCGCAGCTGCGGCGAGGCGGTGCTGTGCCCCCATTGCGATGTGGCCCTCACGGTGCACCGCTCCAAGGGTGGCCAGGAATGGTTGCGCTGCCACTGGTGCGATCACCGCGCCGAGCTGGGAGACCGCTGCGGCCACTGTGGCTCCACCGCCTTCAAGCCCTTCGGGGCCGGCACCCAGCGGGTGATGGAGCAGCTGGCCGCCGAGCTGGAGGGTCTGCGGTTGCTGCGCTTCGACCGCGACACAACCCGGGGCCGAGATGGTCACCGCCGCCTGCTCGACCGTTTTGCCCAAGGTGAGGCCGACGTGCTCGTGGGCACCCAGATGCTGGCCAAGGGAATGGACCTGCCCCGGGTCACCCTCGCTGTGGTGCTCGCGGCGGATGGGCTGCTGCATCGCCCTGATCTGCGCTCCTCGGAGCAGTGCCTGCAGCTGCTGTTGCAGCTAGCGGGCCGGGCCGGGCGCGGTGAGAAGCCGGGGGAGGTGCTGGTGCAGACCTACAGCCCGGATCACCCCGTGATCCGCCATCTCGTGGATGGTCGCTACGGGCAATTTCTGCTGGAGGAGAGCCAGTTGCGTCGCCAGGCCAGCCTGGTGCCCTTTAGCCGGGCCTGTCTGCTGCGCCTAAGTGGCCCCACGGCCAGCGGCACCGCCACGGCGGCAGCGGCTCTGGCGGAGCGGATTCGCGGCGACCTCGAAGCGGCCGGTTGGCTGCTGATCGGTCCCGCCCCGGCCCCGGTGGCCCGGGTGGCGGGCAAGAGCCGCTGGCAGCTGCTGTTGCACGGACCCGCCGGCCAGCCGTTGCCCCTGCCCAGCGAGGCCGTGTTGCGCCAGGGGCTGCCGGCGGGGGTTGGGCTGGCGATCGACCCCGATCCCCTCACCCTGTAAGGGGTGGCTTAGGCCGGTAGCTCGGGCAGGCCGAAGCCCAGCAGCCGGCGCAGGCGCTCCAGTGCCAGCACCAGGGCCAGGCCCGCTGCGATCAGAAGGCCGCCCAGCCCCAATCCGCTCCAGCGCCAGCAGGTCAGCTGCAGGGTGTTGCGAGCCCCGAAGCGCAGCGGCCAGCGCAGGGTCTGCCGGCCTGGAAGAGCCTGGGCCGGCTCCGGGCCAGCGCGCTGCACGGCCCTGCTGCCGGCGGGGCTCAGCTCAACGGCGGCGCTGAAGCCCGGCAGGGGTTGCACCTCCCGCAGGTCTACGGCCAGCTCGAGGGTCTGGTGCACGCCCACCAGCCAGTTGCGCTCCTGCAGCGCGAGCTCCGGAGCCGGCAGGGTCACCCCGGCGAGCTGGGCCGCATCGCTGAGGTTGCGGGCCAGCAGCTCCAGGGCCCGGGGTGCCGCCAGCACCTGGCTCTGCAGCCGTTGTTGCCAATCCCCAGGGCCCGGTGACGCCGCGCCGGTGGGGGCAGGCCGAAAGCCCTGGCTCTGCAGGAGCTGGCTGAACTGGCGCCCCCAGGGGGGCGGCTGCGCGCCAGCGCTAATCAGTGCATGGGTGATCTGCAGCCGGCCCGGTCCCTTGAAGTTGAGCTCGGTGCGCACCTCCATGCAGCCGCCGAGCAGCACCGTGAGCAACAGCAACACCACCGCCAGCAGGGCAAAGCCCACCGGGGCCCGGGTGGGCCCAACGGGCGGTGGCGGTGGCGGCGGCGGTTTGTTGGCGCGGCGGCTGCGGGCCAGTTGCTGCATCTGGCTGCCCATCGCTTGGGCTGAGCCCAGATCAGGCAAGGTGATCGACCAGTCGCGGGGCCGCTCCAGGGCGGGGGCTTCCAGCACGGCGAGCAGGTCCTGGGCCTGGGCCCGCAGGGTGGCATCCCGGCAGCGCTTGATCAGGCGGCAGCACACCATGGCGCGAGCGTTGTCACCCTGGCCCATCCAGGCCGTGGCCAGCAGCAGCTGGATCTCGGCCCCTGCCTGGGTGGTGGAGGGGTGTTCGCGGGTCAGGGGCTCGAGCAGCCGCACCACCCGCCCGTAGTCACCCCGCTCCAAGGCCGCGCGAGCTGCGGCCAGCTGTTCCTCCAGGGACGCATCCAGGGGCGCATCAGCCATGGCAAGCGCGTTGGCTGCCCACCACCATCGTGCCGATGCCCGCGTCGGTGAACACCTCGAGCAGCAGGGCGTGGGGCACACGGCCATCAACGATGTGGGCCGCCGCAACCCCCTGGGCTAGGGCGCGGATGCAGCACTCGGTTTTCGGGGTCATGCCGCCCTCTACCACGCCGTCGTGGATCAGCTGCCGGGCTTGCGAGAGGCTGAGCTGGCGGATCAGGGAGCCGGGGTCGTGGCGATCCTGCAGGATCCCCGCCGTGTCGGTCAGCAGGATCAGCTTCTCGGCCTGCAGTGCGGCGGCCAGTTCGCCGGCCACCGTGTCGGCGTTGATGTTGTGGGCCTGCCCCTCGCCGTCGGCCGCCACGCTGGAGATCACGGGGATGTAACCCGCATCGAGCAGAGGGAACAGCACGGAGGGGTCCACCGCCGCCACCTCCCCCACCAGGCCATTGGCCCCATCGGCGTAGGTGCGGGCCCGCACCAGGGAGCCATCGCTGCCGCACAGGCCCACGGCCCGCCCGCCCACGCGGTTGAGCCCGTTGACAATGTGTTTGTTGACCCGGCCCACCAGCACCATCTCCACCACGTCCATGGTTTCCGGGGTGGTCACACGCAGGCCGTTGCGGAAGGCCGGTTCGATGTTGAGGCGGGTGAGCCAGTCGTTGATCTCCGGCCCGCCGCCGTGCACCACCACCGGTTGCACGCCGACGGAGGCCAGCAGCACCAGGTCGCGGTAAACGGCATCGCGCAGCTCGTCGCGCACCATGGCCGCACCGCCGTACTTGACCACCACCCGGCGGCCAGCAAAGCGCTGGATGTAGGGAAGGGCCTCACTGAGGACCGACACCCGCAGGGTGTCCTGGCTGCTGATCAAGGGTTCGGAGCTCAAGGCGGGGCGCAGAAACGACGGGGAATGGGGAACAAGCAGGTCTTAGCTCGCTGCAGCCGCGGGCACCAGGGCGAGGCTGAAGCTGTCGCGGCGCTCCGGTTGAATGTCGGCCTTAAGGCCTGGCCCGAAGAAGCGGCCGAGGCGGTCGGCCCGGGCCTGCCAGCGCTCGAGGGGCACCCCCTCACAACGAAACCGCAGTCTGAGTCCGTAGCGGCCGTCACAATCCAGCTCTTCGACGCTGATCAACTGGGGCGGGGCGTCCTCATCCCAGAGCTTCAGCACCTCCAGCGAGCTCTCCAGATGGGCTTTCTGGCCGTAGCGCCAGCGGTCTACGTCGGCGAGCAGCTTGCGCAGCGGTTCGCTCTCTGGGAGCTCCCGCAGTGCCTTGTACTGGGCGGCGGGGGTGAGGCGCTGGGGGGGCGGCAGCTCTGAAGATTTCAGGGCCAGACCGCCCAGCAGGATTGGAATCCCGTAGAAAATCGTCGGCAGGCTGAGGTTGGGGATGTCGGTGGCGTAGGCGATCGAGCCGATCACCGTGAGCACCGCTCCTGCAATCGTGACCAGGCTTCCGGGGGAAAGGAGTGCTTGCATACAGCCATCTTCCTGTATGCCCATGGCCCCCGAAGCCTCCAGCACGGCCACTGAGCCCAGCACAGTTGCTTTGATCGACGCCCTCAAGGCCGATCGGCTCTGGCTGTTGCGTCAGATCGATGCCGGCCGTTGGCCCCAATGGCGGCTCGACCTCGCTGCCCTGGAGCGCGAACTCGGTCAGCTGCTCGACCAGGCCAGTGAGCGGGTGGGCGAGGAGCAGGTAGGCGAGTGAGCAGGTAGGCAGTTAGGGCTCGATTCAGAAGGGAATGTCGTCGTCGTCGGGCAGATCGGGCACCAGCGGCGAGGTGTTCCAGGTGGGGGGCTGGGCAGCCGGCTGGGCTGCGCTGGGGTGCGCCGTACTGGGAGAGGCGCCGCCTGGAGCTGGTGCCATCCCGGAGCCGGTGGCGCGGCGCACCGGCGGCGCAGTGGCACTGGCGGCGGGGGCCGTAGTCGTGGGGGAGGGGGTGCCAGGAGTCATTCCGGAGGGTCCAGCACCCAGGGGGTGGAGGCGGGCCAGGGTGAATTCGGCGCGCTTTTCCTTGACCCCGTCCTGCCGTGTCACGGTGTTCATGCGAAGGCGGCCTTCGAGCATCAGCCGCTGGCCCACGTGCACGCTGTTTTGCAGCTCCTGGGCCAGATTGCCCCAGCCCACCACCTTCAACTGGCCCGGAGGATCATCGGGACGCAGACCGTCAATTTGGACGGCCATTTCCGCCACCGGCGTCTGGTTGTCCTGGGTGTAGCGCACCTGGGGCGCTTCCAGCACCTCGACCTCGAGCAGACAGTGATTCACTCCCCGGAAACCATTGGGCGACGCCCATCCTGATGCACCGACCCGAGATGCACCAGGATCGCAGCTACCAGGACTGCCGGCGCCTGTGGTTGGTGGCTGGCACCGGCGAGGGCCCCGAGCTGGCCGAGAGGCTGCTGGCCCTCGGCTGGCAGCTGACGGTGAGTGTGGTCAGCGCGCCTGCGGCCCTGGCCTACCGGCCCCACCCGGAGCTGACCCTCAGGGTCGGCGCTCTCGGTGGAGAAGCGGCTGTGGAGGCCGAACTGACGGCCGCCGCATCCAGCGGCCGCCCCTACGCGCTGGTGGTGGACGCCAGCCATCCGTTTGCCTGCCAGGTGAGCCGCCAGCTCATGGCGGGTTGCGCCCGTCAGAGGCAACGTCTGCTGCGCTTGCAGCGCCCCACTCTTGAGGGCCCGGCCACCTTGCTTCCAGCGCTGGAGACTCTGCGGGCTGTGCCGCTGGCGGGTCAGCGCCTGCTGCTGGCCATCGGCGCCCGGCAGTTGGCGGCAGCCGTCTCCCTCAGCCCCGGTGCCCTTCACCATGCCCGCCTGCTGCCCAGCGTCAGCTCCCTGCAACAGGCCATGGCAGCGGGCCTGACAGCTGAGCGGGTTGCCTGCCTCAGGCCCGGGGCGGCGCTGGCCGTGGAGCGGGCCCTGGTGCGTCGCTGGCGCATCAACACGGTGTTGGCGCGCCAGTCTGGCGGCTCCACCGAGGAGCTCTGGCGCAGGATTTGCTGCAGCGAGGGTCTGAACCTGCTGCTGCTGTGCCGCCCCCAGGAGCCGGCCGGGCTGGAGAGCCTCGATGCAGTGGCGCTGCTGGCGACACTGGCAGGCTGGACGCCCCCCCGCCCATGACGGACGCCAACACCAACCAGCCCTTGCAGCTGGTGCTCACCACCGAGGCCAGCCCAGAGCGCGCCCGGGCCTTGGCGGCGGAGCTTCTGGAGCGGCGCCTTGTGGCCTGCGCCAGCCTGTTGCCAGTGCAGTCGCACTACCGCTGGCAGGGGCAGATCACCTCCAGCGAGGAAGTGCAACTGCTGCTCAAGACCAGCTCCGAGCGGCTGGAGGCCCTGCATGAGGCGTTGCTGGCGCTGCACAGCTACGACACCCCGGAGTGGATCCACTGGAGCGCCGTTAGCGCTGGTGCCTATGGCCGGTGGCTGGTGGAGGGCCTCAGCCCAGATGCTGGGCCACCAGGTCTTTGAGGGATCCCTGGGGCCGGGGGCCGAGCTGGGTCACCACCTGACCGGCGCAGAGCGAGCCGAGGCGGCCACAGGCCTCCAGGTCCTGGCCCTGGGTGTAACCATGCAGGAAGCCAGCCGCATAGAGATCGCCGGCGCCGGTGGTGTCCACCAGGGGGCCGAGCCGGAAGGGCTCGATGGCGTGGCTGCCCTGGCCATTGAGGATCACCGAGCCCAGTTCGCTGCGGGTCAGGGCCGCCACCTTGCAGCGCCCCCGCACCTGGTCGGCGGCCTCTTCAAAGCTGTTGGCTTTGTAGAGGGCCGTGATCTCCATCTCGTTGGCAAGCAGGATGTCGACGTGGCCATCCACCAGCTCTTGGAAGCTGTCGCGGTGGCGCTCGACGCAGAAGGCATCGGAGAGGCTCAGGGCCACCTCACCGCCATGGGCGCGGGCCACTTCGGCCGCGGCGATGAAGGCCGCTTTGGCCTCGTCGCTGTCCCACAGGTAGCCCTCGAGGTACAGCACCTTGGCCTGGGCCACCAGGTCCAGATTCAGATCGGCAGGATCGAGGCCCACCGACGCCCCTAGGTAGGTGCACATGGTGCGCTGGGCATCCGGGGTAACCAGGATCAGGCAGCGGGCCGTGGACGGCCCCGTGGTGGCGGCCGGCGTGTCGAACCGGGCGCCGACCGAACGGATGTCGTGGGCAAAGATGCCCCCCAGCTGGTCGTCGCGCACCCGGCCGATGAAGCTGGCCCGCCCGCCCAGCTGAGCCACCCCGGCGAGGGTGTTGGCGGCTGAGCCCCCGGAGGTTTCCAGGCCTGGCCCCACGCTGGCGTAGAGCGTTTCGGCCTGGTGCTCATCCACCAGGGCCATGGTGCCCTTGGTGAGCTCGAAGTTGTCGAGCAGGTCGTCGTCGGCCTGCACCAGCACGTCCACGATGGCGTTGCCGATGCCGACAACGTCGAAATGTTTGGTCATCAGACGCTCAGCAGGGCTCGCTTGGGACCGTGGATGGGGTCTTCCACCACGATGGTCTGGTCGCGGTTGGCGCCCAGGGAGACGATCGCAATCGGCACTTCCATCAGGTCGGCCAAAAAGCGCAGATAGCTCATCGCCGTGGCCGGCAGTTCTTCGAGGCTGCGGCAGTTGGCGGTGGAGGTCTGCCAACCCGGCAGGGTTTCAAAGATCGGCTGGCAGCGGGCGAAGTCTTCCGAGCTGCTTGGGAAGTACTCAATGCGCTCGCCGTTGAGCTCGTAGGCGACGCACACCTGAATCTCATCGAGCTCATCGAGCACGTCGAGTTTGGTGATGGCCAAACAATCGAGACCGTTCACCTCCACGGCGTAGCGGCCAATCACGCCGTCAAACCAGCCACAGCGCCGGCGTCGACCGGTGGTGGTCCCGAATTCGCCGCCGCGGTCGCAGAGGTGATCGTTGAGGCTGCCTTCGAGCTCGGTGGGGAAGGGACCCTCACCCACCCGGGTGGTGTAGGCCTTGGCCACGCCAATCACCCGGTCGATCAGGGTGGGACCCACGCCGGCACCGATGCAGGCGCCGCCACTCACCGGGTTGGACGAGGTGACGTAGGGATAGGTGCCATGGTCGAGATCGAGCAGGGTTCCCTGGGCACCCTCGAACAGGATGTTCTTGCGGGCCCGGGCGGCTTGGTGAATGGTGCGCGTGCAGTCGACGACGTGGGGTGCCAGGCGCTGGCCGTAGGCCACGTATTCGGCCACCACCTCCTCAAACACAAGCGGTTCGAGCCCGTAGAGCTTCACCAGAATCTCGTTCTTCTCGGCCAGCGGCCCGGCCAGCCGGTCGCGCAGGCGGCCTTCGTCAAGGATGTCGAGGATGCGGATGCCATTGCGCTCCGACTTGTCGGCGTAGGTAGGGCCGATACCCCGGCCGGTGGTGCCGATGCGACGGTCGCCGCGGCGCTGCTCCATCGCCTGGTCCAGCAGGCGGTGGTAAGGCATGGTCACATGGGCCGTGGAGGCCAGCTGCAGGCCCTCCACGCCAATGCCGTTCTCGGCCAGCATGTCCAGCTCGCCGAGCATCACCTTCGGGTCCACCACTGTGCCGGAACCGATCAGGCAGACGGTGTCGGGATAAAGGATGCCGGAGGGGATCAGGTGCAACTTGAGCACCTTGTCGTCCACGACGATGGTGTGGCCGGCGTTGACCCCGCCCTGATAGCGCACCACAACATCGGCGGAGCGGCTGAGAAGATCTGTGATCTTGCCCTTCCCCTCGTCGCCCCACTGTGCACCGATGACGACAACGTTGGCCAAGGACACAGCGGCCCGCAGCCGCTTCTGAGCACAATCCGTGAGCCTCTCAGATCGCGGTGCCGTTCGTCAAAGTCGGAACGGCACCGCTGCTGTCCAGGCGCCGAGAACCAAGTGCTCAAGCCCCCCGGACGACGTTGGTTTCGGCCTTTTTGAGCTCTTTGCTGATGCGCTCCTTGAGGGCCTCAGGCACCGGCCGATTCGGATAGTTGGTGTAGTGGCCGGCCAGGGAGTTGAGGGCCGTCTGCATGGTGGTGAAGGAGCCGAGGCCGTTCACCGCGCTGCGGGGGCGGTAGCGGGCCATGTAGCCGTTAATCAGGCTGCGGGCTTCGGTCTCAGCTTCAGCGCGGCCGGGATCATCAGCCCCCAGGTTGAGGGTGGCCAGGAGGCTGTCAGCAACCGCCACGGTGTCGTCGACGTAGTTGCCCGTGAGCCCGCCACTGGAGGAGCTGCAGGCCGTCAGGGTCAGGCTCAGGCAGAGCACCAAGGCGATCGCCAGCCGCGAGATCAGCAGCCTCAGCCGCTGGCTGAAGGGGGCGAGCACAGCGGCCATGGGTGGGATGCAAGTGATTTGATCCTAGAAGCCGCCTCAGAGGAGCCCCTGGCGCTGGCTCTCCAGGCTGGGCAGCAGGGCCGCGAGCAGCTCGCTGGCGGGGAGCTCCCGCTTGTCGCCACTGGTGCGTTCCACCAGTTCCACCAGGCCGGCTGCGGCGCCGCGGCCTACCACCACCCGCCAGGGGATGCCGATCAGGTCGGCATCCTTGAACTTCACCCCAGCCCGCTCGCCGCGGTCATCCAGCAGCACGTCCACGTCGGCCTGCTGCAGCTGGCTGTAGAGATGTTCGCCGAGGTTGGATTGCTCAGGGTCGGCCCCGTTCGCCACCACCACGATCACCTCAAACGGAGCGATCGATACGGGCCAGCAGATGCCGTTGCCGTCGTGGTGCTGCTCCACCGCCGCCTGGGCCAGCCGCGAGACCCCGATGCCGTAACAGCCCATCCACAGGGCTTCCTCAACGCCAGCTTCGTTGGTGAAGCGGGCGTCGAGGGCTTCCGAGTATTTGCGGCCGAGCTGGAAGATGTGGCCCACTTCAATGCCACGGCTGGCCTCCAGCTGCTGGCTGGGATCGTGCTGGCAGCGATCTCCAGGTTGGGCGGCCCGCAGATCCACGCTCTCGGGAGCGGGGCATAGCGATCCCCAGGCAGCCCCCACCAGGTGGCTGTCCATCGTGTTGGCCCCACACACAAAGGCCTCGAGCGCGGTGGCGGTGGGGTCGGCGAGCCGCAGGAAGCGCGGCGACCAGCTGCGGGCGGCGGCCAGGGCGCCATCGCTCAGCTGGGGTCCCATGAAGCCGAAGGGGATGGGCTCCAGGCCTTCCTTGGCGGCTGCTTCGGCGCTGAGGGGGCTGATGTCCAGCAAGGCGCCGTGCTCGGCGGAGCCTCGGGCGGTCACCGCATTGGCCAGCTTGACCTCGTTGAGCTGTTGATCCCCCCGCAGGCTCACCAACAGGGGCTGCTGGTGGCCGCCTTCGAAGCGGGCCAACAGCAGCAGCACTTTCACCGTCTGGGTGGGATCGAAGCCATGGGCGGAGCAGAGGTCTTCGATGCTGCTCTGCCCAGGGGTGGCGAGGGGTTCACCCTGCCCACCGGCGCGCACGCCGCCCAGCAGGGCCACGGCTTCAGGTGCCAACGACACGGCCCGTTCCTGGTTGGCGGCGTAGCGGCCGTCGCCGCTGGCCAGGATCAAGTCCTCGCCTGCCTCGGCGGTAACCATGAACTCCTGGCTTGCGGATCCGCCGATGGCACCGCTATCGGCTTCCACGGCCACGGCTCGGAGGCCGCAGCGGGCAAAGATGCGGCGGTAGGCCTGGTCCATCTCCTCGTAGGTCTGCCGCAGGGAGTCTTCATCGGCATGAAAGGAATAGGCATCCTTCATGATGAATTCCCGTCCGCGCATTAGCCCGAAACGTGGACGGATCTCATCGCGGAATTTGCTTTGAATCTGATAGAGATTCACGGGCAACTGCCGGTAGGAGCGCAGCAGGTCGCCGGCCAGTGCCGTGATCACCTCTTCATGGGTGGGTCCCAATCCGAGCTCTCGGCCCTGGCGATCCTCCAGGTGAAACATGATGCCCTCGCCTGCGGTGTAGCCGGCCCAGCGGCCACTGCGCTGCCATAGCTCTGCTGGCTGCAGCTGGGGCAGCAGGGTTTCGAGGGCACCGGCCCGATCCATCTCCTGGCGCACAACCCGGGACACCTTCTGGAGCACCCGCCACATCAGCGGCAGGTAGGCGTAAATCCCGGAGGCCACCCGGCGGATGTATCCCGCCCGCAGCAACAGCTTGTGGGAAGGGATCTCGGCCTCGGCCGGATCATCGCGAAGCGTCACCAGCATCAGGCGGGAGACGCGCATGGCCGCAGATTTCAGAGGATCGCGGAACCTATCACCGACCCAGGCCCAGGGACGCAGTCGTCTAGGTGACCATCGCTGCAGCGGAGCCTCGCAACCCCTGCTAACGTCTGTGCCCAATCCCAGTTGTCCTAGGTCCGTCTCATGTCTCTCAACCCCGGTGCCGCTCATGCAATGGGTTTGGGTGCAGCGGGATTGGGTCAGAAGGCTGCGCTACCGCTGGAAGAAGCCGCTTCGGTCGGATCTGCGGAGGTGGGGTCGGAAGATAGCGAAGGTTTGATCAGTATTGACGAGGTTCAGAAGGCCCTCAACCGATCCCGAGCCTCGGTCTACCGCTACACCAACACCGATCCGCGCAATCTCAACCCTCCGTTCAATCCGCGTAAACTCAATCCGGAATACCGCAGCGATCAGAAGGATCCGCTGATGTTCCACCCCAACGAGGTGGCTCGCTTCGCCCGCGACGTCCTGCGGATCAAGGAGGTCACGGTGGAGGTTCTCAACTCCCCCTCCACAGCCACCCAGCAGTTGCTCGGTGCCATCCTCGAGGAGTTGCGTGTCATCCGCACCCGTCTCGATCACCTCGACGGTCGCCCAGCCGACCTCAGTGCCCGTCGCGATCAGCACGATCAGGGTGCTCGCCCCGCCGCCTGAACAAGACCGCTCGCCTGGCGGAACTCGCCTGGCGGAAAAAGTGCCAGAATTGTTGAAGTCTCTTGTGTCGTTACTGGTGGATGAGGTGCCTGCACCTTCCACAGCCCCATGGATCGTGTTTCCCGAGATTCCCCTACGACCCTCAGGCCCATCACTAGGCCCGACTGCCCCACGCCGATCCAGTTGGCCAGTCAGGAGCCCTTGGGCGACGATGGGGATGACCCTTTCAGTCCGGGCCCCCAAGCCCTACCGCTGCTCCTGGGCAGCCTGATTGCCTTGGCCACAGCCGTCGTGCCACTGACCACGGTGGTGACCGGCAGATCGTTAACCCCCATCCCGCCGAGCTTCGATGGATCTGCGCCATCTGCCGGCCTCCCCGGCGCCTGGGCTGGTGAACCTGGTGGTGGAAATTCCCGCCGGCAGCCGCAATAAATACGAATACAACGAGCAGGCGGGGGTGATGGCCCTCGATCGGGTGTTGCACTCGTCGGTGCGCTACCCGTTTGATTACGGCTTCGTGCCCAATACCCTCGCCGAGGATGGTGCCCCCCTCGACGCGATGGTGATCATGGAGGAGCCCACCTTTGCGGGCTGCCTGATTCGCGCCCGACCGATCGGCATCCTCGACATGGTCGACTCCGGTGCCCACGACGGCAAGTTGCTGTGTGTGCCGGAGGCCGGCTTCCGGCACAAGGAGATCCGCTCGATTCGTCAGATCGCGCCCAACCAGCTTGAGGAAGTGGCGGAGTTTTTCCGCACCTACAAAAACATGGAGGGTCGGGTCACCGAGATCACCGGTTGGCTGGATCTGGAGGCGGTGCCGGCCCTGCTGCAGAGCTGTATCGAGGCCGCCAAGGCCAGCTGCTGACCCTGGCCTCAGGGACGGCGCTGCAGCAGGAAGCCCTCGTAGCCGAGAGCCTGGAAGATCCGGGCCGGGTCGCTGAAGCCGGCCGCGTTCACCAGGGCGGTGAGCCGGGCCTCGCCGATGGGGTGGAGCCCCTGGGTGAGGGGCTCCAGGTCGCGCGGCTCCGCCTCCAAGCCGCTGGCCCGCTGAAAGCCCAACCAGGCCGCGTCCACCTGGTTTTGCAGAGGGGAGCGTTCCGGCGCCATCAGATCCACCAGCACCAGCTGGCCGCCCGGCTCCAGGCTGCGGGCCAGGGCCGTGAGGAAGGCCAGCTTGGTGCCGTCATCCGGCAACGACTGCAACACCAGCACCGATAGGGCCCCGGCGAAGCAGGCATCCGCCTGCAGCTCCTCCACCGTGGTTTGACGCCACTGGATGCCCTCGCTCCCCAGGCGCTTCTGGGCCGCGGCGAGCATCTCTGCGGAGGGATCAATCGCGGTCAGCTGCCAGTCGGGGCGCTGGGCCCGGGCTTCCACCAGCTCAGCCCCGGTGCCGCAACCTGCCACCAGCACACCGGCACCGGTGCGGCTGGCCAGCGGTGAAGCCGCCAGCAGGGCCACCGCCAACCGGGCCAGGCTGGCGTAACCCGGGATCAGCTGCTGCACGATCAGGTCGTAGCCGAGGGGAGCTGACAAGGCTTGAAGACGTGGACTCTGATGCTAGGCATCGGGACGGGCGTGGCTTAAGTTGGGCGGCGCACTTTGCCCCAGCTCGACCGTGCCCACCATCCGTTTTGAACAGGAAGGCCAGCAGGTCGGTTGCATCGAGGGGGCCAATCTGCGCAAGGCCGCCCTGGATGCGGGCATCAATCCCTACAAGGGCCTCAACAACGTCAACAACTGCGGTGGCCTGGGCCAGTGCGGCACCTGCGTGATGGAGGTCGTGGAGGGGATGCAGAACCTCTCCCCCCGGAGCGATGTCGAGGAGGTGTACCTCTCCGACCGCCCCGCCAACTTCCGCCTCAGCTGCCGCACCAGTGTCAACGGTGACGTCACGGTGCGCACCCGGCCCACCAACGCCGTGGGCAAAGGCTCCAACAGCCTGGTTGGGGCGCTTAAGTCCTTGATTGGCAGGGGCTAGGCCGCTGAAGCTCTACAGCTACTCGCGTTGCAGCACCTGCCGTAAGGCCATCGCTTGGCTGGCCGCCCGACAGCTGCAGCCTGAGATCCTCGACATCACCGAGCAGCCCCCAAGCCCTGTGGAGCTGGAGCAGGCCTTGGCGCAATTGGGGCGCCAGCGCCTGTTCAACACCAGTGGCCAGAGTTACCGCGCCCTGGGAGCGGCTGCAGTGCAAGCCCTCGATGATCAGGCGGCCCTCGCGGCTCTGGCTGCTGATGGCAAGTTGATCAAGCGGCCCGTGCTGATCACCGACGCCGGCCGCATCCTCACCGGTTTCAAGCAGCCGGAGTGGGCAGCGCTTCTGGACGTTCAGGCTCCGGGTTAGGGGGCTTGCTCGCCTTCGGCCCTGACGGGGGCGGTGATCAATTGATCCAGCTCTTGGATCAGGGCCTCGATGCCGGCCCGGTTGATCTGGCTGAGGTAAGTGCCCTTGGCGCCATCGATCAGGGCGCAGAGGAGCTCCTGGGAACGCTCCAGGGCGGGCCCGCTCTCAAGGGCCGCCGCTAGTTCCTCCCAGAAGCGATCGATGAAGCGCTGCAGCAGGTCCAGCTGTACATCGTCGCGGCGAGAGAGTCGATTGCCGGTGCTGCGGGAAAGCTCCAGCAGGCTGTCGACCATGCCTGAGGCCAGCTGACGACTGATGCCGGTTTCCACCTGCAGCAGGGGTTGCAGTTGGCGCAGCGGCGGCGGCACCACGGTGCGATCAAGGCTTTGGCGCAGGCTGTAGCCCAACAGCCCTTGCAGCTCCGGGGCCAGCCGGGGGGCCACCCGGCTGAGCAGCAGCGGCGCCCAGATGCGCACCAGCTCCACCAGCGCCCGCTCATCGCTGCTGCTGGCCACGCTCTGGTGGCTGCGCAGCGCCCGCAGCCGTTGGGGCCAGCGCCGCGAGCGGATCACCCCCTGGGTGCCGTCGAGGATCTGCAGCGACAGCACCTCGAACAGCTCCACCGCCAGCAGTGCCACCACGCCGCGGCTGACCACGGCCCGTAGCGGCTCGAAATTGACCAGCCCCGACGTCTGCAGCCGCTCCAGCACCGGCACCACCCGCAACCAGCGCCAGAAGGGCAGCAGCAGGGGCAGGTCGCTCCAGCGCCGCAACAGGGCATCGCCCCAGCTCAGCCCCGGCAGGCGCCGCCGCAGCCGGATCAGTCGCAGCAGGATGTCCAGGGCGAAGACGCTCTGGAACAGCAGCAGGTCGATGCGCCAGAAATGGTCGGTGGGGCGACCGTTTTCATCGATGGACCGCCAGTAATTGGTGGCCACCAGCGGCAGGATCTGGCCGTTCCAGAAGCGGCGCTCCTGGATCCAGCCCTTGCTCTGGATCCAGACCGGATCCAGCAGCACGGCGGCTGCTTGGCGGGCGGAGTCGCGATCGGCCCGCTGCCGTATCCGATTTTTGATCTTTTCGAGGGTGCCGGAGGCCTCCGAAGCCAGGAATGGGTTGCTGTCGATTAGCTGGGCGGTGAGCTGGGCCTGACGGTTCAACAGGGTCACCTGGCTCGCCTGGGGGACCTGGCCGGCGGGTAGAGCCTGTAGGGACAGATCCAATTGGCGAAACTGCTCGAGGTAGGCCTGGGTTTCGCGATGGGGTTCGATGCCCTTGATCGGATCCACAAGCGGTGTGACATCGGGGATCACGGTGAGCGGCACCACCAGCGGCACCGAGGGGATCGGGTAGAGGTTGCGCTGCAGCCAGAAAGTGCGCAGCGGCACGTAGGTGATGTCGAAGGCGACCCACAGCAGATTGACGCTGGCCCACGCCGCCACAAAGCGATCCCAGCTCCGCGCCCAGCGCCCTGATGACGCCGCCCTTGAAGCAGCTGTTTGAGCTTGCCAGCGGGGGCGCGCCATGGAGCCGGGCGGGTGGTGGAGTGCCTAACCTGCCGAGTCTGGCCAGGGGACCCTGACTCCGCAGGGCCCGGGGGCCTTTGCGTCAACACAATGATGCGGCCGGGCCTGCTTGGGCTCTGCTTCCCCAGCGTCCTCCCGTTTCTGAAGGCCCCACCTGTTGAACAGCCCGTTGAACACTCCCGAAAGCCTGGATCAGCCCTCCCCGTCGCCGGCTGAGCCCCCCGCCGAGACTCCCGCTCAGGCCCTTGCGGAGACACCTGAAAGCCCCTGGGCCTTCTGGCGCAGTGTGGTGATCACCCTGGCCGTGGCGTTGGGCATTCGCCAGTTTCTGGTGGAGGCCCGCTACATCCCGTCGGGTTCGATGCTGCCAGGGTTGCAGCTGCAAGATCGCCTGCTGGTGGAAAAGCTCAGCTACCGCCAGCGCGCTCCCCGCCGCGGCGAGATCGTGGTGTTCCAGTCTCCCCACCATTTCGACCCGGTGCTCTCGGCTGGTGCCAGCCGCAACCCCTTGCGCTGCCTGGTGGTGAATCTGCCTCTGATCGGCAGTCTGCCCGGGGTGGCCAGCCCCGCCTGCGATGCCTACATCAAGCGGGTGGTGGCTTTGCCGGGCGAGCGGGTGATGGTGGATCCCAGGGGGCATGTGTTCATCAATGGCCAGCGGCTGCCCGAGCCCTACGTGCAGAACGACTGCCCGGTGGACAGCCAGGGGATGGGGCCCTGCCGCACCCTCAATGCGGTGGTCCCACCAGGCCATGTGCTCACCCTGGGTGACAACCGTGCCAACAGCTGGGACGGACGCTTCTGGCCAGGGGGCCCTTTCCTGCCCCAGGACGAAATCATTGGCCGTGCCTTTTGGCGCTTTTATCCCTTCAACCAGACAGGGGCGCTGGGGGTGACAGGCTCCAGTGATCAGCCGGCGTCAAGCCGGTAGCGCGCACCCCACCCTGGATGGTCCGGCCTCCCAGGGGTTGGTTGGCTGCGTGCGAGAGCGAATGGCTTGGTTCCCAGGCCCATTGCTGCTGCGGGTCGAACAGCAACCAGCGGCGCGACCCCACGCGGAGCTGTTCGGGCGGCAGCCCCAGCAGCGCGGACCCGCCCCAGCTCAGGGCCTGCCAGAGTTGCTCCACTGGCCAGCTGCGGCGGCCCACCAGCTCCTGCCAGAGCAGCGGCAGCACCAGTACGCGGGGGGCGCCGTGGCTGGCCAGCCCAGGCCGCCGCTGGTCGAGGGGCAGCAGCTGCTCCTCCGCATCAAGCGGCAGGTGATGCACCGCCACGGCGGTGAGCACGCCATCGGCCAGGGCGGTGATCAGGGCGTGGCGATCGTCCGCTGTGCCCAGGGAGGGGTGCAGCCGCCAGCCCTCAGCGGTGGGATCCAGGTTGCTGCTGTCGGCCAGCAGGTGCCACCAGCTGACGCTGGCCAGGGGGCGGTGCTGGGCCGCCCGCAGCAACGCGACACCTGCGGCGGTGGAGAGGTTCATCAGCCGCAGGGCTGCCTCGGAACGGCTGGCGGCCAGGGTGAGCAGGCTCTGCAGAGGCAGGGTTTCGCTCAGCACCGGATCCGGCGGCCAGCCGGCCCGCAGGGCGTCGACGCCCTCGCGCACGAAGCCTCCACCGGTGAGGCTCCCATCCCTGGGTGCCACCAGCACGGGCCGCGGGCCCATCTCGCCAAGCAGCAACCCCCGCTCCAACAGGGCCAGGGGGGGCAGCTGGTCGTGGCAGGCCAGCCCGATGGCCCCTGCAGTGATCTGATCGGCGTGGGGGGCCAGCTCCTGATCGGCCCCCTCCAGGCTGAAGCTGCCCCAGCGCTCCAGGGCCAGCGGCTCCAGTCCGGGCGGGTTGAGGTTGAAGCTGAGGTTGAGGCGCTCGGGCCGGTCCCGCCAGGGGCTGGACCAGGGCAACAGGGCCACGGTGCCGTAGCCCCCCGCCGCTGCGGCGGCAGCCAGGCTGGTGAGGTTCTCAGCCCGCCCATCCCAGGGCTGCTCCAGCGCGCTGTGGGGATCCACCAGCATCGGCGCCAGCAGCCACCCCTGGGCAGCCGTGGGGGAAAGCCCGAGGGCTTCGGCCTGCTGCCCGGCCGGCTCTCCCCAGCTGAGCAGGGCACCGCTGGCATCGATCAGGGCATCGGCGCGGTGGAGGGGCTGGCCTGGCCCTGTGAGCAGTTGAACCTGCTGAAGCCAGAGGGGGCGCGTCAAAATTCAGAGCGCACCGGCGGCGGTGCGGTCCAACACGCCGCCTAGGTGTGGGGTGAGGTTCATGGCTGCCACCAGCGGGCGCCCGCCGGCTCCTTCGGGGTAGTCGATCACGGTGACGCCACCGTTGCCCTGCTTGATGGCCCAGATGTCGGCGGGCTGCAGGCCCAGCAGGCCGCAGAGAATGGTTTTGTTGACGGCGTCATGGGCCACCACTAAGGCGGTTTCGTCGTCGCTGAGGCTGGCGGCGATGCGGGCCCATGTGGCCAAGGAGCGGTCCCAGACCTGCTGCAGGGTTTCCCCCTCCGGCATCTGAACCGTCTGGGGCGCCCGCTTCCAGTCTGCGAGCAGCTGGGGCCAGCCCTCGGCGATCTCCTGCTCAAGCCGGCCTTCCCAGAGCCCGTGGCCGATTTCCACCAGGCCGGTGCTGCTGGTCAGGGGCACGCCAGGGTGGGAGGCCAGGATCGCTTCGGCGGTCTGACGGGGGCGGGCCATGCAGCTGGTGTAGGCCCGGTTGATCGTGACCGGCGCTAGGAAACGACCAGCTGCTTCGGCCTGGGAGCGCCCGGTGGCATTGAGGGGAATGTCGATCTGCCCCTGGAAGCGGCCTTCGCGATTCCAGTCGGTTTCGCCATGGCGCACCAGCAGCAGGCGCGGCCCTGGCCCCTTGGAGGGCAGGGGGTCGCCAAGGTGGGCCAGCCCGTTGAGGGATTCCACCTGCACTCCGCCGCCACTGAGGTTGAGCACTGATAGGGAGCAGTTGTCGACCCGCAGCCGGCGGAAGCCGGACAGGGGCAGATCCAGCAGCGCCAGCAGCAGGCAGCGCAGGATGGCGTTGTGGGCCACCACCAGCACCGTCTGGGGTGGACCCTGCTCGTCGGTGATTGCAGCCCCATGGCGCTCCAGCAGCTGCTCTCGGAATTGCTGGGCCTGGGCCATCAGCTCCTGCAGGGGCAGGTAGGTGTGGCCATCGGCCCGCTGCAGTTCGAGCCGTTCCGGTGCCAAACGCCACTGCCGCTCTAGCTCGGCGTGGTGCTCGCGCAGCTCCTGGCGCAACAGCCCGCTCCAGGGGGCCAGGTCAATTTCCAGCAACAGCGCATCGGGCGTCGCCACCAGGCCCTGACCCTGCTCGGCCAGCAACAGCTGGGCGGTGTCGGCGGCCCGGCGCAGCGGCGAGGTGTAGGCCGCCGTGAAGGTCAGATCCCGCAGCGCGGCCTCTGTGGCACGGGCCTGGGACTGGCCGGTGTCGGTGAGGGTGGAGAGATCGTCGCGGCCCTGGATGCGGTGCTCCACATTGAAGCTGCTCTGCCCATGGCGCACCAACACAATCCGAAGGGGCACGGGCTTGACGCTGCTCTCCGCCCATCGTATGGGAGGGGGTGTGGGCAGAATCGCTCCACTCGTAAGCCCCGGAGGGCCTGCGCTTGAACGCCAGCCCCCCCCCGCAACCCCGTCCGAGCGCAGGGTGGACTGCTGGCCTGGCCCTGCTCAGCCTGGTGCTCAGTGGCTTGCTCTGGCTCAATGGCCTGGTGGACAGCCTGCAGCGCCCATCGGTGGGCAACGCCCTGGAGCTGCGCCAGCGGGAGCTGACGGCCCTGGCGGCCCCTGCCCTGCCCGCCAACTTGCGCCCGCTGCTGGCCGGGGATCAGCCGCTCCAGGCCTTGCAAAAGGAACTCCTGCAGCAGGTCAACGACGCCCCCCTGCCCCCTGCCCCCGAGCAGCAGCTGCAACTGGCTCTGCTGCAGGGTCAGACGGGGCAGCAGCAGGCGGGCCGGCAACGGCTGCTGGATCTGCAACAGCAGGTGCCTCCAGAGCAGCGGCCCCTACTGGCGGCCCTGCTCGCCCCGCCTGCGAACCGTGCCCCTGGGCCGGCGGAGGGGCTGTGGGCGGGCTGGCACCCCTCGCCCCTCACCCGTGCCTTGGCCTGCCAGGCCCTGGGCGGGAGTGTCGACGCCTGCAGCGATCAGCCGGCCCAGCGGGCGGCGGTGCTGCGCCTGTTGGGCACGGGGGTGGTGCCGGTGCTGTTGTTGCTGCTGGGCATCGGCCTGCTGCTGCGCGAGCTCTGGCTGCGCTGGCGCGGCAAGGCCCAGGCCCGGGCGCCCCTGCAGGGGCCACCCCTGACCCTGGCGGAGGCAACGCTGCTGATCGCCGGTGGCTTTGTGGTGGTGGGTGAGTTGTTGGTGCCGCTGCTGCTGGCTCCCCTGCTGCAGGGCGGACTCGGGCCGCTGGCCGCCCAGCCCGCCCTGCAGCAGGGGGTGTTGGTGCTGGGCCTGTACCTCGGTTTGATGGCGGTCCCGCTGGCACTGCTCTGGGGCCAGTTGCGGTCCCACGGTCCGCGGCCCCTAGGAGGCTGGCTGCAGTGGCACTGGCGACCACTGGGCGGCACCCTGCGCCGTGCTCTGGTCCAGGTGCTGATGGTGCTGCCCCTGGTGGCCCTGACGGGCTGGCTTCAGGAGCGGTTGGTTGGCGATCCTGGCGGCAGCAATCCCCTGCTCGAGCTGGTGCTGACCAGCGCCAACCCCCTGGCCCTGCTGTGTTTTGCCTTCACGGCCCTGGTGCTGGCACCACTGTTTGAGGAAACCCTGTTCCGCGGCGTGCTGCTGCCGGTGCTGGCCCAGCGCTGGGGCGGCCTCTGGGCCGTGCTGATCAGTGCCCTGGTGTTCAGCGTTGCCCACCTCAGCATCGGCGAATTGCCGCCCCTGTTTGTGCTCGGCTTGGGCCTGGGCTGGCTACGGCTCCAGAGCGGCAGGCTGGGGGCGAGTGTGTTGATGCACAGCCTGTGGAATGGCCTCACTTTTGCCAATTTGCTCTTGCTGGCAGGTTGAAGGCTCCAGTCCCCTTGCTGGTTCGCATCAGGGGTGGTTCAATCGCGCAGTGCTCGGGCCGTCCCTTTGGTTGCCTCCCTCTCGCCCCGGCAGGCTCCCGAAAGTCGTCTGATGGCGGGGAAACACGCCAGCCGACGGGCTCAGCGGCGCACCCTTCAGCTGATTCAGGGCTCCCTCTCGGGCCGCAGGTTGGAGCGCCGAGCTCCCTGGATCAGCAACCTCCACCGCGCCACCGACGGCACCCTGGCGGGCCTCGGCATCTGCATGCTCGCCCTCAGCGCCCTGACCCTGCACTGGCAGAACCGCTGGGGTGTGAGCTACCAGCAACTGGAGGCCTCCCAGCTGTTGGAGCACAAGCTGCAGGAATCGTCGGCGCTGCTGGAACAGCACCACCTGGGCGCGGTGAAGCGCCCGGGCTGGCTGGTGCCGACCAGCAGTGAAAAACTGGTGTACCTCCCGCCCCCTAAGTCCGCTTCCCTCTCCGTCGGTTTGCCCCTGCTGAGCAGCATTCAGTTGCGTCAGATCCGCTCGGGTTACTGATTCATGTCGATGACGTCCAGTCGTCGCCGCGGTCCCAGCCGCAGTCGCAGCAGTTCTCCCCAGCGGGTCGTGGCGATCCAGCCGGTGCCCACCGGTCGTTTGCTGGCGGTTTACGGGCTGTTGTGCGCGGGCCTGGTGGGGCTGGCCGTACGGCTGGCCTGGTTGCAGGTGGTCGATGCGACCAACCTCCAGAACCGCGCCCACGCCATCCAGACCCAAACCACCAAGCCGATCGGCAAGCGACGCACGATCGTTGATCGCAATGGGCGCCTGGTGGCCCTTGATGAACAGCGCTTTACCCTCTGGGCCCATCCCCGTTATTTCAATTTCCCGGGCGACGACCCCCAGAAGATCCGCAGCGTCGATGAGGTGGCCAGCAAGGTGGCGGCGGTGTTGGCCCTGCCGAAAGCCGGGCTTCTGCAAACGATGGCGGGCCGCCGCAGTGGCATCAAGCTGCGCACAGACCTGGATCCGGAGACGGCTGAGCGGGTGCGGCAGCTGGGAATCAGTGGCCTGGATCTCGAGGCCTACCCCCACCGCATCTATCCCCAGGGCCCCCTGTTTGCCAACGTCGTCGGCTTCCTCAACCTGGAGCGCGTGCCCCAGGCCGGCCTGGAGCAAAGCCGCGATGGCGACCTCAAGCGCCAGGAAACGGCCCTGCAGATGCGCCGCGGCGCCGACGGCACCCCACTGCCCGCTGGCCTGACAGCCGGCTCTCTCTACGGCGACGACCTGCGCCTGCAGCTCACCCTCGATGCCCGGCTGCAGCAGGTGGCCCAGCAGGCCCTGGTCAAGCAGGTCAAGAAATGGAATGCCAAGCGCGGTGCGGCCCTGGTGATGGACGTGCGCAACGGCGAAATGCTGGCGCTGGCTTCCACCCCCACCTACGACCCCAACGCCTTCTGGAAGTTCAACCCCGGTCTGTTCCGCGAGTGGTCGGTGCAGGACCTCTACGAACCGGGCTCCACCTTCAAGCCGATCAACCTGGCCCTGGCCCTGCAGGAAAAGGCGATCCAGGCCAATGGTCGGGTGGCCGACACCGGTCAGCTGACGATCGGGGGCTGGCCGATCTTCAACCACGACAAGCGGGCCAATGGCCTGATTGATTTCCCCACCGTGCTGCAGGTGTCGAGCAACGTGGCGATGGTGAAGGCGATGGCTCAGGTGAAGCGGGACCGCTTCTGGCAGTGGCTGCGCACCTTCGGGATTGATGAAAGGCCCGACACCGACCTGCCGGGGGCGGTGGCCGGGGAACTCAAGCCCCGCAATGCCTTTACCAGCCAGGCGATTGAGCCGGCCGTGGCTGCCTTTGGCCAGGGCTTCTCCTTGACGCCGCTGAAGCTGCTGCAGCTGCACGCCATGTTGGCCAATGGGGGCCGGCTGGTGAGCCCGCACATCACCCGAGGTCTGCGCTCAGGAGATGCACTGGCCAGCGCTCCGGGTGGGAGCGGGATGCCGTTGCTCGATCCCGCCGTCACCCGCACGGTGATGGGCTGGATGGAGTCGGTGGTGGAGAACAGCAGTGGCTTGGGCATCAAGATTCCCGGTTACCGGATCGGCGGCAAGACGGGCACCGCCCAGAAAGCGGAGCGGGGTGTGTACATCCCGGGGGCTCTGATCACCAGCTTTGTCGGGCACCTGCCCATCGACGACCCGCGCTACGTCGTGCTGGTGGTGGTGGATGAACCGAAGGGCGGCAGCATCTACGGCTCCACGGTGGCGGCCCCGGTCGCCCGCCAGATCATCGACGCCCTGCTGGTGCTGGAGCGGATTCCGCCCTCGCGCCCCAAGGCCTGACGGCTCGTGTTGCCGTTCCCTCAAGGATCGGTCTGCCGTCTGGGTGAATCCGTCCACACTGGCTAGCGTGATGGCACTCAGGGCTGATGCCCAGCCAGCTCGACCCGTCCCTGCCCATGGCCAACCTGCTCGATCAACTCGCTGCCATGACCGTGGTGGTGTCCGACACCGGCGATATTGATGCGATCAAGCAGTTCACCCCCCGCGACGCCACCACCAACCCGTCGCTGATCCTGGCCGCAGCCCAGATTCCCACCTACCAAAACCTGATCGACCGCTCCCTGCAGGAGTCGCGCCAGGTGATGGGGGCCGATGCCGGCGCCGACGCGGTGGTACGGGAAGCCCTCGATGAAATCTGCGTCACCTTCGGCAAGGAGATCCTCAAGATCGTGCCCGGCCGCGTGTCCACAGAAGTGGACGCCCGCCTCAGCTACGACACCGAAGCCACCATCGCCAAGGCCCGCAAACTGATCGGCCTGTACAACCAGGCGGGCATCAGCAACGACCGGGTGCTGATCAAGGTGGCGTCCACCTGGGAGGGCATTCGTGCCGCCCAGCAACTGGAGCAGGAGGGCATCCACTGCAACCTGACCCTGTTGTTCGGTTTTGCCCAGGCGGTGGCTTGCGCCGAGGCCGGCGTCACCCTGATCTCCCCCTTCGTGGGACGCATCCTCGATTGGTACAAGAAGAGCACCGGCCGCGACGTCTACCCCGGCCCAGAAGATCCCGGTGTGATCTCCGTGAGCCAGATCTTCAACTACTTCAAAACCTACGGCTACAAAACCGAGGTGATGGGAGCCAGCTTCCGCAACATTGAGGAGATCATCGAGCTGGCGGGCTGTGATCTGCTCACCATCTCGCCGGCGCTGCTCGATCAGTTGCGCCACACCGAAGGGGAACTGGAGCGCAAACTCAACGCCTTTGATCCGGCTCCCACCGAAGCCCAAATCCATCTCGATGAAGCCCACTTCCGCCAGATGCTGGCGGCCGATCCGATGGCCACCGAGAAGTTGGATGAGGGGATCCGCGGCTTCTGCAAGGCGATCGAAGCCCTGGAGGCCCAGCTGGCCCATCGCCTGGCCGAGCTCGAGGGTGGTGCCGCGTTCAGCCATGCCGTGCACGAGATCTTCCTGCTCAATGATCTCGATGGCGATGGCTGCATCACCCGCGAGGAGTGGCTGGGCAGTGATGCGGTGTTCGATGCTCTCGACACCGATAAAGATGGCCGGCTCGCCCCGGACGACATCAAGGGTGGATTGGGAGCGGCCTTGGTTGGTGCTGGCTAGAGCCAGCCTTAACCGGCGTGGGGCACACTGGCCCCATCTCCGTCCGTAGCCGTCGCACCGTGAACGCCCTCGACACCATGCGCGCCCTGGCCAGCAACGGTGAGGTGGTCACTGTGGAGCCTGGGGAGCTGATTTTTGCCTCGGGGGAATCGGGCGATTGCATGTTCGGCCTGCTGGAGGGCTCGGTGCAGTTGAGCTGGAACGGCGACCAGGGCCATGAGCAGATCAATGCAGGCGATGTGTTCGGTGCCGGTGCTCTGGTGACGAGCGATCACCGCCGCTACGGCAATGCCCGGGCTTTAACCCCCTGCCGGTTGCTGGTGATGAACCGCGAAAAGTTTCTGTTTGCTGTGCAGGAGTCGCCGATGTTTGCGATCGAACTGCTGGGCTCGATCGATCAGCGCCTGCGGCAACTCAAGGATTGCACCAAGATCTGAGGCTTGCACCAAGATCTGAAGCCCGCCTTCAGGAGCGCTGGAACAGCAAGCGGCGGATCACCCGTTGGGCGATGTCGCCATAGCCCATCTCGCCGGAAAGGATCTGGGCAATGCGCTGCGGTGCGGTGGGGCGCTTGATGCCCAGCTGGTAGCCCACCCGCGGCACCCGGTAGAACACCTGGGCGATGCGTTTGCCCCAGGCCATCGACTCGCCCCATTCGGCCCGCATGCGGCGCGTGTAGCCGGCCAGGGCCGAGGGCTCACCGGCCAACCAGGCTGCGATCGCCTCAGCGGCCCGGCAGCCGCTGATCAGGGCGGGACGCAGACCTTCGGCCAGGAAGGGATCGCACAGCGAGGCGGCATCGCCTACCACCACCAGCCCGGTGTTCTCCCCCTGGCCATGGAGCGGGTGGTGGCCATCCCAGATGCGCAGCTGGCCCGCACGGCGCTCGCCGGCATCGGCGGGCAGGCCCAGGCTGGGCAGTAATTGGCTCAGCACCGCATCGGCATCGGCGGGATCGCGGCCGATGAAGGTGCCCACGCCGATGCTGTAGCCCCCCTGGCGGGGGAAGGACCAGCAGAAGCCATGGCGCACCAAACCGAATTCAAAGCGGGCGGTGCTGGGCTCGCTCACGGCACATTCCACCTCCACCGACACCGTGTCGGCAAAGCGCGGCCGGGCTGGCCCCAGGCCATGGCGGGCCGCCAACTGCGATCCCGAGCCGTCGGCGATCACCACCGCCCGCGCCTGGAGCGATAGGGCTGCGCCGGTTGGCCCGATCGCCTGCAGCTGCCAGTGATCCCCTGATCGCTGCAGGCTCTGCACCGCCACGCCCGGCTGGAAGTCCACCCCAGCTGCCGTGGCCTGCTCCACCAGGTAGGAATCGAGCACGGAACGCCGCACGATCCAGAAGGGGGCATCGCCGGGCAACACGGCCGTCACGGGGTCGCCCAGGCACCAGGTGAAACGCACCTGGTCGATCACCGCATCCACGGCCGGGCCCAGGTCAAAGGGGAACAGCGCCTGCATCGAGGCCGCCATGCCGCCCCCACAGGGCTTGGGGCGTGGGAAGGCGGCGCGATCCAAGAGGACCACCTTCTGACCCTGCTGCGCCAGGTGGAAGGCCGCTGCGCCACCAGCAGCGCCGGCCCCCACCACCACCACGTCAGCTGGCGTGGCGTTCACACCTTGAGGATGTCGGCTTCCTTCTCGGCCAGGTGCTTCTCGAGCTCGGCGATGAACTTATCGGTGAGCTTCTGCACCTTGTCCTGATCATCGCGGCTCTGATCTTCTGAGAGCTCGCCGTCCTTCTCCTGCTTTTTCACCTTGTCGATGGCATCGCGGCGCACGTTGCGCAGGGCCACCTTGCCCTCTTCGGCATACTTCGCGGCCAGCTTGCAGAGCTCCTTGCGGCGATCTTCGGTGAGGGGCGGGATGTTGATCCGGATTACCTTGCCGTCGTTGTTGCAGGTCAGGCCCAGATCACTCATGGAGATGGCCTTCTCAATCAGTCCCATCGAGCCGGTATCGAACGGCTGGATCTGAATCGTTTGGGAATCGGGGGTGGACAGGGTGGCCAGAGACTTCAGCGGCGTCTCAGCGCCGTAGTACTCCACACTGATTTTGTCGAGCAGGGAGGGGTTGGCCCGGCCCGTGCGGATGGTGTTGAAGGTGCGCTGGGTCGCTTCGAGCGACTTGCGCATGCTGGCTTCCAAATCCATGGCGGGGGTCAGGGGTGAATGCGGGTGCCGATCGGCTCGCCGGCCACGGCGCGGCCGATGTTGCCGGCGCCGAACAGATCAAACACCACAATGGGAATGGCGTTGTCCTTGCAGAGGGAAATGGCCGTGCCGTCCATCACCTCGAGCTCGGAGCTGAGCACCTCCAGGAACGAGAGGCTCTCGTAGCGCACAGCATCGGTGTGCTTGTTGGGGTCTTTGTTGTAGACGCCATCCACCTTGGTGGCCTTGAACACCACATCGGCGCCGATCTCAGCGGCCCGCAGGGCTGCGGTGGTATCGGTGGTGAAGAAGGGGTTGCCGGTGCCGGCGGCAAAGATCACCACCCTGCCCTTTTCCATGTGGCGGATCGCCTTGCGGCGGATGTAGGGCTCGGCTACCTCCTGCATCGAGATGGCGCTCTGCACCCGGGTGGGCACGCCAGCCCGCTCGAGGCCGTCCTGCAGGGTGATGGCGTTCATCACGGTGGCGAGCATGCCGACGTAGTCGGCGGTGGCCCGGTCCATACCGGCGGCCGATCCTTTCAGGCCGCGGAAGATGTTGCCACCACCCACCACGATCGCCAGTTGGGTGCCACCGGCCACGCAGGCGGCCACATCGGAGGCAATGGACTGCACGATCGCCGGATCGATGCCATAGCCCTGCTCCCCCATCAGCGCTTCGCCGCTGAGTTTGAGCAGCACGCGCTTGTAACCCATCGACCCCACTGATTTGCCGCACCGTAGCAACGCCCTTGCGTCCTGCCCGCCCAACCGCTTCAGTGCCACAAAGCGTGAGCGCCATGGGCCACCTTCCCCTCGGCCAGCCCCAGCCTTACCGCCAGCCGCGATCCTGTGGCGTGATGGCGCGCCTCACCCTTTCGGCCCTGGATCGGGCCAGCGCCGACCCGGCGATCTGGCGCGAACCCGATGTGCACCGGGCCGTGTTGATCAGCGGCCTCACCGTGCTGGTGAGTGCCCTGGCTCAGCTCCAGGACGACCTGGGCTGAGCCGTGCCTAAAACTCAATCCCTCGCTGAGCTTTCACGCCCTGCTCCCGGAAGGGATGGCGCAGCAATTTCATTTCCGTCACCAGATCGGCCCGCTCCACCAGGGCCGGGGGGGCACCGCGGCCGGTGAGGGCCACGTGGGTGAGCTCGGGGCGCAGGGTCAGGCCCTCCAGCACCTGTTCCACCGCCAGGTAGCCCAGCTTGAGGGCGACATTCACCTCATCGAGCACCACCAGCTTGCGGTTGGCGTCGGCGAGGTAGCTGAGCGATCTCTCCCAGGCGGCCTGGACCAACACACGATCCCGCTCCCGGTCCTGGGTTTCCCAGGTGAAGCCCTCGCCCAGGGCGTGCCAGGCCAGCGCGTCGCCAAACAACTCCAGGGCCTTGGCTTCGCCGGGCTGCCAGCCGCCCTTGATGAACTGCACCACCGCCACCGCGTCGCCGTGGCCCAGGGTGCGCAGCACCAGCCCTAGGGCTGCGGTGGTCTTGCCTTTGCCGTCGCCGGTGAACACCAGCACCAGCCCCTTCTCCAGGTTGCGCTCACCCACTCGCTGCTGCTGCACCTCCTTGCGCCGTGCCATGCGGCGGCGGTAGCCATCGGCATCCGCTTCTGGCGCCAGAGCGCCGCCGGGGCCGAGTTCCGCTGCCACCGCATCGAGGGCCGACCCTGGCGCAGTGGCGTCGGGCTGGGGTGCGGTGGGATCGGGTTGGCTCACGGCAGGGCAACGGCAAGGCAGCCACTCTGGCGGGCTTAGGCCACCGACTGCCGGCGCGCCAGGGCCGCATCCACCGCCTGCTGCTGGTCGCGGCGGGTGATCCAGTGGTGATAGGTGCGGGTGTGAATGGCCACGGAGTGACCCATCATCCGGGCTGCCACGGTGTCGGGCAGGCCGATGTGGATGGTGCGCACCGCCCAGGCATGGCGCAGGTCGTAGGGGGTGATCGGCAGGTCGTAGCGGCGAAATTGTTCCGCCACCCGCCGGCCCACCTGCTGCAGGGTGGTGCGGCGTAGGTCGGTGGCCACTGGGGGCAAAGGTGGGGCGGTGCTCCCCAGTTGCTCCAGGCCGAAGTGTTCCACCCACTCCGGCTGGAACGGCCACACCTGGTGCTCCCCGGTTTTGGAGGTGGGCAGCACCCGGATCACCCGGTCGCCGCCGGGGGCCAGGGCCGAGAGGTCGCAGAAAAAAATCTCGTGGTTGCGCAGGCCATAGGTGGCCATCAACGCGTAGGCCAGCCGCCAGCTGGGGTTGGGGATCTGTTCGGCCAGGGCGAGGATCTGCGGATCGCCGGGCAGCCTGCGGAACTGGGCCGCATGCAGGCCGTAGCCCGCCGCCCGTTCGGCCCAGTCCTCGGGCAAGGGCTGGCCCAGGTGGCGGGCCAGGGCCGCCAGGGCGGTGCCGCACTGCTGGCGACTGCGGCTGGTTGGGGCATAGCTCTCCAGAACCGTCTCCAGCAACGGCAGGCCCAGGGGCCAGTTCCGTTCCGCCGCCACCGCCGCCAGGCGCCGCAGGTAGGGACGGTAGGCGCTGGTCCAGGTGGTGCGGCAGCCGGCGGGGTTGCGGCGGCGGCGGGGGTCGGCGAAGAAGGCCGCCTCGAAGCTCTCCAGCCCGAGGGGATCGCCGCAGCCCTTCACCACCGGCCTCGTCACCCGCTCGGTCACAGGGCTTCCTGGGGTCGGTTCCGGCAGCGCCCGGGCCCACACCGACCAGTCGAAACGCCCTTGCTGGAGCTGACGCAGCGCCTCCTTGAGGCGCTCCCTGGCCTGATCCAACCCCGCTGCGTCGGCGGGCAGCCCCAGGCTGATGCGCTGCACGGGGTGCCGACCCGTCCCATGGCGGCAGGGCAGCGGCCCCCGCAGCCCCAGCCGTTGGCCGCGCAGCTCCAGACGCAGCGAAAGCCCCGCCCGCGCCAGGGCGCTGTTCTCCTGCGCCAGCTGGGCCTGCAGGCTCGCCAGATCGGGCACCGCAGCTCCGCTTGCCATGGCCCTTGCACAGGTCTCGACGTTATCGATCCGACGCCGAAGCCGCTAGGGGTGTAGCGGCAGCGTTACGCTCGGCCTTCCTGAGCCGCACGGAACGAGGGCATGGCCAAGGTTGGCGTGCTGCTGCTGAACCTCGGCGGGCCCGAGCGTATTCAGGACGTCGGTCCGTTTCTCTACAACCTGTTTTCCGATCCGGAGATCATCCGGCTGCCGAATCCTGCTCTCCAGAAGCCACTGGCCTGGTTGATCAGCAGTCTGCGGGCCGGCAAATCCCAGGAGGCCTACCGCTCGATCGGCGGTGGCTCGCCCCTGCGGCGCATCACCGAACAGCAGGCCCGGGAGCTCCAGAGTGAATTGCGCTCCAGGGGCATCGAGGCCACCAGCTACGTGGCCATGCGCTATTGGCACCCCTTCACCGAATCGGCGGTGGGCGACATCAAGGCCGACGGAGTGGATGAGGTGGTGGTGCTGCCCCTCTATCCCCACTTTTCGATCAGCACCAGCGGCTCGAGTTTCCGGGAGCTGCAGCGGCTGCGTCAGGCCGATACAGCCTTTTCGCGCCTGCCGATCCGCTGCATCCGCAGTTACTACGACGACCCCGGCTACATCGGCGCTATGGCCGGCCTGATTGCCCGCGAGATCCAGGCCTGCCCCGAGCCGGCCCAGGCCCATGTGTTCTTCAGTGCCCATGGGGTGCCCAAGAGCTACGTGGAGGAGGCTGGCGACCCCTACCAGCAAGAGATCGAAGCCTGCGCGCGCCTGATCATGGAGCGGCTCGAGCGCGATCTGGGCCACGCCAATCCGTTCACCCTGGCCTACCAGAGCCGGGTGGGTCCGGTGGAGTGGCTCAAGCCCTACACCGACGACGCCCTGCAGGAGCTGGGGGCCGCCGGTGTGACCGATCTGGTGGTGGTGCCGATCAGTTTCGTCAGTGAGCACATCGAAACGCTCGAAGAAATCGACATCGAATACCGGGAAATCGCCACCGAGGCGGGCATCATCAATTTCAGGCGCGTCCCGGCCTTGGACACGACCCCAGCTTTCATTCACGGCCTGGCCGATCTCGTGCAGCACGCCCTGGAGGGCCCCGAGGTCAACCTGGATCAGGCCGCCGAGTTGCCCACCAAGGTGAAGCTCTATCCCCAGGACAAGTGGGCCTGGGGCTGGAACAACAGCTCCGAGGTGTGGAACGGTCGCTTGGCGATGGTGGGCTTTTCCGCTTTCCTGCTGGAACTGATCAGCGGACGGGGCCCCCTGCATGCGCTCGGCCTGCTTTAAACACCGCCCCCTGACGAAACGTTTCAAAGGCCCTTTCAGACGTTGTTTGACACGCTGCTCAACAGGGTTTTGCAGGGGTGAAAGAACCGCTGCCTGGCCCGGTCTGATCTGTGCGGCTGTGGCTGTCACGGTTCAGCTGGCTTGCGGTACGGCCCTCGCGCAAGCCCATTGGCAGATGGGGGTGTTTCCGGTAGCCAACTTCCTGGCCTACACCAGCCACTTCGGCACCCGCACGGGGCCCTGGGGCCGGGTGGAGCCCCACTACGGCCTCGATATCGCCGCCCCGATGGGCTCGCCGATCCGCAACTGGTGGGCCGGGGTGGTGCAGGACGTGATCCACGACGGAGCCTGTGGCATCGGCCTGGTGATCCGCTCGGGGGACTACGAGCACATTTATTGCCATCTCGCCGGCCACGTGGCCGGCGGCACCTATCGCAGCGGCCCCGTCGCCCTGCGCCAGGGGCAACGGCTGCGCACCGGTCAGTTGATCGGCCATGTGGGCATGAGTGGTCGCACCACCGGCCCCCATCTGCACTGGGGCATGCGTCACGGCGGGCGCTGGCTCGATCCCGCCCAGATTCTGCGGGCCATGGCGGCAGGCCGCGTCAAAAGCCGCGCCGGCACCTAGAGTTGCCGTAATTCGTGAACCAGCCTCAGCGGTTGGCATGCTGCAGCCGTGACGCTGACGCCCCTCACTCCTGCGGCCCAGTCCGCCCCTGCTGTTTCCAATGGCGACAGCTCCACCGTTGCGGCCAACCCTCCGCAACGCGTTAGTGGCGGCTACGCCCTGATGGATGCGCTGCATCGCCATGGGGTGGAGCACATCTTCGGCTACCCCGGCGGCGCGATCCTGCCGATTTACGACGAGCTGCACAAGGCCGAGGCCCGCGGCTGGCTCAAGCACATCCTGGTGCGCCATGAGCAGGGCGGCACCCATGCCGCCGACGCCTATGCCCGCGCCACCGGCAAGGTGGGTGTGTGCTTCGGCACCTCTGGGCCCGGCGCCACCAACCTGGTCACCGGCATCGCCACCGCCCAGATGGACTCGGTGCCGATGGTGGTGATCACCGGGCAGGTGCCCCGGGCATCCATCGGCACGGATGCCTTCCAGGAAACTGACATCTTCGGCATCACCCTGCCGATCGTGAAGCACTCCTGGGTGGTGCGCGACCCGGCTGATATCGGCCGAATCGTGGCCGAGGCCTTCCTGATCGCCGCCAGCGGCCGCCCCGGCCCGGTGCTGATCGATGTGCCTAAGGACGTGGGCCTTGAGGAATTCGACTACACCCCGGTGGCCCCTGGTACGGCCATCCCCGCCGGTTTCAAGCTGCCCCCCAGCCCCGATCCGGCGGCGATCGCCGCGGCCCTGACGCTGATTCGTCAGGCTCGCCGTCCCCTGCTGTATGTGGGAGGTGGCGCTATCAGCAGCGGTGCCCATGGTGCCGTCAAGCAACTGGCTGAGCGCTTCCGGTTGCCCGTCACCACCACCTTGATGGGCAAGGGGGCCTTCGATGAGAAGCATCCCCTGGCGGTGGGCATGCTGGGCATGCATGGCACCGCCTACGCCAATTTCGCGGTCACCGAGTGCGATCTTTTGATCGCCACCGGCGCTCGCTTCGACGATCGGGTCACCGGCCGGCTCGATGGCTTCGCGCCCCGGGCCCAGGTGATTCACATCGACATCGATGCGGCTGAAATGGGCAAGACCCGCCTGCCGGATGTGGCGCTGGTTGCCGATGTGCAGGCCGCGCTGGAGGCTCTACTGGCGGCGTCTGCCGGGGAGAGCAGCGAAGGCCGCATCGAAGCTTGGTTGCAGCGGATCGACAGCTGGAAGCAGCACTACCCCCTGGTGGTGCCTGCTCCCGAGGGCGACATCGCCCCCCAGGAGGTGGTGGTGGCCCTGCGCGAGCTGGCGCCCGATGCCTTCTACACCACGGATGTGGGTCAGCATCAGATGTGGGCAGCCCAGTTTCTCCACAACGGCCCCCGCCGCTGGATCAGCTCGGCGGGCCTGGGCACCATGGGCTTCGGCATGCCTGCCGCTATGGGGGTGCAAACGGCCTTCCCCCACGAGCAGGTGATCTGTGTGGCCGGCGACGCCAGCATCCTGATGAACATCCAGGAGCTGGGCACCCTCAGCCAGTACAACCTGCCGGTGAAGGTGGTGGTGCTCAACAACGGCTGGCAGGGCATGGTGCGCCAGTGGCAGGAAAGCTTCTACGGCGAGCGCTATTCCGCCTCCGAGATGACCGGAGGCATGCCCAACTTCGCAGCCCTGGCCGAGTCCTTCGGGGTGCGGGGCGTGCTGATCGATGATCGGGCCAGCCTGCGCCAGCAGCTCCAGGCGGCCCTCGACCATCCCGGCCCCGTGTTCATTGACGTCAAGGTGCGCCGCAACGAAAACTGCTACCCGATGGTGCCCCCCGGCGCCAGCAACGCCCAGATGGTGGGCTTGCCCAGCCATCCCGAGCTGGCCATCGATACCACCCGCCACTGCCATGCCTGTGGCAGCACCACCGAAAGCGCCCATCTGTTCTGCCCCAACTGCGGCGCCAAGCTTTGAGGTGGCTTGCGGCACTGATCGCGGCCCTCGTCCTGTTGCTCTGGCCTGGTGCGGCGCTGGCGGCTGAGATGCTGCAAGTGCGGGGCGCCACCCTGTTGCAACTGGGTGATCAGAACCGCAGCTACACCGTCCAGTTGGCTTGCATCGTGGTGCCCGAGGCCCAGCAGAGCGAGGCGGTGGATTGGCTGCGTCAGGCCGCCCCCCGCCGCACTCGGGTCAATCTGCGGCCCATGGGCCAGAACCAGGGGGTTCTGCTGGCCCGGGTGCAGACCCTCTCGGCTCCCCAATACCGATCAGGCAGCGCTTCCGGCAGCACGGATCTGGCCAGCGGTTTGGTTGCCGCCGGCCTGGCTCAGGTTGCCGCTGACGCCGATCCCAGTGGGGATTGTGCCAATCTCGGCGCCTGATCCTGTTGCTTGGGCTGATTCCGTGAGTTTGAACCGCACTGCGAAAGGCATTGTGCTGGTGCCTTCCCTGCTGCTGGGCGGAGCCTTCCTGGCGGCCGGCGTATGGAGCGACGGACCCGCAGCCAGCAACAAGATGTTGGCCCTGAGCCTCGGGGGGGTGTTGATGGCCGCCGGCTTGCTGGCCCAATTGTTGCCCGACAGCCAGCCGGAAGAGTCAGATCCCGATTGAAGGGGTCCCAACCGGTTAAGGGGCCCAGCTGGGACCTTCCTACTTCTTCTGCTGCTGTTTGGCCTGGGCCGAGAACTGGGCGATCACGTCATCGACGAATTTCTTGTCGGCGGTGGTGATCTTCGGGTAGCAGCCTTGCTTCACGCGGCCCACGATCTGCACGATGGTGCCGTTGATGATCTGGGAGGCCTCCAGCTTGCCTGCACCGGCGATCTGGCCGCCGTGGGTGGCGGTGACCACGTAGGTGATCGCCTTGGCGTTGGAGATCACGGCGTTCTGCACGGGCACCTTCTGCTCGACTGCCAGTTCGCAGACGTTGACGGCGGCGGCCAGAGCCATGTCGTTCATCGTCTCCAGGCTGGCGGGCTTGGCGGCCGCCGCGGCAGGGGCTGACGACTGGGCCAGGCCGGGCGCTCCGAGCAACGCCGTTGCTCCCGCTACAGCCGTGACGCCAGCGAAAGCCGTGGCGCTAAGGGCGGAAGCAGTGAACCGGGCCAGGGAAAAACGAGACACAGAAACCGTCGGACGGGTAAACAGCATCCTTCCACTGTGGCATCCGTGTCGGGCCCGTGATAGGGGAGCTGCGCTTGGGTGGCCGCCTTCACAGTTGGCCCCAGGCCCGTCCAGTGGCGCCAGAGTTGGTCTGGCTGCCCTTGTCGGATGCGCACCGTCAATCCCCTGCCTGCCGAAACCCTGGCTGCTCCCCTGGTGGTGCCATTCGCGGCGGTGGGTCTTGGGGCGATTGCCCAGGTGGGGGGCAAAAACGCCTCCCTGGGCGAGATGATCCGCGAGCTCGCCGGCGCGGGGGTGCGGTTGCCGGGAGGCTTCGCTACCACCGCCGCTGCCTATCGCCACCTGTTGCGCAGCAATGGCCTCATGGCACCGCTGGCGGAGCTGCTCACGGGGCTGGATGCTGACGACCTCGGCGCCTTGCAGAGCGCTGGCAAGGCCGCCCGTAGCCTGCTGCTGGATGCCGAGCTGCCCGCCGATTTGGCCGAGGCGATCCTGGCGGCCTATCGGGAGCTGGCAACACCAGATGGCGGTTTCCCAGCCGTTGCGGTGCGCTCCAGTGCCACCGCCGAAGACCTTCCCAACGCCAGCTTTGCCGGGCAGCAGGAGACCTACTTGAACATCGAGGGTGAGGCGGCCCTGCTCGATGCCTGCCGGCGTTGCTACGCGTCGCTGTTCACCGATCGGGCGATCTCCTACCGCCAGCTCAACGGCTTCGATCACCTCGAGGTGGCCCTCTCGATCGGGGTGCAGCGGATGGTGCGCTCCGACCGCGCCTGTGCCGGGGTGATGTTCAGCATCGACACCGAAACCGGCTTCCGCGATGCGGTGCTGCTCACGGCCGCCTACGGCCTGGGCGAAAACGTGGTGCAGGGGGCTGTCAACCCCGACGAGGTGCTGATCTTCAAGCCCACGCTGGAGCAGGGTTTCGCGCCGATCCTGAGCAAGCGGCTGGGCAGCAAGGCGATCCGGATGGTGGTTGGCCAGGCGGGGAGTGGCGAGGGTGGCGCGCCCGTGCACAACGAGCCGGTGCCCCAGGCCGAGCGCGATCGCTTCGCCCTCAGCGACAACGAGTGCCTCACCCTGGCCCGCTGGGCCTGCCGGATTGAGCGCCATTACAGCGCCCAGAGCGGGTCCCCCACCCCGATGGACATCGAGTGGGCCAAAGACGGCCTGACGGGGGAGCTATTCATCCTCCAGGCCCGCCCCGAAACCGTGCAGTCGCAGCAGCAACAGGCGGTGCTCCGCAGCTGGCACCTGGAGCCTCACCAGGCCGAAACCCTGGTGAGCGGCCGTGCCATCGGCGCCTCTGTGAGCAGCGGCGTGGCACGGGTGATCCGCCACCCCTCCGAGATTGAGCGCTTCGAGAGCGGCGATCTGCTGATCACCGAGCGCACCGATCCCGACTGGGAGCCGATCCTCAAGCGGGCTAGCGGGGTGGTGACCGACCAGGGCGGCCGCACCTGCCATGCGGCGATCATTGCCCGGGAGATGGGCATCACCGCCATCGTTGGCACCGGGGACGCCACCCGCCGCATCCACGACGGTGACCCCATCACGATCAGCTGCTGCGAAGGCGATGTGGGCCGGGTGTACCGCGGCACCCTGCCGTTCTCGGTGACGGAGCAGCCCATCGGCGATCTGCCCGCCACCCGCACCCAGATCCTGATGAACGTGGGCAACCCGGAGGAGGCCCTCAACCTGGCGGCCATCCCCTGCGATGGGGTGGGGCTGGCCCGGCTTGAGTTCATCATTGCCAATCACATCAAGGTGCACCCGATGGCCCTGCTCCAGCCGGACCGGGTTGCCGATCCAGCGGAACGCATGGCGATCGCCCAGCTGACGGCCGGCTACGCCAGCCCGGCCGAGTACTACGTGGATCTGCTGGCCCAGGGCATGGCCCGCATCGCGGCGGCCTTCTATCCCCGGCCAGTGATCCTGCGCTTGTCCGATTTCAAAAGCAACGAGTACGCCAAGTTGCTGGGGGGCGCCGCTTTCGAGCCCAGCGAGGAGAACCCGATGCTCGGCTGGCGGGGCGCCTCCCGTTATTACGCTCCCGCCTTCCGTGACGCCTTCGCCCTGGAATGCCAGGCCCTCAAGCGGGTGCGCGAGGGCATGGGCCTGACCAACGTGATCCCGATGGTGCCCTTCTGCCGCACCCCCGAGGAGGGCGACAAGGTGCTGGCTGAGATGGCCCGCTCCGGCCTGGTGCGGGGCGAGAACGGGCTGGAGGTGTATGTGATGTGCGAGCTACCCAGCAATGTGATCGGGGCCGAAGCGTTTGCGGAGCGTTTTGACGGCTTTTCGATCGGCTCCAACGACCTCACCCAGCTCACCCTGGGCCTGGATCGCGATTCGGCGCTGGTGGCGGAGCTGTTTGATGAGCGCCACGCCACCGTGAAGGCCATGATCCGGCTTGCGATCCAAACGGCCCGGCGCTGCGGCCGCAAGATCGGCATCTGCGGCCAGGCCCCCAGCGATTACCCCGATTTTGCCCGCTTCCTGGTGGAGGAGGGCATCAATTCGATCAGCCTCAACCCCGACGCCCTGATCGCCACCCGGCTGGAGGTGGCCCGTATCGAGGCGAGCCTGGGCTGAGCGCCCGACCAGATTCGCCTCTCCAATCCGTTTAGCCGATCCGCCGCAGTACCGGCCTCTGGCTGGGGCGGATCTGGGCCGGCAGCTGCTGGCTGGCGATCGGCTGCAGGGTGCGCATGTTGTAGGTGGTGTAAACGGTGCGGCCCGTCGTGCTGCCCTCTCCGGCGCCGTCGCCCCGGGGCCAGAAGGCATCGATCAGGGTGAGCGTCTGCACCGGTGGCGAGGGATCCTCCAGCCGACGGCGCGGCCCACTGCCCAGGGCGCCGAGGTTGAGCAGATCCAGCTGGCCCACCCGGCCGGGGAAGTAGGCGTGGTGGTGGCCACTGATGTAGGCGTGGGCACCGGTGCGCTCCAGCAGTTGGCGCAGGGCGTCGCTCTGTTGCAGCACGTTGCCGGGGGTGTCCCTGCCCTGCCCCACCGCATAGAGGGGCAGATGGCCCAGCACAAGGCGCAGCCGGGCCGACTGCGCCGCCGGGCTGCTCAGCTGGCGCTCGGCCCAGGCCACCTGCTCAGCCGGCACGGTGGCGGAGGAGGCATCCCACACCAGCAGGAACAGGTCGTGTTGGCTCACGCTGTAGGCGAACGGGAACCGGCTGGCATCCACGAAGGACAGCCCCAGCCCGTCTTCCTGCCCGCGCCAGTAGCGCTCTGCCTCCTGCCGGTCGAGCCCGAACGCGTAGCGCCCGCCGGAGCGGGCGGAGGAGGCATCGTGATTGCCCATGGTGATCGCCACCGGCAGCCCCGCCCGCCGCAGCGGCGCCAGCAGCTGGCGGTGGAAGGAGGCCCACATGGCACTCAGGTGCACGCGGCTGAGCCCCTGCTTCTGGCCGGCCACCATGTCGCCGCCGCAGAGCACCAGGTCGGGTTTCCAGCTGGGAATCAGCTCGACAGCCCGCAGCACCTCCGGCAGGTAGCTCGTGGAGCCATAGCTGCTGTTGAGGTCGCTGATGGCCACCAGCCGCAGGTCGCCCCGCGGTGGCAGTGCGGATGCCCCGACTCTGTTGGAGCTGGCTGCAGCAGGCCTTGAGGGCAGGCCGGTAGTCGCCCAGGCCCCCAAGGCCAGCCCCGCCAGAGTCAGAACATCCCGCCGCCGCAGGGAGGAGCCTGGCCACTGGTGCATGGGGCGCTCATCCATGGGATGGTCTGCAGGCAAAGGACTGCCCCCTGCTTAGCGCCCGGGGCAAGGGGGATCAATCAAGCCGCTAGGCGCCACAACAGGGTGCCGTGGGCCATGGCTCGCACCACGCACAGCACCGCCAGGGCCATGCAGAGGGGGCAGTGGGTGATCCCCATGGGGCTGGCGCCGTATCAGTTCTCACCCTGGCAGGCCGAGGCGTTGTCCTGACGGCGGACCTCGAAACTGCTGAAATAACGCCATACATCGGCCGCCATCTCCGGTTGGGCCCCCCTGGAGACGGTTGTGCTGCGCCTGAGTGAGCTGAAACTTCCCCTCGACCACAGCGACGCCGAGCTGGAGGCGGCGGCGTGCCGGCGGTTGCGGATTGCTCCCGACCAGCTGCGAGCGGTGCGGCTGGTGAAGCGCAGCGTCGATGCCCGCAAGCCCCAGGCCATCGCCCTGGTGTACAGCCTCGATCTGGACTTAGCCCTCGATCCGCGGGCGGAGGCCCGCCTGCTGCAGCGCTTCGCGGGGGATCCCCACCTGCGGCCCAGCCCCGATACGACATACCACCCGGTGGCCCAGGCCCCCGGCGCTGGGACCAATCCAGGGGTGGCCGTACCGCGTCCGGTGGTGGTGGGGGCTGGCCCCTGTGGCTACTTCGCGGCCCTGCTGCTCGCCCAGATGGGCTTCCGCCCCCTGCTGCTGGAGCGCGGCAAAGCCGTCAAGGAGCGCACGGCCGACACCTTCGGCTTCTGGAAAGGCAACCGCCCCTTCAACCCCGACTCCAATGCCCAGTTTGGGGAGGGGGGAGCAGGCACCTTTTCCGACGGCAAGCTCTACAGCCAGGTGAGCGAGGCGAAGCCCTACGTGCGCAAGGTGCTGGAAGAGCTGGTGGCTGCCGGTGCCAACCCAGACATCCTCACCCTGCATCACCCCCACATCGGCACGTTCAAGTTGGCCACGGTGGTGCGAGGCCTGCGCCAGCGGATTGAGGCCCTGGGGGGTGAGGTGCGCTTTCAGGCTCGGGTGGACGGCCTGGAGTTGGCGGATGGGGATCGCTCCGTGCAGGCCCTACGGCTCCAGAGCGGCGAGCGGATTGCTGCCAGCCATGTGGTGCTGGCCCTCGGCCACAGCGCCCGCGACAGCTTCGCGATGCTGAAGGACGCCGGTGTCGCAATGCAGCCCAAGCCCTTCGCGGTGGGCCTGCGCATCGAACATCCCCAGAGCCTGATCGACCGCGCCCGTTGGGGTGGGGCCACCGGCCATCCGCGCCTGGGCGCCGCCGAGTACAAGCTTGTGCATCACTGCAGCGGCGAAGCCAGCCAGGGCCGCAGCGTCTACAGCTTCTGCATGTGTCCGGGCGGCTTGGTGGTGGGTGCCACCTCAGAAGCGGGCCGGGTGGTGACCAATGGCATGAGCCAGCACTCCCGCAATGAGCGCAACGCCAACAGCGGCATTGTTGTGACGGTCGACCTCGACGATCTGGCCCCCTACGGCGATGGACCCAACGATCCCCTGGCCGGGGTGGCCTTCCAGCGGCACTGGGAGGGCCGTGCCTTCATCGCCGGTGGGTCCAGCTACCAGGCCCCCACCCAGCGGGTGGGGGATTTCCTGGCCGGTCGCCCCAGCAGCGGCGGCGCCAGGGCTGTGCACCCGTCGTACCAGCCTGGGGTGCGCTTTGGCACGCTTGAGGGTTGCCTGCCAGCGTTTGTGCTGGAGGCCATTAGGGAGGCCCTACCGGTGTTTGAACGTCGCATCCCCGGTTTCGCGATGGACGATGCCCTGCTGACGGGGGTGGAAACGCGCACCTCCTCGCCACTGCGGCTGCCCCGAGACAAAACAGCCCTGGAGTGTTGCAACACCCCAGGGCTCTATCCGGCGGGAGAGGGGGCCGGTTATGCGGGCGGGATCCTCTCTGCGGCCATCGATGGCATCAAGGTGGCCGAGCAGGTCGCCTTGGCGATCACTCGTCCTCGTCTTCAGCGCCCAGGGGAACCAGTCGGATCTGCTTGCGACCCAGTTTGATCTCAAATTCGTCGCCGGGTTTGAGATCGAGCATGCCGGTGTAGGCCTTGCCCACCATCAGGTTGCCGTTGAACTGAACCTTGGTGTTGAAGCTGAGCTTGCGGCCGCCTTTGCCGGTTTTGGCGGTGCTACCGAAATCAACACCTTTGGCGTTGAGCAGGGCCTCGTAAAAGGCCGTGAAATTCAGCCGCTCAGAGCCATCTTTCTTGTGGGAGACATAGCCGCAAGCTCGGACGAGATCGGACTTGCTCACATCTCCATGTTCCTTGACCTTTGCGAGGAGGTCAGCGCCAGTGAGCATGGATGAGATTTATGCGAATTCTGCATTATTGCGCAGGATCTGTCCCGACTGCAAGCGAAGGGGTGGGAATCCGGCGTAAATCCGGATCGGTGCTGCGCCAAGACGCATGGATTTCGTCACATCCAGTCGCATGGGCGGCGAAAAAAAAATTTGGTTTCGAACATCAGGTCTGGGAAACAATCCCGCTCCACTGCACCGCTTTCACTTGATCACGGCGCCAGGAGTGAAATAGCAGTGGCTCAGTGGCTGTGCAAAGGGGGCAGATTGCAATGCGTTCAGTCGCAACGCCGAGGTTCTCGAGTTGGCGGCGGGCAGCGGCGCGAATGTCCAGCCGATCGCGCTGGGGATCGGGGTCATCTTGCAGGGCGCCGCAGCAGCGCAAGGCCTCCAACAGGTCCGGCAGGTGTTCCGGCTCGTTGGGCGCCAGGGCCGCCGCCACCTGCTCGCTCACCGCCCGCTCCACCTGGTAGCAAGACCCACTGATCGCCGGACCCAGGGCCACCAGCAGCTCGGCGGCGCGGCTGCCGCTGGCTTGCAGTTGTTGCACGGCCGCGGCCAGGATGCCGCCGGCCACACCCCGCCAACCCGCATGGCAGGTGGCCACCCGGCCCGAAACCGGATCGGCGATCAGCACCGGCGTGCAATCGGCGCCGCAGGCCCAGAGACACTGGCCGCCGCCATCGCTCACCAGGCCATCGGCCTCGGGCCAGGGCTCGGCCGTGGCCTGGCTGGCCGGCAGCACCACGGCACTGTGCACCTGGCGCAGACGGTGCACGCTCACCCCGGCACTCACGTAGCCGGCCAGCACCTCAGGCCCCCGACCCTGCCACTGGCGGGTGAAAAAGGCGTGCTCAAAGCTGCCGAGCAGGTCGCACTGGAGGTAGTGGCCGCCATAGGTGCCCACCCAGGTCCAGCCCGGCAGGCTGTTGAAGTCCCGGTCGGGACGGTCAAAAGGGGGATCGAGCGCTTCGGCCATGGTTGGTGCCGGGTGCCGGTGGTCTCAGGCGTCGGTGGTCTCAGGCGTCGGGGAGGTCGCGCAGCAGCCAGAAGCCCTCGAAGCGCTGGTCGTCCTCGCGGGCCTGGACGGCGAGAAATTGCAGCCCTCCGGCCTGCTGGCGGGCCGCGGCGAAAGCCGTTGCCGCCGCCTTCGCCTCATCGGCCGGCAGATCGCTCAGCAGCCAGCGGTCTTCCAAGCCGGCCTCAAGCACCAGCTGTTGCCCGCTGATCTCCAGGCGCACCGGCTCCAACCCCGCCAGCCAGCCAGCCAGGGCCAGGGCCCGGGAGGCACTGAACAGGCGAATCCCTGGCACCGGCACCTCGGGGGAGAGGTCTGCGGGTAGCGGCACCAGGCCGGCAAATCCCAGCTCCCAGTCGGCGGCGCTGGCGAGGGCGCCCACGGGCAGGGTGGCCCAGCCCCAGCTCTCGCCCCGAGCCGCTTCTGGCAGGGGTACGGCGATCGGGCGGATCGGCTGGGGTGGCGGTGCCAGGGGGCCGGCCATGTAGCCGCTCTCCTGGGGGTAAACGTCACGCTCCCGCTCCTGCAGCCAGGTCACCAGCGCATAGGTGCGCCGGCTGGGCACCAGTTCCAGGCCCAGACCCTCGGCGGCCCGTTGCACCATGGTGCGCATCGAGGCCCGCCAGCAGCGCAGCCGCCGTGGGGGCCCGAAGCCCTTGGCGGCAGCAGCGGCCAGGGCCTGCTCGAGGGCGTCCTTCAGCCAGATCGAGTTGACGCTGGAGGCGGGGCAGGCCTGCACCCAGCGAAAGATTGCAGCGGAGGGCTGTTCTGCGGTCTGCACCTGGGGCGTGGAGCAGATCAGCAGCTCCCAGCGCTTCTTGCCGTCGGGCTCGAGGATGGGCCGTGAGTAGTAGTCGAGCTCCCAGTCGGGGGAGAGGGCGGTTGTCACTGGGGCCTCCACTGGCTCCGCTGGAACAGGGGCCTTGCTCATCCGGCCTGTTGCTCCTGCTGGCGGAGCACCGAGCGGGCGCGGTTGGCACGGTCGGTGGCTTCGTCCATCACCTTGTCTTTGTCAATCAGCAGTTCACCAGGCTGGCCTTCCAGCAGGGCGGTGTTGAGGGCGATGCGACCGCGGCCTGGATCGAGCTCGGTGATCAGGGCCTTGAGCCGATCGCCTTGGCCGAACACCTCGCGCAGCTCGCGCAGTTGACCGCCGGTGATGGCCGACTGGTGCAGCAGGCCGCTCACGCCCCCCAGGTCCACAAACAGGCCGTAGGGCTTGATCGAGACCACCTGCCCTTCCACCAATTGACCCACCTCCAGGTTCTGGAACAGGGCGGCGGTAGCGGCTCTCTTCTCCGACAGCACCAACTTGCGGGTTTCGGGGTTGACCTCCAGGAACGCCGCCCCGAGGGTTTTGCCCACCAGGGCTTCATGGTTTTCACCCTCCTGCAGCTGGGAGCGGGGAATGAAGCCGCGCAGGCCTTCGAGATCGCAGGTGACACCGCCGCGATTGAAGCCGTTCACCTTCACCTGCACCACCTTTCCCTCCTTTTCCAGGGCGCGCACCTTTTCCCAGCTCTGGCGCAGGGCGAGGGCCCGGGCGCTGATGGTCACCATCCCGTCAGCGTTCTGCTCGCGGGTAACCAGCACCTCCACTTCGAGTCCCTTGGGAAAGCGCTCCTTGAGGTTGGTGATCACACCAAGACCGCATTCCGTTTTCGGCATGAACCCCGGTGCTTTGCCACCGATGTCCACGTACACCCCATCACTCTCCAGGCCAATCACCGTGCCGCGCACCACTTCCCCTGTGGTGCCGTGGGGTTCGTGCTCGTCGAGGGCGGCCAGGAACGCCTCCTCGTCAAAATCGAAATCGTCGACGCTGCGGGCCGATGCGCTGCCAGCCTGATCGGCGCTGCCAGCCTGTTTGGCGCTCGAGGAGCGACGCGACTGCTGCTGCTGGCTGGAGTCTGGACCCAGCAGATCGGCCATGGTGAGGCCTTCCATGCCCCCCAGGTCGAAGAGGTCGTCGTCGTTGCGGGCTGGGGTCCGCACCGGGCTGGGGGCCGGAGCGGCGGCGGCCGGAGGTTCCGGAGTTCGGACGGATTCCGGCTCGGCCGACGCCACGACGGACTCGGGTGCTGCCACGGCGGGCTGATCCTTGCGGATCATCAACACCTGGGGCGGCTTGCGCAGCGGGGCCACGGGCTGCGGCCGGGCGGCTCCAGGGGGCACCGGGCGCGATGAACCCGGTGCTGGCGCTGGAGATGACGCAGACGAGGGCGGTTGGTTGCCGGTACCGGCCATCTCCACTGGGGGCTGAGAGCCTCACACTGTAGAGATCAGTTCTGAAGCAATGGAGTCTCGGCGCCACCTGCAACAACTGGCCTGGCCCCAGGTCGAGCAGCTTGCTGCCCGGTGGGGAAGCACGGTGGTGTGGCCCTGGGGTGCGGTGGAGCAACACGGGCCCCATCTCCCCTTGGGCACCGATGGCCTGTTTGCCGAACGGGTGCTGGATGCGGCGCTCGCTGCCCTGGATGCAGACCTGCCGATCCTGCGGCTGCCGCTGCAGTCCATCGGCTTTTCCCCAGAGCATCGGGGCTTCTGCGGCACCCTCAGCCTCCCGCCCGGTCTGGTGATCGACCATGTGGTGGCCGTTGGCCGTGAACTGGCTGCCACCGGGTTTCGGCGGTTGGTGCTGTTCAACGCCCATGGTGGCCAGATCGCCTTGTTGCAAACGGCCGCGCGCCAGCTCCGGGCGGAGTGCCCCGAGCTCGTGGTGTTGCCTTGCTTTCTGTGGAGTGGTCCAGAGGGAATCGCCGAGCTGATCCCGGAGCCGGAGCGCTCCGTCGGATTGCATGCCGGCCTGGTGGAAACCAGTCTGATGCTGCATCTGGCTCCTGAGCTGGTGGGCGAGGAGCGCCCCTGCGATGGCCGCAAGGCTGGCCCCAGCCCGGCGGGATGGAGCTTGGAGGGCGCTGCCCCGCTGGCCTGGCTCACCCAAGACCTGAGCGATTCCGGCGTGATCGGCGATGCGCGGGGTGCTTCGGCGGCGCTGGGGGGCCAGTTGTTTGAACGCCTGGTGGAGGGATGGCGGCAACGCTTCGACGTCCTGTTACGCAGCGCTTGGCCCACGACGGAGACCCCGCCCCCAAGCCCGACAGGTGCCCGGTAAAGCCGGACAGGTGCCCGGTAAGGGTGGCTACAGTTGCTGGATCAGTTCTAAGTGCACGGCCGCCATGGCAACCCTCGCCTCCCCTGCAGTTTCCGAGGCGACTTCCGCCCAGCAACTGCCCGATCAACTGCCCGACTTCAGCACCGACGCCTACAAAGACGCCTACAGCCGCATCAACGCCATCGTGATCGAGGGTGAGCAGGAAGCTCACGACAACTACATCGCCATCGGCACGTTGATCCCCGACCAGGCTGAGGAGCTTGCCCGGCTGGCCCGCATGGAGCTCAAGCACATGAAAGGGTTCACGGCCTGCGCCAACAACCTGGGCGTCACCGCCGACATGCCTTTTGCCAAGGAGTTCTTCGCACCGCTTCACGGCAATTTCCAGAAGGCCCTGGCTGAGGGCAAGGTGACCACCTGCCTGCTGATCCAGGCGATTTTGATTGAGGCCTTCGCCATTTCGGCCTACCACATCTATATCCCCGTTGCTGATCCCTTCGCCCGCAAGATCACCGAGGGGGTTGTCAAAGATGAGTACACCCACCTCAACTACGGACAGGAGTGGCTGAAGGCCAACCTCGAGACCTGCCGTGAGGAGCTTGAGCAGGCCAACCGCGACAACCTTCCTCTGGTGCGCAAGATGCTCGAGCAGGTGGCTGGTGATGCTTCCGTGCTGCACATGGACCAGGAAGATCTGATGGCGGATTTCCTCACGTCGTACCAGGAAGCGCTGATGGACGTGGGTCTCACCTCCCGTGAGATCGCCAAGATGGCAGCGGCGGCCTTGATCGGCTAACCCGCGTCGGCTATCCGTCTCGCCAGGCCGGTCCTGGCGGGATGTAGCGTCGGCGACATCCCTGGGGATTGCCCATGTTCGGCCTCATCGGTCACTCCACAAGCTTTGAGGAGGCCCGTGCCAAGGCCCGCAGCCTCGGCTTTGAGGAGTTTGCCGAGGGCGACTTGGATGTGTGGTGCAGCGCCCCTCCCCAATTGGTCGAGCGGCTCGAGGTGACGAGTGCCACCAGGAAAACGATTGAAGGGGCCTACATCGACTCCTGTTTCGTTCCCGAAATGTTGAGCCGGTTCAAAACGGCTCGGCGCAAGGTGCTCAGTGCCATGGAGCTGGCCCAGAAAAATGGCCTTGACATCACGGCTCTCGGCGGCTTCACCTCGATCATTTTCGAGAATTTCAATCTGCTCAAGGAGCAGCAGATCCGCTCCACAACCCTGGAGTGGGAACGCTTCACCACCGGCAACACCCACACCGCCTGGGTGATCTGCCGCCAGGTGGAAACCAATGCCCCGTTGCTGGGAATTGATCTACGCCAGGCCCGGGTGGCCGTGGTGGGCGCCACCGGTGACATTGGCAGCGCGGTGTGTCGCTGGCTCAGCCAGCGCACCGGTGTCAAGGAGCTGCTGCTGGTGGCCCGTCAGCCGCAACCTCTGCTTGATCTACAGCAGGAGCTGGGCGGCGGGCGGATTCTCAGCCTCGAGGAAGCCCTGTCGGAAGCGGATGTGGTGGTGTGGGTGGCCAGCCTGCCCCAGACCCTCAGCATCGATGCGGCCAACCTCAAGTCGCCCTGCCTGATGATCGACGGGGGCTATCCAAAAAATCTCGACACCAAGGCCAGCGGTGCTGGCATCCATGTGCTGAAAGGGGGCATCGTTGAATTTTTCAGCGACATCACCTGGCAGATGATGGAAATGGCCGAAATGGACAATCCCAAGCGTCAGATGTTTGCTTGTTTCGCTGAAGCGATTCTGTTGGAGTTTGAAGGGATTCACACCAATTTCAGTTGGGGGCGCAACAACATCACCCTCGACAAAATGGATCTGATTGGAGCCGCCTCCGAGCGCCACGGTTTTCAGGCCCTGGGTCTGGCCCTGCAGTCCGATCCCAGCCCAGCGCTAACCACGGCCTAGTTCGTTCCTCCTCCTCTTCCCTCCCAACATCCCCGCCATGGCTCGCCGCGCCCTGCTGGAGTTTGAAAAACCGCTGGTTGAGCTCGAGGAACAGATCGAGCAGATCCGCCAACTGGCCCGTGATTCGGAAGTGGATGTGAGCCAGCAGCTGCTGCAGCTCGAAACCCTCGCCACCCGCCGTCGCAAGGACATTTTTGATGCCCTGACGCCCTCTCAGAAAATCCAGGTGGCTCGCCACCCCCAGCGCCCCAGCACCCTGGACTACATCCAGGTGATTACCGATGAGTGGCTGGAGCTGCACGGCGATCGCCGTGGCAGCGACGACCAGGCGCTGGTGGGTGGCGTGGGCCGTATCGGTGATCAGGGCGTGGTGCTGCTGGGCCACCAGAAGGGGCGCGACACCAAGGAAAATGTGGCCCGTAACTTCGGGATGGCCTCACCCGGGGGCTACCGCAAGGCGATGCGGCTGATGGAGCATGCCGACCGCTTCCGTCTGCCGATCCTGAGCTTCATTGACACCCCAGGCGCCTATGCGGGGGTGCTGGCGGAGGAACAGGGTCAGGGCGAAGCCATTGCGGTGAACCTGCGCGAGATGTTCCGGCTGCGGGTGCCGATCCTGGCCACCGTGATCGGCGAGGGCGGTTCCGGTGGGGCCCTCGGCATCGGCGTGGCCGACCGGCTCCTGATGTTCGAGCACAGCGTTTACACCGTGGCCAGCCCGGAAGCCTGTGCCTCGATCCTCTGGCGGGATGCAGGCAAGGCCTCAACGGCAGCTGAAGCCTTGAAGATCACCGGTCCCGATCTGCTTCAACTGGGCATTGTGGATCTGGTGCTGCCGGAGCCCTCCGGCGGCAACCACTGGGCTCCCTTGCAGGCCGCCGAAACCCTCAAGACCGCCCTGCTGGAGCAACTCGCCGAGCTGCAAACCCTCAGCGAGACCCAATTGATTGAGCAGCGCTACGCCAAGTTCCGGCGCATGGGGCGCGTCCTGGAGAGCGAGACCCCAGATCCCTCCCGCAGCTCTTAAGGTTTCCTTCGGTTCCATCGACGCCCTGGCGTTTGCTCTTGTCTGATCCAACGCCTAAGGCGCCTGTGGCCCTGATCTCCGGAGCCTCCCGGGGAATCGGTGCCACGGCGGCACGGCTGTTCGCCGCAGCCGGCTACGACCTGCTGTTGCTGGCCCGCCCATCTCAGGAGTTCGATGCCCTGGCTGGCGAGCTGGGCCAGAGCGGTCGCCGCGTTGAGACCATCGGCCTCGATTTGGGCGATCCCGCAGCCGTGGGACCCGGTCTCGACGACCTCTGCGGCCGTGGCCTCATCCCTTCCGTGGTGATCAACAACGCCGGCATGGCCTACACGGGCCCCCTGGCGGAGATGCCCCTGGAGCAGTGGCAGCGGGTGATGCAGCTCAACCTCACGGCGGTCTTTCAGCTGTGTCAGGCGCTGGTGCCGCGCCTGCGGGCGGCTGGTGGTGGTCACATCATCAATGTGAGCAGCCATGCCGCCCACAACGCCTTTCCCGACTGGGGTGCCTACTGCATCAGCAAGGCCGCCTTGGTCTCCTTGAGCCGCTGCCTGGCTGCTGAAGAACGCTCCCACGGGATACGGGTCAGCACCCTCACCCTGGGTGCGGTGAATACGCCCCTCTGGGAGAGCGAAACCGTCCACAGCTCCTTCGATCGCCGTGCCATGCTTGATGTTGAGCGGGCGGCCGAAGCCCTGCTGTATCTGGCCCAACGGCCCGCCACTCTGGTGGTGGAAGACCTCACCCTCATGCCGGCCGCCGGCGCGTTTTGAGCCCCTCCATGACCTCGACCCTGCCCTCCAGTCTTTCCTCCCGCGCGAGTGCCCCGGAGGCGGGTCCGTTGCCGGTGAGCCTGCGGATCCGTGAGCGCTTGGATGCGGCAGGTGTGGCCTATCTCGCCAACGACAACATCGCCGAGCATCTCAAGGAGGGCGAGCTCGATCAGCTGGAAATTGAAGTGGCCGGCAAGGTGCGCGAGCTGCTGCGCAGCTTGGTGATCGATATCGACAAGGATCACAACACCGACGAGACGGCCGAGCGGGTTGCCCGGATGTACCTCCACGAAGTGTTCAAGGGCCGTTATCACCACCAGCCCAAGATCGCCAGCTTCCCCAACGTCAAGAAGCTCGACGAGATCTACACCGTAGGCCCCATTTCAGTGCGATCGGCCTGTTCTCACCACCTGGTGCCGATTCTCGGCAATTGCTGGATCGGCATCAAGCCTGGCGAGCGGGTGATCGGGCTGTCGAAATTCTCACGGGTGGCTGATTGGGTGTTTTCCCGCCCCCACATCCAGGAAGAGGCGGTAATGATCCTGGCCGATGAGATTGAACGCCTCTGTGAGCCCCAGGGCCTGGCGATCCTGGTGAAAGCCCAGCACTACTGCATGAAGTGGCGGGGCGTCAAAGAACCCCAAACCAGCATGGTTAATTCGGTGGTGCGGGGCGATTTTCGTTTGGATCCCAGCCTCAAGGCTGAATTCTTCGAGTTGGTCAAGCAGCAGGAAGCGGTGCTGTCCACCTGAGTCTCTGGGCTCTCGCCGTTAAGGAGTCGGCCGCACCGGGCCAAGAGCCGGTGAGGCCTGGCGGTTGGCGCCTCCCTCTGGTGTTGCCACCGTCACGACCACCATCACTTCTGCCGAGACATCCTGGGGTTGGAGCACATAAGTGGGGCCGCTGGCCAGGCTGATCAGTAGCCACTGGCTAGCCCCAGGAGTGCGGCGGTACCAGTGGAAGGCCTGCGGCGGCAAGGCGGCCAACACGTCGGCAACGGCGGTGGCCTGGAGCACCTGGCCCTGCACCGCCTCTCCCTGCAGCACCAGCTGCTGCAAGCCATCGATCTGCTGCTGCACCGCGCTTTCCTGGGCCAGGTCGGCGCTGATCTGCTGGCGCAGCGCGCTGATCTGGGCCTGGGGATCGGCGCTCACCCCCGGCACGCAGGAGAGCTGACCATCTACCAGCTGGCAACCCACCAGGTCCTGGGCCTGCAGGGGCAGCATCAGGGCGGGCGTCGCTGCACCGGCCAGAGCGAGCAGCAGGGGCAGGGGAGCGAAACCAGAGAGGCAACCCATCATCGCGGCGTGAACACAGCCTGATCTTGGCCGCAAAGGCCGACCTCAGCCAAGTTCGCCCCGTACGGCAGCCACCAGCGCCTGCACCAACGCCAGATCCTTGTCGCCAGGAGCCCGCTCCACACCGCTGGACGCATCCAGCCCCGTGGGCGTCAGCTGGGCCAGCAGCGGCGCCACCCGATCGGCCCGGATGCCCCCCGCCAGCCACCAGGGCAGGGGCGGAGTGAAACCCGCCAGCCACTCGCTGGGAATGCGGTGGCCCGTCCCCCCCAGCTGGTCGGGCACCCAGGCATCCAGGAGCAGGGCATCCACGGCGTGGGCGTAGTCCCACGCCTGTTTCAGGTCGTGGGGGCTGCGGATCCGCAGGGCCTTCCAAACCGTGCAGCCCAGGCTCGCCCGCAGCTGGTGGCAGCGCTCCGGCGTTTCCGAGCCGTGTAGCTGCACCACCCCATGGCCTTGGCCGCCGGCCAGCTCCGCCAGCTGCCGGTCGTCGGGATCGGCCACCACCAACACCCTCTGGCAGAGGGGGGCGGCCGCCTGAACGGCGGCAAACAGGGGTGGCCGTTGGCCTGGCTCCAGGTAGCGCGGCGATCCGGGCACGCCGATCACGCCGATCGCATCGACCCCCAGGCAGGCCACCGCCGCCGCCTGCTCGGGATCCCGCAGGCCGCAAATCTTCAGCAGGGGGGACGTCATGGCTTGGGCGCGTGCCGTTGGGCCTTTCTAGGATTCATGCTCTGACGCTTCGGGCCTGGCCTGGGCAGACACTCGGGTGGAGGGGCCGTGGGAGAGGGCTGGCAGCTGTTCAAGATCAGGGGAATTCCCCTGCGCATTCATCCCAGCTGGTTTGTGATCCTGGCGTTGGCCACTGCCGCCTTCCAGCAGCACTACAGCCTCAGCCTTAAGGATCCGGTTGGCGCGGCAGCGCTCTGGGGCCTGGGCCTGGCGACGGCGGTGCTGTTGTTTGTGTCCGTGCTGCTGCACGAGCTGGGCCATTCCCTGGTGGCCCTGGCCCAGGGGGTGCAGGTGCGCAGCATCACGCTCTTTTTGCTGGGCGGTGTCGCCAGCGTCGAGCGGGAATGCAGCACGGCCATGGGTGCCCTGCTGGTGGCCGCGGCAGGGCCCGCGGTGAGCTTGCTGCTGGGCGGGGCTCTGTTGGCTGGCACCCACACGGCGGACCACGTCTCGCCCTTGCTGGGGGCGATGGTGGCTCAGCTGGGCTCCCTCAACCTGGTGCTGGGCCTGTTCAACCTGCTGCCGGGTCTGCCCCTCGATGGCGGGCTGATCGTCAAGGCTCTGGTGTGGCAGGCCAGCGGCAGCCAGCGGCGGGGTGTGGAGGTTGCCAACAGCTGCGGTCGCCTGCTGTCGCTGCTTGCGATCGGTTTGGGCACGGTGGTGCTGTTGCGGGGCGGCGGCCTCAGTGGCGCCTGGTTGATGCTGCTGGGCTGGTTCGGTTTAGGGGCGTCCCGCAACCAGCGGCAGATGCTGGCCCTGCAGCAAACCCTCAATGCCTTGAAAGTGCGGGATGCGGCGGGGCGACGGTTTCGGGTGCTGGAGGCGGCTGGTCGGCTGCGGGAGCTCAGCCAGATTCGACTCTCCCAGGCCACCGAGGCCGACCAGGGCGACTGGCTGCTGGTGTGCGACCGCGGCCGTTGGCAGGGGGTCATCGACGACACGCCACTGCAGCAGCTGCCGGTGCAGCGCTGGGACAGCGACCGCATTGGTGATCACATGCAGCCCCTTTCCAGCCTGCCGGCCATCCGCGAGTCGGCGCCCCTGTGGCAGGCGGTGCAGCAGCTTGAAGACAGCGGTGCCAACCGATTGCTCGTGCTCAGCCCGGCCGGATTGCCCTGCGGCACGATCGAGCGCCCTGAGCTGGGAGAGGCCGTGCTCGCCAAACTGGGCCTGCGCCTTCCGGCACCGCTGCTGGCCACGGCTCGGCGCCACGGCACCTATCCCCTGGGCCTGGCTCTGCCTCAGGTGGTGCGCTCGATGCTGGCCTCCGGCGAGGCCAAGGGTGGCGTCGACCCGTTGACCCAATAGGGGGCGCGGCCCGCGGCGATGCGGGCCCACTCCGCGGCGCTCAGCGGCAGCGGCACAACCCCAGCGGTGGCCGTGGGCAGAGCTGCCGCTGCGCATTGCTGCAGCAGTGCCTCCAGCTCCCTGGGGTCCAGCGGCAGGTCGGGCAAGGCGGGCGGGTTGGCGCCGAACACCAGCTGCCAGAGCTCGGCGGGTGGCTCCACCAGGATCGAGCCATGCTGCAGCAGGCACCCCTGGCGCCACAGCTGGGCGCTGCCGATGCGCTTGGCTCCTCCGGCATGCACCAGATCGGCGGCGGTGCTGCTGGCGAAGCAGTTGCTGCGTTGCAGGCTGGCGGCCTGACGACCCGGCTCCAGGGGTAGCCCCAGGCTGGCAAAGGCGTCGAGGAGCCAGCCGCAGGCCAGGGCGTAGGCCCGCTGGCGTTGCCGGGGCGCATCGGGCCAGACCAGTGCATAGGTGATCTCCCCGGCATGAAGCACCGCCCGGCCCCCACTCGGTCGGCGCACCAGCTCGATCAGCCCGCCAGCCGCCAGCTCGCCCCAGTGGGGCTCGAGGTGGTGCTGGTGAAATCCAAGCGACAGCGTTGGCCGCTGCCAGCGGTAGAGGCGAAACGCGGGTGCCCGTTGCTCCAGCAGCCACCCATCGATGGCCATCTGCCAGTCGCCCGCCAGGCAGCTGCTGGGCAGGGTGCGCAGGTGGGGCATGGGGGATGCTGAGGGAACCTCCATCGCCCCAGATTGCCCGGATGCTGTGGAGTCTGTTGCCCTATCTGCCCTTGGGCCTGCTGGCGGGGCTGCTCTCGGGGTTGCTGGGCATCGGTGGCGGGTTGGTGTTTGCGCCCCTGTTGTTGCTGGCGGGACTCGATCCGCACCAGGCCCTCGCCACCAGCACCCTGGCGATCGTGCCCACCACCCTGGGCGGCACCTGGACCCACCTGCGCAGCCGCAGTCTCCCGGTCCGGGGCAGCCTGGCGATCGGGCTGGGGGCCTGCCTCGGAGCCGGCCTGTTCAGCCAGATGGGCCTCGGCCTGCAGGGCTGGCACCTGCTCGCCCTGCAGGCCCTGATGTACGGCGTGCTTACGTTCACGATCCGCCCCCAGTCCGCTCTGGCGGCCGTGGAGACGCCAAACCTCAATCAGCTCGGACTCACCACGGTGGGCTGGGTGGCGGGCTTGGCCACCGGTCTGCTGGGGCTGGGCGGTGGGCTGGTGATGGTGCCCCTGATGGTTCAGGTGCTGCGGGTGCCGATCCACCTGGCGATCCGCTTCAGCACCTTGGCGGTGCTGGTTTCGGCTGCGGTGGCCTCCAGCACGTTTCTGTTCGATGGCCGAGGGGTTCTACCGGTGGGCCTGGCCCTGGGTGCCACCGCCGCCATCGCAGCCCGCTGGTCGGCAGCGCGGCTCGATCGCGTCAGCGATGCCCAGCTGGTGTGGTTGCTGCGGGGTCTCACCCTGCTGCTGGCTGTGGATAGCGGCCGTCGCGCCCTGTTGCTGCTGTTGGGGTCGCCCAGCTGATGTCAGCTCGGGGGCAGCGGCGCCCAAAACTCGGCATCCAGCTCAAAGCCGAGCACGGCCGCCATTTGACCCAATCCCTGGCGGCACTGCAGCCCATGGCTGCGGGCCCAGGCATCCAGGCCGAACAGGCGGTGGGTAATCCACAGCTCCAGGGCTTCGGGGGCAAAGCGAATCCCCTCGGTGCGGCTGAAGTGATGGGGCACCAGCATCGCGACATGGCGGGTGAGTTGACCGCTGCTGCGCTCCAGCACCAGCGGCAGCCAGGGAAGTTCGGCATCGGCCCGCAGCGACCAGAGGCGCAGCTCGGGAATCTCCGAGAGCTCCCGGGGGTCATCGTCGGCCCGCGGCCAGTCGACGTTGAGCGTGAGGCTGCCGGCCTGCTGCACCAGGACGGCAGGGTTGAGTCGGGCCCAGGGCTGCAGGCCGCCCAGATCCAGATTGCGGATTTGCGACGCGGTGATCTCCACGGAATCCATCAAGACAGCAGCCATCAAGAGCTGTGACAGCAGGGCGGGTGAGGCTGGACCGTAGCCACCGCAGGGCAAAGAATGGGGCGCACCCTGTTGCGTTCACAGCCCGATGGTTTCTGCACTCAGCCAGGCCGAAATTCTGATTGCCCTGGTGGTGGCCGCCCATGCGGGCGTGCTGGCCGTTCGTCTGTGCTTCAGTCTTTACAAGGCTTGAGGCATCGCATCCATCCCCTTGGCAAGCGGGGGCTGGGCCGCTAGAAGCGTGCAAGACCTGCCGGGCCCTGCCCCATCGGTGCCAGCATGCCCTCTCCGCCCCCCTCTGCATTCAGGCCGGCTACATCCAGGCCGGCTGCGGTCAAGCACGCTGCAGACATGTCCGCTCGGGGAGCTGTTTCACGTGATTCCGCACGAGCAAGCTCCGTGCCACGTGTCTCCAAATCGACGGGATTGGATCGCTCGGCCCCCCCTTTCGCTTCGGGGGGCGAAACGGCTGCATTGCAAGCCCTCTCCACCGAGCGCCAGGAGCTGCTCTGCAGCTTGATTGGCCTTGCCGTGAAGGTGGGATTGGTGGTGGTGGCGGGCGTGAGCCTGGCCCGCCTGGCTTCGGCTTACCAGGAGCGCATGGAGCGGCAGGGTGAGCTCTCCGCCGTGCTCGATCTGGAGCAGGCCAAGTTGTCCAAGGCCCGTGACCGGTTTGATCATTTGTTCATGGTGGAGGGGGAGCAGCGTCTGATCCGCGAGCAAAACCAGTGGATCGCTCCCAACCGCCTGCGGGTGGTGTGGCAAACCCCTGAAGCCAGCCAGCCCACCCCGTAAGTTGGGGCCCGCTGTTTAGACGGGTTTGATGGCGGACGCTGCTGGCGCCGGAACGGTTCTGATCACCGGCACCACCTCAGGGGTTGGGCTGAATGCGGCCAAAGCCTTGGCGGATCGGGGCTGGTTTGTGGTGACGGCCAACCGTGATCCGGTGCGGGCCGCCGCCGCCGCCGAATCCCTAGGCATTCCTTCGTCGCAGCTCAGCCACCTGCGCATCGACCTCGGCGACCTCGACAGTGTGCGCGTGGGGGTGGAAACCCTGGTGGCGTCCCTGGGACGTCCGCTCGATGCCCTGGTGATCAATGCCGCTGTCTACAAGCCTCGGCTCAAGCAACCTGAGCGGTCTCCCCAGGGCTACGAGATTTCGATGGCCACCAACCACCTGGGTCATTTCCTGCTGATTCAGCTGCTGCTGCCGGATCTGCAGCGCTCCAGCCACCCCTCGCGGCGGCTGGTGGTGCTCGGCACCGTCACCGCCAACTCCAAGGAACTGGGCGGCAAGATCCCGATCCCTGCCCCGGCGGACCTCGGCGATCTGGCGGGCTTCAAGGCCGGCTTCAAGGCGCCGATCGCCATGGCCAATGGCAAGCCCTTCAAGCCCGGCAAGGCCTACAAGGACAGCAAGCTCTGCAACATGATCACCACCCAGGAGCTGCACCGCCGGCTGCATGCCTCCACCGGCCTTGTGTTCAGCTCCCTCTATCCGGGCTGCGTGGCCGACACGCCCCTGTTCCGCAATGCCCCCAAGGCCTTCCAGAAGATCTTCCCCTGGTTCCAGAAGAACATCACCGGCGGTTACGTGAGCCAGGCCCTGGCGGGTGAGCGGGTGGCCCAGGTGGTGGCCGACCCTGCCTTCGCCACGTCTGGGGTGCACTGGAGCTGGGGCAACCGCCAGAAGCAGGGCGGCAAGCAATTCAGCCAGGAGCTTTCGGACAAAGCCAGCAACCCCGACACCGCCCAGGGGGTGTGGGCCGAATCGATGAAGTTGGTGGGGCTGGCCTGATCCAGCCCCTGATCGGCGCGGCTTAGAAGCGGCGACGGAACGCGTCGTCGCTGCGGTTGTCCGTGTCGTCGAGCCGGCTCAGCTTCCACACATTGCGGCTCAGCCGGCGGGCCTTGAGGCCACCGCGCTCCACGGCCTCACTGGTGGGCCGCACCCCCAGCAACTGGCTCACGTCCGCCGTTGTCAGGGGGGCGCCGGTTTGCAGGGCCAGCTGGGTGAGCTCGAGGCGCTGCCGCAGGGCGGCCAGATCAGCTTGGCCGCCGTCTTCGGCCTCCGACCAGATCCAGGGCAAGTCCTGCCCCGAGCCGGCCATCTTCTGCATCAGCCCCAAACCAATGAACGCCAGGGCCTGTTCAGGCTTCACCCCCTGGGCGGCCGCCTGGGCCATCCACTCGGGGATCGCGGCGTCGCCAGTGGTGTCGGCGGGGGGCATGGGTTCGGCCTGGGCGGCTTTGGCCCGGCTGCTGGGGCTTGAGTCAGGGGAGTTGGAGGTGGTGCGTCTGGTGGCCATGAACCCGTCCCATCAACGTTGGCTGGACGGTACCGGCTCCATCCCGATGGGCAAGGGGCGGGGGCATCAGGGTTAAGATCCTGCCGCAGCTGAGCCGATGAACGGGCAGTTGCCTGAAGGACACTCCCTTGCCAGCCCGCCAGCCATCGCGTGAAGACCTGGCGACCCGTCGGAGACGGGAGAGTTTGTCGGGCCCTTCATCCGGCATGGGATCAGCGAGGCCGGCTGGTGGATCCCCGCGATCAGGATCCTTGATCACCGGCACCCAGGTCGACTTCGACAGCGATGGGGCCAGCTGCGTGATCACCACCGACAGCGAAGGCTCCCGTCTGGCACGCCAGACCAGCCAGGTGCAGTCGATTGAACTGCGCACCTACGTCTTTCTCGACTCCCTGCAGCCCCAGCTGGCGGCCTACATGGGCACGGTGAGCCAGGGCTTCCTGCCGATCCCTGGCGATGCCTGCCTGTGGCTGGAGGTGTCCCCAGGTATGGCCGTGCACCGGGTCACCGATATCGCCCTCAAGGCCAGCACGGTGCGGCTCGGCCAGATGATTGTGGAGCGGGCTTTCGGCTCGCTGGCGCTCTACCACCGCGACCAGAGCAATGTGCTCCACTCCGGCGATGTGGTGCTGGAAGCCATCGGCAACCGCAAGGAGGACCGCAGCCGCGCCGAGGTGAGCTGGACGGAGATCATCCGGGCGATCACCCCCGACCATGCCGTGCTGATCAACCGCCAGAACCGTCGCGGCTCGATGATTCAGGCGGGTATGAGCATGTTCATTCTCGAAACGGAGCCCGCCGGCTACGTGTTGATTGCTGCCAACGAGGCGGAAAAGGCCTCCAACATCACTGTGGTGGATGTCAAGGCCGTCGGAGCCTTCGGACGTCTCACTCTGGCTGGGAAGGAAGGGGATGTGGAGGAGGCCGCCGCTGCTGCGATGCGGGCTATCTCACACATCAACAGCAGCGCTCGCTGATCCTGCCCTCAGCCGGGAAGCTCCAGCCAGCGGCGCAACTGGGGGGCCAGCTGGCGGGCTGCTTTGCCGCGACTACCAAGCTTGGCCTTGAGGTGGGGCCCCATCTGGGCATAGGAGCTGCCCGCCTCCCGCACATAGAAGATGCTGTCGTAGCCAGGCCCATGCCCCTGGGCTGCGCGCAGGATCTGGCCTCGGCAGATGCCCTCAGCCTCGGCCCGGGTGATGCCGGAGGGGTCGGCCAGCACCATCGCCGAGCGGAAGCTGGCGCCCCGGTAGAGCGAATCGTCCAGTTCCTTCAGCAGCCGGTGGATGCGTTCATGGTCGGTGGGGGCGTAGCGGGCGGAGTAAATGCCAGGGGCGCCGCCCAGGGCATCCACCTCGATGCCGGAATCGTCGGCCAGGCCCCAATGGCCCGTGAGCTGGGCCACGGCTTCAGCTTTGAGCCGCGCATTTTCGAGGTAGGTCGACCCGGTTTCCTCGATCTCAAGCCCCGGTGGCTGGGGCAGCACCTCCAGCTCAACCAGCTCGAGCATGGCGCTGATTTCGGCCACCTTGTGGGGATTGCCGCTGGCGATCACCAAGGTCGGCATCCACAAGGGAGCAGGGACTCCCATTGTGCTGCAAGGGGCGGCGGCGGGCAGGACGCCTACGGTTGCTCCGGGCCTCTCGGAGCCCATCAACGCGCTTGAAGACGGGAGTGTCGGCGGATGGAGTCAAGCCTGATCCTTCAGAACCTGCTCACCCCTCCGGTGCTGTTCTTTTTTCTCGGGGTTGCAGCGGTGTTGGTGGGCTCCGACCTCGAAATCCCAGCACCACTGCCAAAGCTCTTTTCGCTCTATCTCCTGCTTTCGATCGGCTTCAAAGGCGGCTTGGAGCTGCAGCACAGCGGTCTGGGCGGCCAGGTGCTCCCCACGATTGGTGCCGCCGTGGCCATGTCGCTGCTGGTGCCGATCGTCAGCTTTCTGGTGCTGCAGCTGCAGTTTGATGCTTTTAATGCCGCGGCAATTGCCGCCACCTACGGTTCAATCAGTGCGGTCACGTTCATCACCGCCGAAAGCTTTCTGGAAACCCAGAATCAACCTTTTGATGGCTTCATGGTGGCGGCCTTGGCATTGATGGAGTCCCCGGCCATCATCGTTGGCCTGATTCTGGTGAAGCTGGCGGCTCCCCAGAATCGGCCTGGCGCCCAGCCGATGCGCTGGGGTTCGGTGTTGCGCGAAGCCTTCCTGAACAGCTCGGTGTTTCTGCTGGTGGGAAGCCTGGTGATCGGCCTGCTGGTGGCGGCGTATAGCCCAGCCGGCATTGGCAAGATGGAGCCCTTCAGCGACAAGCTCTTCTATGGAGCCCTGACCTTCTTTCTGCTCGACATGGGCATCGTGGCGGCTCAGCGGATCCGGGAACTCCGCGAGGCAGGGGCTTTCCTGATCGCCTTTTCGGTGCTGATGCCCCTGTTCAATGCCCTCCTAGGGGCCTTGATCGTTTGGGGCCTGCAGCTGAGCCCCGGCAATGGCCTGCTGTTTGTGGTGTTGTGTGCCAGCGCCTCTTATATCGCTGTGCCCGCGGCGATGCGGATGACGGTGCCTGAAGCGAATCCCAGTCTCTACATCTCGGCGGCGTTGGGGATCACCTTCCCCTTCAACATCATTTTGGGGATTCCGTTGTACATGCTGCTGGTTAACACCATTCTCTCCGCTTCTGGCTGAATCGATGAAACGTGTGGATCTGATTTTCAGTGAGCGGGAACTCGACGGGGTGCTCAAAGCCATCGACGCTGCCGGGGCGGCGGGCTATTCCGTGATCAAACACGTGAGCGGTCGGGGGCCCCATGGCGCCGTGTCCGATGGGTTGGAGTTCAGCGGACTGGGGGCCAACGCCCACGTGATCGTCTTCTGTGAGGACGCCCTTCTGCCCAAACTGCGCCAAGGCTTGCAACCGCTGCTCAATTACTACGGCGGAGTGGCCTACGTGACCGCCGCCGATCCTCTCTGAGGCGCGTCCCCCAAAACCCTTGCCAGCACTGCACTGGCAAGCATTGCCTAACGTTTTGTGATGCACTGATCAGGTTGCCTTATCTGAAGGCGAGGTAACGGTGATGGGCAGACGGGCCGAAATGGCTTGACGGGAGGTTTGGCTGGCGACCATGGTTGCGAGCGAACATTCCACCCCCCTCCTCCAGGAGCAGGTAATGGCAACTGAAACCATGGGCATCGCCCTCGGCATGATCGAAACCCGGGGTCTGGTCCCCGCGATCGAAGCGGCTGACGCCATGACCAAGGCCGCCGAAGTGCGCCTCATCGGTCGTGAATTCGTCGGCGGCGGTTACGTCACCGTCATGGTGCGTGGCGAAACCGGTGCTGTGAACGCAGCTGTGCGCGCCGGCGCTGATGCATGTGAGCGCGTGGGCGACGGCCTCGTGGCTGCCCACATCATTGCTCGCCCCCACCGCGAAGTTGAGCCTGCTCTGGGCAACGGCAACTACGCCGGTCAAAAGGACTGAGCCGATCGGCGTCTGACGCCCTGATCGATCTCACCCCCTTACCCGCCCCAACCGGAGAAACTCCATGAGCAAGAAGTACGACGCCGGGGTCAAGGAGTACCGCGACACCTATTGGACTCCTGATTACGTTCCCCTCGACACCGACCTGCTGGCCTGCTTCAAATGCACCGGCCAGGAAGGTGTTCCCAAAGAAGAAGTGGCCGCTGCTGTGGCTGCTGAATCCTCCACCGGCACCTGGTCCACCGTGTGGTCCGAGCTCCTCACCGATCTCGACTTCTACAAAGGCCGCTGCTACCGCATCGAAGACGTTCCTGGCGACAAGGACGCCTTCTACGCCTTCATCGCCTATCCCCTCGACCTGTTCGAGGAAGGCTCGATCACCAACGTGCTGACCTCCCTGGTCGGCAACGTGTTCGGCTTTAAGGCCCTGCGCAACCTGCGTCTGGAAGATATCCGCTTCCCGATGGCGTTCATCAAGACCTGCATGGGTCCCCCGAACGGCATCGTGGTCGAGCGCGACCGGATGAACAAGTACGGCCGTCCGCTGCTGGGTTGCACCATCAAGCCGAAGCTCGGCCTGAGCGGTAAGAACTACGGCCGGGTTGTGTACGAGTGCCTCCGCGGTGGTCTTGACTTCACCAAGGACGACGAGAACATCAACTCGCAGCCCTTCCAGCGCTGGCAGAACCGTTTCGAGTTCGTTGCTGAAGCCACCAACCTGGCCCAGCAGGAAACCGGCGAAAAGAAAGGGCACTACCTCAACTGCACCGCCGCAACTCCTGAGGAGATGTATGAGCGCGCTGAGTTCGCCAAGGAACTGGGCCAGCCCATCATCATGCACGACTACATCACCGGGGGCTTCACCGCGAATACCGGTCTGGCCAAGTGGTGCCGTAAGAACGGCATGCTGCTGCACATTCACCGCGCCATGCACGCGGTGATCGACCGTCACCCCAAGCACGGCATCCACTTCCGTGTGCTGGCCAAGTGCCTGCGCCTCTCGGGTGGTGACCAGCTGCACACCGGCACCGTGGTCGGCAAGCTCGAAGGCGACCGTCAGTCGACCCTCGGCTACATCGACCAGCTGCGTGAATCCTTCGTTCCCGAAGATCGCAGCCGCGGCAACTTCTTCGACCAAGACTGGGGTTCCATGGGCGGCGTGTTCGCCGTGGCCTCCGGTGGTATCCACGTCTGGCACATGCCTGCCCTCGTGGCCATCTTTGGCGACGACTCGGTGCTGCAGTTCGGTGGTGGTACCCACGGCCACCCCTGGGGCTCCGCTGCTGGTGCTGCTGCCAACCGTGTGGCTCTTGAGGCCTGCGTCAAGGCCCGTAACGCCGGTCGTGAGATCGAGCGCGAAGGTCGCGACATCCTTCTGGAAGCTGCGAAGCACAGTCCTGAGCTGGCCATCGCCCTGGAGACCTGGAAGGAAATCAAGTTCGAGTTCGACACCGTCGACAAGCTCGACGTCAACTGAAGTCCATCGGTGCAGAAAGGAGGCGTGGTGATTGCCACTCCCCCTTTCTCTCCCGGAACGCTTCAGTGAACGCGATCCGAGCCCTTGCCTTCAGGGTTCAACCATTCCATCCACAACAGGATCCCCATGCCTTTCAAGAGCACCGTGGGTGACTACCAAACAGTCGCCACCCTGGAGACCTTCGGCTTCCTCCCGCCGATGACCCAGGACGAGATCTACGACCAAATTGCTTACATCATTGCCCAGGGTTGGAGCCCGCTCGTTGAGCACGTCCATCCCAGCAACTCCATGGCGACCTACTGGTCGTTCTGGAAGCTGCCCTTCTTTGGTGAGAAGGATCTGGGTGTGATCGTGAGCGAGCTGGAGGCTTGCCACCGCGCCTATCCCGACCACCACGTGCGTCTGGTGGGTTACGACGCCTACACCCAAAGTCAGGGTGCTTGCTTCGTGGTGTTTGAAGGCCGCTGATCATCAGCCCTTCAGGGGTTCTCGCTGAAGGCGGAACCCCAACTCCTTTTCTTGGCTGATCTGTCCGCGTTGCGGGTGGATCAGCACTTTTTCAGATATTCCATTCGACGGGCGGACATGGCCAGCACATCCAGCCGGGAAGCAGCTCTGGAGCGCCGCAGGGCCCTCACCAACGGCGGCAAGAAGGCCGCCAGCCGGTTCACCTCCGGGCCGAGCCGTGTGCGCTCGCTCGAAGATGCCCGGCCCACCCGCACGGCAGCTGCTGCGGCGGAATCCGCGCCTGCGATCTCTTCTGCACCGGCAGCCGTGAACCGGGCTCCTGCCCCCACCCCAAGCCGAACCCTTTCGGCTCCTTCGGGCGCTGGCCATCGCAGCCAGGCCCGCCCGATCGCCAACCCCAGCCGCGATCTCGTGCTGGCCCGGCGCGAAGCTCTCTCGAAGCGTGGCAAGAGGGCCGACAATTCCAGCGATCGCACCCGCACCGATCTGGCCAAGGCCACACCCAAGGCTCAGGTTGCCGCCCCTGCCCAGTCCCCAGCGCCAAAGCCTGAGATCGTTGCCACTCCTGCTCCGGCTCTGTCGAGCCTCAGCAGCCGAGGCGCTCAGGGCGCCGAGCGGCGTTCCACCCCCAAGCGTTCTGCTCAACGCGATCCCAGCCGTGCTTTGGTGCTGGCCCGCCGCGAAGTGCTCTCCAAGCGCGGCAAGGCGGCCAATGCACCCAAGAGCACCACGGCGGCTTCAGTGTCCCGTCAGGGCAACCCCGATATGAGTGCGCGCGAGCTCTCTCAGAAAGTGCGTGAGCTGCGAGCCAAGGTTGGTAGTGCTGGCTCCAGCCGCAGCGGCGGCACTCGCCCCTCCGGCCCCAACCGCCACGGCGCCAAGCAGGCCGCTGCCACTGTTGATGCCCATTGGAAGGTGGGTGTGAGTGAAACCAGCACCGGCCAGGTGGTCACCGGCACCCAGGCCAACCGCTCCCCCAAGACCACCGGCAATGAAGCTGCCACCTGCCGCGCCATCACCGGCACCGAATATCTCGGTGCCGAAGTGTTCCAGACCTTCTGCCAGAGCGGCCCGGTGGCCACCCAGCCCGCCAAGGTGCGCGTGAGCGCCACCAGCCACGGCAACCGTGTCACCGGCAATGAGGTGGGGCGGTCTGAAAAGGTGACCGGCGATGAGCCCGGCACCTGCAAGAACGTCACCGGCACGGAATATGTGTCGGCTAACCAGTCCGCCGCCTATTGCGGTGGCAGCAAGCCCAGCCCCCGCAAGGTGGGCCGCAGTCAGACCCAGGGCGGCCAGCCCGTTTCCGGTGTGATGGTGGGTCGCTCTGACAAGGTGACCGGTGATGAGCCCGGTTCCGGCAAGCAGCTCACCGGCACCCAATACGTGGCCGACCAGAGCCAGGTGACCGGTCGAGCCCCCACCAAGGTGGCCAGCCTGCACACCCTGCGGGGCACCGGGATCACCGGCACCCATGTGGGCCGCAGTGAGCACGTCACCGGTGACGAACCCGGTAGCTGCCGCCTGGTGACCGGCGATGAATACGTTGGCTCCCAGCAATATGCTGATTTCTGCGGTAGCAAGCCCGCTCCTGAGGCTCCCAAGGTGGGCTTCAGCGTTACCAACAAGGCCCAAGTGGTGAGCGGTACCCGCACCGGCCGCTCCTCCAACGTGACCGGCGATGAGCCCGGCACTTGCAAGGTCGTGACCGGCACCCCCTACGCCGGGCTCGAGCAGGCCGGCGATTTCTGCACCGGTAAGGCCGTTGTCGACATCCGCCAGCGCACACCCATGCGCGGTGCCAACCGCATGAGCGGCATCCAGCCGGGTATTGGAGGTGTGATGACCGGGGCCGAGCGCGGCGCCTGTGAGGCCGTGACGGGCACCCCTTACATCGGCAACGACCAGCTGGTTGAAGCCTGCGGTTCTGCCGCAGGTCACGATCCTGATTTCCCCCAACCCCTGGCTGGTAGCCAGCCCTGGCAGCAGTTCAGCATCCAATCCCCGGCTCGCGTCGCCCAGGTGGGTCGGGAGCGTACGGGGGCCGTCACTGGCACCAGCTACGAACAAGGCAGCAGGATTACCGGCCCTTTTGACTTGGCCGGTGACAAAGTCACCGGCACCGAGCAATTCCGCTTTGACCGCCGCGGTACCCAGCTGTCTCGCGGTCCGATTGAGCGTGCTCCGATTCACCCCAGCCCGATCGCTGCTCCCGTGAGCGTCGATGAGGATGCACGTCCTACATCTCGGGTCACCGGTGAAGGCATCTCGGCCGGTTTGAAGATCACCGGCGACGACTGGGACCGCGGCGAACGTGTCACCGGCACGGAGGGCGTTTCGGCTCGCCGCCGCAATCCGACCCGTCCGGGTGCGATGGCTGCCATGCCCGTTTTCCAGTCCAAGCGCAACGAGGAGCGCCCCGAACCCGTGAGCCGTGTCACGGGCTCCAGTGGCAACACCACGGCCGGCTCCCTGATCACCGTTTCCGGCGGGGCCCGCGGCTGAATCCCTGATGCCCCGACGCCCGCTCGCTACTCCCTATCGCCCTCTGGCTCCGACGGCTCCTCGCCGCCGGCCCGGTGTGGCTACCTCGAGCGAGACTCCATTCACCCCGAACGCTGGCTCGGCGGGAGGTCGCAGATTCGCTGGCGGCTCTCGCTCCGCCGCATCGGTGGGCCTACACCCCCTCAGCGATCGCCAGGGCAATGCGGCGCTGCAGGCCTACGACGAGCAGGTGAAGGGCGCCTTTGATCGGATCGTGCCGGTGCTCAAGCGCCTGTCGGCCCTGCAACACGAGGCCGACTTTATCGAGCAGGCTCAACGCCTGGCCAAGGCTGAGCTCGGTTTTGAGCTGCCCTTGCCGATTCTGGAGACGGCATGGGTGAGCCAACTCGACATGCGCACCCTGTTTGCCTGGTGCGTGTTCGAGACCTACGAGCAGACCAGCGACGGCTTCTTTCAGCACGATCCGCTGGAGGGCCAACCCGGCAGTCGTTCCGCGGAAGCCTTCAACGATTTTGTGCTCTCCTGCGGCTTCCACCTGCTCGACATCACCCCCTGCGCCGACGGACGCTTGGCCCACGCGGTGGCCTATGCCTTGCGCGTGCCCTTCAGTTCGGTGCGGCGTCGCCCCCACGCCGGCGCCCTGTTTGATGTGGAAAACACGGTGAATCGCTGGGTCAAAACGGAGCACCGCCGCTACCGCGAAGGGCTGCCCAATCCCGCCCATGCCGACACGCGCTACCTCAAGGTGGTGCTGTATCACTTCAGTTCTCAGGATCCTCAGCACGAAGGCTGCGCGGCTCACGGCAGCGACGATGGCTTGGCTGCCAGCTGCGGCCTCTCGCGCCTCAAGGACTTTCAGCAGGCGGTGGAGAACAGCTTCTGCTGCGGGGCCTCGGTGGATTTGCTGTTGATGGGCATCGACACCGACACCGATGCCATCCGCGTGCATGTGCCTGGCCTCGATGGCAGCACCAACCTCGAACGTTGGTTGGATGCCCAGGCGGTTTATGACGCGACCCGTCACCTCAACCCCGAGGAGGGCCGCGCCCGCATCCAGGCGATGGTGGAGCAATCAGCTGCCAGCAGCCCTGATCCCGGCATGGTGCGCCTGGTGAGTCGCTTCTTAGAGCACAACTTGTCCCAGATCGACTACGTGCGTCAGGTGCACGGCGGCCACTATGCCGACGCTGGCCATGCGGAGCGGTTCATCGGTGTGGGCATCGGCTTCAAGGAGATCCACTTGCGCAACCTCACCTACTTCGCCTACATGGACACAGTGGAGGAGGGGGCTCCCGATCTCGACGTGGGTGTCAAGATCTTCAAGGGTCTGAATGTGTCGCGCGGTCTACCGGTGCCTGTGGTGGTCCGCTTCGACTACAACGGCCAGGTGCCCGGCGCGCGGGAACGGGCGATCCGCCACTGCCAGCGGGTCCAGGCCGCCATGGAAAACCGCTACCCCGACCTGTTCCAGCAGGGCCTGCTCCATGCTCTCCTGACCGTTCGGGACCAGGATCGGTACATCCCTGCCGAAGCGGTAGGTTCCACCATCACATTCGCGAGCGGAGGAGGCCACTGACATGTTGATCTGCAAAGTGGTCAAGCCACTGGTCTCCACCAACCGAATCCCTGACTTCGAGCACAAGCACCTGCAGGTGGTGCTCGATGGCAGCACCCAGAAAGTGGCGGTCGATGCCGTCGGCTGCATCCCCGGTGACTGGGTGATCTGCGTCGGCAGCTCGGCAGCTCGCGAAGCCGCTGGCAGCAAGTCCTATCCGAGCGACCTGACCATCGTCGGCATCATTGACCACTGGGATCCTGATGCCGGCAAAGCCCCAGCCCCAGCGGGAGGGCCCAAGTAATGGAGATCATGCAGGTCACGGGCTCTTTGGTGTGCACCCAGCGTGTGCCTGGTCTCGACCACTCCAACCTGCGCGTGTTGCGTACGACCAAGGGCAAGCTCAGCGTGGCTGTTGATCCGGTGGGTGCCTCCCCGGGCAATTGGGTGTTCACCGCTAGCGGTTCAGCAGCCCGTTTCGCCTGCGGTAACCCTGAGGTGCAGACCGATCTGACGATCGGCGGAATCATCGACTTCTGGGAGCCCGACGGTTAGGGCGGCTCGGATTGTTCGCGATCCACCCGTTCTGTCCTCTCACCAGCTCCTACACCCCTGAGCCATGGCCACCCCCACTCCCCGACCCACCCCCAGCACAGCGTCCGCTGCCAAACCCGCCCCTCCGGCGGCAACGGCAGTCAGCGCCCCGCCGGCGACGGGAGCGGCGGCCGGCTCAGCCGTACCAGCAGTTGCCCCCAAGGCGCTGCCGGCGGCAGCGGCCAAGCCCGTCGCGGCGAAAGCCGTGGCCAAGCCGGCCGCCAAGGCGACGCCCCGTGCCTCCAGCACCACCCGCCGCTCCACTGCCACCTCCGCTAGCTCCCGTTCTGGAAGCGGCGGCCGCGGTGCCGGCACCAAACCCCCCACCACCCCTTCGCGCAGCAACGCCATGGCTCCTTCCATTCAGGGCATCGCCCTCGGCATGATCGAAACCCGTGGCCTGGTGCCGGCGATTGAAGCCGCCGACGCCATGACCAAGGCAGCTGAGGTGACCCTGATCGCCCGCGAATTCGTTGGTGGTGGCTACGTCACCGTGATGGTGCGCGGTGAAACCGGTGCTGTGAACGCGGCCGTGCGCGCTGGTGCCGATGCCTGTGAGCGCGTGGGTGATGGCCTGGTTGCCGCCCACATCATTGCCCGCCCCCACAGCGAAGTGGAGCCTGCCCTGATCGCCACCGCCACCACCCGCCGTCTCTGATCGCCATGGGCGCCGTTCATCCGCGCGTCCTGGGATACCTCGGTCGCGCACTGAGCCTTGAGTTTTCTGCTGTCCAGCAGTACATGACCCATGCCTCCCTTGCGGAGCTCTGGGGGCTGGAGGAAGCCGCCACCCGTTTCCGCCGCGAAACCGTGGAGGAGATGCAGCACGCTGAGCGAATTGTTCAGCGCATGCTGGCCCTGGGGGTGGCACCGGCCGCCTCCCAGCTTCGTCCCGTCGGCCATGCCCCCGATCTTGTGGGGCTGCTCCGGCTCAACCTCAGCCTCGAGGCCGACCTGATCAATCTCTACGCCGAAGCGGTTCGTTTCTGCGTGCTGGTGGGTGACGGCGACAGCCAGGCCTTCTTCCAGGACCTCTGGACAGACGAACAACATCACGGAGACGAACTGGGCGACTGGTTGCGCAGCCTTGGCCCCAACCACGATCCGTCGATGGAGCGGGCCACCTTCTAGTTCCAGGATTCCGCGGCTGATGCCTAGAGTCCGGCGGCCGATCTGTTCATCTCGAACACTGCCGATCGACACCCTCTCCCCTTGTTCGCCCCCTCCTTGCCACTCCCGATCCAGCTGGCCTGGATGCTCCCCTTGTATGGGTTCAGCGGCATGGTCTTGTCTTTGCCGTGGGCAGCGGGCTGGTTCAAGCGCAACGGTCCGCGGCCGGCGGCCTACCTCAATCTGCTGGTCACCCTGCTGGCCGTGGGGCACAGCTCAGTCATCCTGAAGCAAGTTTGGACCCTCGGTCCCCAGCACTTCGAGTTTCCCTGGTTCCAGGCGGCCGATCTCAACCTCCGCATCGGTTTCGATCTCTCCCTGACCAACCTGGCGGCGTTGGAGCTGGTGACCACCATGAGCCTGGTCTGCCAGGTGTTCGCCCTGGGCTACATGGACAAGGAGTGGTCTCTCGCCCGTTTCTATGCCCTGGTTGGTTTCTTCGAAGGGGCGATGAGCGGGGTTGTGCTGAGCAGCAACCTGTTCATGAGCTATTTCCTGCTGGAGATGCTCACCCTCTCCACCTATCTGCTGGTGGGGTTCTGGTATGCCCAGCCCCTGGTGGTCACCGCTGCCCGCGATGCCTTTCTCACCAAACGGGTGGGGGATGTGCTGCTGCTGATGGGGGTGGTGGCGCTGTCGGCCTGGGCGGGCTCGATGGAATTCAACGACCTCTATGCCTGGGCCGGCAACGCCCGTGAGCAGCACCTGATCACCCCCCTGGCCGGCACCCTGCTGGGGCTGGGGCTGATCGCAGGGCCGATGGGCAAGTGCGCTCAGTTCCCCATGCACCTCTGGCTGGATGAGGCGATGGAGGGTCCGAACCCCGCCTCGATTCTGCGCAACTCAGTGGTGGTGACCTGCGGTGCCATCGTGCTGATGAAGCTGATGCCGATCGTGGCCCTTTCTCCCCTGGCCACGGATGTGTTGCTGGCGGTTGGCACGATCAGCGCCGTGGGTGGTGCCCTGGTGGCGCTGGCCCAAGTGGACATCAAGCGCGCGTTCAGTTACTCCACCACCTCCTCTCTGGGCCTGGTGTTCATCGCCATCGCCCTGCAACTCCCCGGCATCGCCCTGCTGCTGCTGTTTGCCCATGGTCTGGCCAGGGCACTGCAGTTCATGGGCGTGGGCAGCATCATCGCCACCAGCAACTGCCAGGACCTGACCGAGCTGGGAGGGCTGGGCACCCGCATGCCCGCCACCACCATGGCCTTCCTGCTGGGCAGTGCCGGCCTGTTGGGGCTGGTGCCCCTGGGCAGCTTCTGGTGCATGGGGCTGATGGTGGAAAATCTGCGCTCCGATGAGCCGCTGTTTGCCCTGGTTTTCCTGCTCACCAATCTGCTGGCTACCGCCAATGTCACCCGGGTGTTCCGCTCGGTGTTTCTTGGACCCGTGCTGCCCAAAACCAAGCGGGCACCTGAGGCCAACTGGTTGATGGCCCTGCCCATGGTGAGCCTTTCGGTGCTGGTGGTGCTGCTGCCCTGGATCATGCAGCGCATCGATACGGTGCCCGGCATTGCCGCCTTCCCGCTGCCCGTGGGTCTGGCGGTGGCTGGCAGCGGCCTGGTGGGCCTGCTGATCGGCTCTGTGGTGCACCTTGATGAGTTCTGGTCGCGCTCCACCAAGTCCAGCCTGCGCGTGCTGCAGGACCTGCTCGCCTACGACTTCTATACCCCTGAGATCTACCAGCGCACCGTTGTCTTGTTGGTGGCTTCCCTGGCCCGCCTCACCCGCTGGTTTGACGTCACCGTGATCAAGGGGTTGGCGGATGGGGTCGGCCGGTTGTCGCTGACCACGGCGGAAGGGCTCAAGCTCAGCATCAGTGGTCAACTGCAGAGCTACGTGCTCACGGTGATCGTGGCGATCGTGCTGCTGCTGGGTTCGCTCCAGCTGTTGCCAGGAGCGGGCTGATCATGCTGCTCACCAGCCTTCTGCTGATTCCCTTCGCCGGGACCCTGGCTTTGTTGCTCTGGCCGGGCGGCCCCAGCCCCTCGCGGCTCCGGCTGATCACCATCGCCATCCTGGTGCTGCAACTGGGGATGAGCGTGGCGGTGGCCCTGGCCTTTGATACGGCCCAGGCCGGCATGCAGCTGCAGGAGCGGCACGCCTGGCTGCCGGGGATCGGCCTCGACTATGCCCTGGGCGTGGATGGGCTGTCGCTGCCGTTGGTGCTGATCAACGGCGCCCTCACCCTGGTGTCAGCGGTGATCACCCGCGACATCGAGAAGCGACCGCGCATCTACTTCGCCATGCTGCTGCTGATCAGCGGCGCGGTGAACGGGGCCTTTCTGTCGGAAAACCTGCTGCTGTTCTTCCTCTTCTACGAGCTGGAGCTGATTCCGCTCTGGTTGCTGGTTTCGGTGTGGGGTGGGGTGAACCGGGCCTATGCGGCCACCAAATTTCTGATCTTCACCGCTGCCTCGGGCATGTTGATCCTGGGGGCCTTCCTGGGGCTGGCCCTGCTCACCGGCAGTGTGGATTTCAGCCTCACGCCGGTGCTCAGCGACCGACTGGCCATGGGCGGCCAGCTGTGGCTGCTGGGGGCCTTGCTGATCGGGTTCGGCATCAAGATTCCGCTGGTGCCGCTGCACAACTGGTTGCCCGACACCCACACCCAGGCCTCCACGCCGGTGTCGGTGCTGCTGGCGGGCGTCTTGCTCAAGCTGGGCACCTACGGCATGTTGCGCTTCGGCCTGCAACTGTTCCCCGAGGCCTGGGCGAAGCTGGCGCCGGTGCTGGCGATCTGGGCCGCGATTTCGGTGCTGTACGGCTCCCTGGCCGCCATCGCCCAGACCGACATGAAACGAATGGTGGCCTACAGCTCCGTGGGCCACATGGGCTATGTGCTGCTGGCAGCTGCATCTGACACGCCCGTGAGCCTGCTGGGCGCGGTGTTCCAGATGGTGAGCCACGGCCTGATCTCGGCTCTGCTGTTCCTGCTGGTGGGGATTGTGTATCGCAAGACGGGCACCCGTGATCTGGCGGTGTTGCGCGGCCTGCTCAATCTTGAGAGGGGTCTGCCGTTCACCGGCTCGCTGATGATCGTGGCGGTGATGGCCAGTGCCGGTTTGCCTGGCATGGCCGGCTTCATTTCGGAATTTCTGGTGTTCCGCGGCAGCATTGCCGAATACCCGGTAGCCACCTTGCTGTCGATGGTGGGCTCCGGTCTGACGGCGGTCTATTTCCTGCTGCTGGTGAACCGCGCCTTCTTCGGTCGCTTGGCGATCACCCCCCCCAGTACGGATGCGGTGGCTGATGCTCGCCTGGATGTGCAGCTAGCGCCGGTGGCGCCACGGGAAACCGTCCCCGCCGTGGCCCTGGCGGCCGCGGTGGTGGTGCTGGGCCTGGTGCCCAGCAGCCTCGGCCGGCTGAGCGAGGTGGCCACCACCGCTCTGGCCAGCATCACGGCGATACCGGGAGGGCTGGGCTGAGATGCCGATCGTTCCCGCCGAGCTGGTGCATGCCAACCTCTCGATCGACCGAGAGGAGGTGCAGCGCCGCCTGCTGTCCGGTGAAACCCTTCTGGGTGAGAGCGCCGATCACCTGGTGGAGGTGGTGGATGTGCTCAAGAGCTATGGCGAGGTGCTGGATGCCTACAGCATCAACCTGATCTACCAGGCCGAGCATCAATTTCTCAACCCTTTTCCGATCTTCAAATACCTCGATGGGGATCTGAACCCTGCCAAGATCTGGCGCCATCTCAACCACGACCGCATCAACTTCGAATATGCGGAGTATTGCCAGAAGGCAATGTTCTGGCATGCCACCGGTGGCATGGATGCCTACTTTGATTCCGAGGCTTTTGCAACCAATTGCCGCCGCATCATTGCGGCCAAGAGCCGGCGTGATCCGCTGCTGGCCGTCCTCAACCCGCTGTTCCCCGGCTTCCTGCCCGAATTGATCCGTTCGGCCGCCACCACCCATGCCCTGGGCCAGTTCTGGCAGGTGATGAGCGATCTGTTCCTGGATCTGGCCGCAGCTGAAGCCGACGGACGGGTGTGCACCATTGCCGATGTCGTGGAGTTCATCAAGAACGGCCTGGTGGCCGCAGCCGCCAACCCGATTCACTACGGAGTGGAGGTCGGCGGCCAGAGCTACTGGGTGCTGCCGCCGGAAGCGGAACTCACCTTCCTGGTGGATGTGGCGGTGCCCTATGTGGAAGCGGTGTTTCTGCGAGGCATGCCCTTCCTGGGCACGGTGAGCTTCAACGCCCAGGCTCAGCAGATCTCGCCCGACCAGGCTCAGTTCACCTATGGGGCGCTCTACGCCGATCCGCTGCCGAGCATGGGCTCCGGCATTCCGCCCAGCCTGCTAATGCAGGACATGTACCGCCACCTGCCGGAGCGGTTGCACCAGTGGTACCTGGAGCGCACGCGCGGCGAAGGCGACGTGCGCGTGAAGATCTGCATGAGCTTTCAGAAATCGATGTTCTGTGTCACCAACGCGGCCATCAATGGCACCATGCCCCATCCGCTCGACAGCAGCGATCCAGAGGCCCGGGCGGCCAATCAGGCCTATGCAGGCGCCTGGGCCCAGCGCCTGGGTATTGCCCGCACGGATTGCTTGGAGGCGTAGCGTCGAAGGCATGGATCAAGCCTGGATTGCACGTCCCAAGTCCGAGCAGCCTGAGCGGCTGGAGCGGCGCCTGGAATTCGAGGATTACGCCAGCACCAGGGATTTTCTGGAGCGGCTCAATGCCCTCTGCGAGGCGCAGCAACGCTTCCCGGATATCAGCTTCGGGCGCACCTACGTCAATCTCACAGTGCGGGCGGAGGCCGAAGGCAGCCTGATCGGAGCGCCCGAGTGGTCCTTCAGCGCCGCCATCGATGCCCTGATCGCCTGAACCCCTTATGGGATCTGATCCCGACAGCCCGATTGCTGCTCCGACAGTCTCGGACGACACCGCCATCGACCTGCAGTTGGCCTACGAGAGTGCCGGGATTCAGGAGATGCTCGATCAGCTCGATCGGGAATTGATCGGTCTGCGGCCCGTCAAGGCCCGCATCCGCGAGATCGCCGCCCTGCTGGTGGTGGATCGGGCCCGCCACCAGGTGGGGCTGGAGACCACCCCGCCCAGCCTGCACATGTCGTTCACGGGACGGGCGGGCACGGGCAAAACCACCGTGGCCGCGCGGATGAGCAAGATCCTGCATGGGCTGGGCTACGTGCGCAAAGGCCACGTGGTGACCGCCACCCGCGACGACCTGGTGGGTCAGTACATCGGCCACACCGCTCCCAAGACTCGTGAGATGCTCAAAAAGGCGATGGGTGGGGTGCTGTTCATTGATGAGGCTTACTATCTCTATCGCCCTGAAAATGAGCGTGACTATGGCGCCGAGGCGATCGAAATCCTGCTGCAGGTGATGGAGAGCAATCGCGACGATCTGGTCGTGATCTTTGCAGGCTACAAGGAGCGGATGGATGTGTTCTACCAATCCAATCCTGGCCTTTCCTCGCGGGTGGCCAACCACATCGATTTTCCCGACTACAGCGCCGCTGAACTGTTGGCCATCGCCCAGTTGATTCTTGCCGCTGAAAATTATCGGTTCAGTGAGGAGGCGGCAGCTGCCTTTGCTGACTACATCCAGCGGCGCATGCAGTTGCCGTTTTTTGCCAACGCCCGCTCCATTCGTAATGCCATCGACCGGGCTCGGATGCGCCAGGCCAATCGGCTGTTCAGCCGCATGGGCACGCCGCTCACCAAGCTCGATCTGATGACGATTGAGGCCGAAGACATCACCGCCAGCCGCGTGTTTGCCGGTGAAGTGGAAGGGCTTGATCCTGCCCGGCCGCTCACCTAAGGCCCGACTAACGCCGCTTGCGGGAATCAATTTGCAGCAGGTCGCGCACCTGCTGCACTTGGCGGGAAAGGGCTGGGTCGCTGTTGAGTTTGCGGTCGATCTGCTCCACGGCGTACATCACTGTGGAGTGATCCTTGCCGCCGAAGGCTTCGCCGATGCGCGGCAAGCTGAGGTTGGTGCTCTGACGCATCAGGTACATCCCCACCTGACGGGCCTGGCTCACGGCCCGCTTGCGGCTGGCACTGCGCATCTCCTCGACGCCCACGCCAAACACCTCGGCCACCTTCTCCATCACCTGGCTCGGTTTTACTTCCACATCGCCGCCGGCAGGATCGAGCATCGGCGCCACCGATTCCACCGTCATTGGCAGACCGGTGATCGAGGCGAAGGCCACGGCGCGGGTGAGAGCGCCTTCGAGTTCGCGGATGTTGGAGGTGAAGCGGCCGGCGATGAACTGGATCAGGTCGCGGGGCAGAACCATCTGCTCCTGCTCGGCCTTCTTGTGCAGGATCGCCATGCGGGTTTCCAGGTCCGGGGCCTGGATGTCGGCGATCAGCCCCATCGAGAAGCGGGAGATTAGCCGCTCCTGCAGCCGGGGGATCTGGGACGGGGGCCGGTCGGAGGCGATCACGATCTGGCGCCCCGCCTCGTGCAGGGCGTTGAAGGTGTGGAAGAACTCCTCCTGGGTGTATTCCTTGCCTTCGATGAACTGGATGTCGTCGACCAGGATCAGATCGGCGGCCCGGTAGCGGTCGCGGAAGGCCTGCATGCCGTCCTTGCGGATCGCCTGGATCAGATCGTTGGTGAAGGTTTCGGTGCTCACGTAGAACACTCGCGCCTCGGGATTGATCTCCAGGCGGTAGTGGCCGATCGCCTGCATCAGGTGGGTCTTGCCCAGCCCTACCCCACCGCAAAGAAACAGGGGGTTGAACTCCCGGCCGGGGGCCTCGGCTACCGCCAGGGCGGCGGCGTGGGCCATGCGGCTGTTGGGTCCCACCACGAAGCGGTTGAACACATAGCGAGGGTTGAGGCCTGGTGCCAGCTTGCGGGGCGTTTCGCCGGTGGCGCGGGGCGTGGCGGATGGCCCGGCGGGGATCACGGGGGCGGTGGACCCATGGGTTCCATTGCCGCCAGCGGCGATGACGTCATCGCCGCTGGCGGCGCTGACCAGCACCTGCACCGGCCGGCCGGCGATTTCACTGGCGACGGCCTCGATCGTGCCGAGATAGTTCTTGCGCAGCCAGCCGCAGGCAAAGCTGTTGGGCGCTTCTAGCTGGAGCTGGTTGGCACTGAAGCCCTCGCAGCGGGCCGGGCGGATCCAGGTCTCGAAGGTGGGTTTGCTGAGGTTGGCCTGGAGCGCCTGCTGAACCTGGTGCCACAGCTCGTCTCCCTGCTGCACCGACCGCGCCGTTTCGTGGGTGCTGAATCTACGCGTGGTGTGGCGGCCGAGCCGTCTTTAATGAAACGGCTTCCGACCTGGCCCCACGCCGCCCCCATGCCGCGCCTTTCCCCCCCGTGCCGAGCTGCGCTGATTGCTCCCGTTGCGCTGCTGCTGGTGGGTTGCAGCCAGGGTCTGCCTGGTCTGCCGGGCCGCCCTGGTGCCCAGACGCCGATCAGTGATGCGGCTCCCACGCCGCCGCTGCAGCAGGGCAACTCCTTGATCGTGGATGCGGTGGCCAAGGTGGGGCCGGCGGTGGTGCGGATCGACACCGTCAAGCGCCTGGTGAACCCCCTGGGTGGGCTGTTCGGCCGCGGGCCCACCATCCAGCAGCAGCAGGGTCAGGGCTCGGGCTTCATCACCCGCTCCGACGGGGTGCTGCTCACCAATGCCCACGTGGTGGAGGGGGCCAGTGAGGTGACGGTGACCCTGCCCGATGGCCGCAGCTTCAATGGCAAGGTGCTGGGCACTGATCCCCTCACCGATGTGGCCGTGGTGAAGGTGGTGGCCTCCAAGCTGCCGGTGGCTCCCCTGGGCGATTCCGCCAAGGTGCGGCCTGGCGAGTGGGCCATCGCCATCGGCAACCCCCTCGGCCTAGACAACACCGTGACCGCTGGGATCATCAGTGCCATCCAGCGCACCAATGCGGTGGGTGAAGGACAGCGGGTGCCCTACATCCAGACCGACGCGGCCGTGAACCCCGGCAACAGCGGCGGACCCCTGATCAACGACCGTGGTCAGGTGATCGGCATCAACACGGCGATTCGCCAGGCACCTGGGGCGGGCCTGAGCTTCGCGATCCCGATCAATGTGGCGCGCCAGATTGCGGCACAGATCCTGGAGAAGGGCTCCGCCAGCCACCCCTACATCGGCGTGCGGCTGCAGGCCCTGACGCCCCAGCTCGCCCGGGAGATCAACGCCAGCACCGATGAGTGCCGCCTGCCGGAGGTGAATGGCGTGGTGGTGGTGGAGGTGATTCCCGGCAGCCCGGCGGCCAAAGGCGGACTCAAGCCCTGCGACCTGATCGATCAGGTGGGCGGCAAGGCAGTGAAGAACCCCTCCGAGGTGCAGCTGGCGGTGGATCAGGGCCGGGTGGGCCAGCCTTTAGCTGTGTCGCTGCGCCGTGGCGATGAGCGGCTGACCCTGCAGCTCAAGCCGGCGGAGCTGCCGCGCCAGGGGTGAGGGCGGGGATGGGCCAACCCGCTGGCAGTCAATTGATCGTGATGGCCCGTTGGCCAGCCCCGGGGCGCTGCAAGCGCCGACTGGCGGGTTCCCTCGGCGCAGCGGCGGCGGCCCGGATCCAGTCTCGGCTCACCAGCCACACCCTGGCGGTGGCCCGCGGCGGGCGCCGCCGGCTGGGCTTTGAGCTGGTGCTCGCGGTGGATGGGTTGGCGGGGCGGGCCGCTCGCCGCTGGGGTGTGGCGCTGGGAGCCGATCGCGTGCAGCTGCAGGGCCCCGGCGGGCTGGGTTTGCGGATGCAGCGCCAGGTTCAGCGGGCGTTCCGCGCCGGGGCCCGGCAGGTGGTGGTGATCGGTAGTGATCTGCCCCAGTTGGATGGCGATGACCTGGTGGCGGCGTTTGCGGCCCTGGAGAGCCGCGCGGCGGTGCTCGGCCCGGCTCATGATGGGGGCTACTGGTTGCTCGGGCTGCGCCAGCCGCAGCCCGCCTTGATGGCGGGCATCGCCTGGGGCACTCCCAGGGTGCTCACGCAGACGCTGGCGGCGATCGACCGTCTGGGGCTGGAACCGGCACTGCTGGCGCCACGGGGCGACCTCGATTGGGCGATGGATCTGCGGCCGTGGCGCTGAGCGGTTCGCCGATTGCGGTGGTGATCGCCGCGCGCAACGAGGCGCCACGGTTGCCGCTGTTGCTGGCCGACCTGGCCGCTGCTCCCCAGCTGGTGGGGGAGATCCTGGTGGTGGACGGCGCCAGCGACGACGCCACCGCCCGGGTCGCCGCGCTTGCGGGGGCGGCGGTGCAAGCCAGCTCCCCTGGCCGGGGCCGGCAGTTGGCCCTGGGTGTGGCGAGCACCGAATCCCCCTGGCTGTTGTTGCTGCATGCCGATGCCCGGCTTGAGCCGGGCTGGGATCGGGCGGTGAGGGTGGCCCTGGGCCTGCCAGACGCCGCCTGGTATTTCGATCTGGCCATCGCCGCTGCCCAGCCCGCCCTGCGACTGGTGGAGCTGGCCGTGGCCCTGCGCAGCCGCTGGCGCCAACTGCCCTATGGCGATCAGGGTCTGCTGGTGCCGCGTCGCCTGCTGGCGCGGGCCGGGGGGGTGGCGCCGATCCCGTTGATGGAGGATCTGGAGCTGGTGCTGCGCCTGCGGCACTTCAGCCAGCTGCGGCCGCTGGGGGCCCGGCTGCAGGTGGATGGGCGCCGCTGGCAGGCGCTCGGGGTGTGGCAAACGGCGCTGGCCAATGCCCAGCTGCGGCGCTCCTGGCGGCGGGGCATTCCGCCCGAAGCCTTGGCGGCCCGCTACTACGGCAGCGCAGTGCGGGAGCGGCGGCGGGGTTAGCGGGCGTACCAGAAGGCGCAGCGCCGTTGCAGCGGTTCGAGCTCCCAGCCCTGGGCGGCGTAGAAGTCCACCACGTCGGGGTCGGCGAACAGGCTGACCCGATCCACCTCCATCGTTTGCAGCTGGTCGAGCACGTAGACCATCAGCTGCTTGCCCAGCCCGGCCCCCTGGTAGAGGGGGTGCACTGCCACATCCCAGACCGTGGCTTCCACCACGCCATCGCCGGTGCAGCGGGCGAAGCCCACCAGCTTGGGAAGGCGTGGGTCGTGACGCCACAGGCCCACCCGCAGCAGGCTGTGTTGCAGCGCCTTGCGCACCCGCCGCATGGGGCGGCGGCTCCAGCCCACCGCGTCACAGAGCTGCTCCAGCTCGATCAGGTCGATCTCGCGATCGCAGCTGAGCACCAGGCTGAGCTGGGGATTGGGCGTGGGGCAGAGCCGGTGCTGCTCCCCGTAGAGGCTGGTGAGGAGCTCGGCCGAGGCCACGACGGGCGGGTGCAACGCAATGGAACGATCCTGCCCGATGGCCGCCCAGGGGGCGCTCGCCGGGCCAGCCTGGTGCCCCCGATCGTCGATCTTCTGGAGCACGTCGATTTTCTGGAGCACGATGTCTCACGTCCGTTGCTGGTGGCCCTGCATGGCTGGTTGCTGGCCGGGCGGCTCTGGCGGCCGCTGGCCGCCGAGCTGGCGCCGAGCTGGGAGCTCTGGGCCCCCGATCTGCCCGGCTTTGGCCAACGGCCTCGGCCGCTGAGGCTGCACGCCAATCTGGCCAGCTACGGCCGCTGGCTGGCCCAGGCGGCCCGGGAGCAGGCCGGCGAGCGCCCGATCGTGTTGCTGGGCCATTCCCTGGGGGGCAGCGTCGCCTTGCATGCCGCGCCCCATCTGGGGCCGCAGCTGGTGGGCCTGGTTCAGATCGCCGCCGGGGGTGGCGTCTACCAACCGCGGGCTTTTGCCCAGGTGCGACGCGGCGGTGCCCTGTTTCTGCGCTGGCGCCCCGGCTGGCTGGCCGAGCTGCCCGGCACTGACCCCCTGCGCAGCCCGCTGCTGGCCGAGCGTCGTGCCGCCCAGGGGCTGCTGGCCTGCAGCACAAACCGCGGCGCCGTGCGTCAGATCCCCCAGCTCACCGCCCAACTGCAGGTGCCCAGCCTCTGGATTGCCGGAAGCCGCGATCAGGTGATGGCGCCGCGTTACGTGCGCCATCTGGCCGGCTATGCCAACCAGTACCAGTTTGTGGAGCTGGCCGGAGCGGGGCATCTGCCGATGCTCCAGATGCCCGAGCAGCTCGCAGGCACGATCGGCGACTGGCTGCAGGATTGGCTTGGTTGAGTTAGAGGGCCGCCAGCCCTCGCTCCTGCAGGTCGGCCAGCTGGGCATAGAGACCTCCCGCCCGCTGCAGTTCGGCGTGGGTGCCCTGCTCGATCAGGTGGCCCTTGCGCAGCACCAGGATGCGGTCGGAGGTTTCCACCGTGGCCAGGCGGTGGGCGATGACAATGGCGGTGCGCTGCTGGAGCAGTCGCGCCAGATCGCGCTGCAGGGTCGCCTCGGTGGAGGGATCCATGAAGGCGGTGGCCTCGTCCATCACCAGCACGGATGGATCCCGGATCGCCACCCTCGCCACGGAGAGCAGCTGGCGCTCGCCCGAGGAGAGGTTGCCGCCCCGTTCGCGCAACGCCGTGGCCAGGCCGTCGGGCAGGCGCCGCAGCAGGGGCTGGAGGCCCAGCTCGCCGCAGATCCGTTGCAGTTCGTCGCTGCTGATCTGGGCATCAAGGCGCAGATTGTCGGCCACGTTGCCGCTGAACAGGAAGGTGTCTTGCAACACCACACCGAGGCGCTGGCGCAGGGTGGGGATGGGCAGCTGCCGGATATCGATGCCATCGAGCAGAATGCGCCCGCGCTGGGGCTCATAAAGCCGGCAGAGCAGACGGATCACGGTGGTTTTGCCGGAGCCGGTGGGGCCCACCAGGGCCACGTGCTCCCCAGGGGCAATGCGGAACGAAAGGTCGGTGAGGATCGGGTCGTCGTCGCGGTAGGAGAACGACACGTTCTCGAAGATCACCTCGCCGGCACTGGCACGCTGGCTGCCGCTGGCAATCGCCGCCGCCGTGCGTTGAGCCGAGGGAAGCTCGGCAATCTCGATCGGCTGCTCGAGCAATTCGCCGATGCGTTCCACAGCGGTGAGCCCGCCTTGGATCTGGGTGAAGCGCTCGGCCAGCTGGCGCAGAGGGTCGAACAGGCGCTGGGAATAGAGGATGAAGGTGGTGAGCGTGCCCAGGCCCATGGCGCTGCCCAGCACCATCCAGCCGCCCAGGGCCAGCACCACCGCGACGGCGCTGAGGGCCACCCATTCGATGAAGGCCGAGATGGCGCTGTCGAAGAGGATCGTGCCGCCGACTGCTTCGCGGTAGGCGGCCGTGACCTGGGCAAAGCGGGCGCTGTTGGTGGCCTCCCGCCGGAACATCTGCACCACCTCGAGGCCCTGGAGGTTTTCCTGCAGATCGGCGTTGAGCTGGCTGAGCTCCTCGCGCACGCGGTAGTTGGCCTTGCGGTAGCGCCCCTGCAGCCAGAGGATGCCCAGCACCACCGGCACCTGGCTCATGAGCAGCAACAGGCCCAGGCGCCACTCGATCAAGATCATCGTGACGGCGATCACCAGCAGGGTCACCAGGTCGGCGAGCACGCCCACGGCGCCGCTGCCGAACACCTCGGCCAGGGCATCGACGTCGCTGGTGAGCCGGGTGAGCAACTTGCCCACAGGGGTGCGGTCGTGGAACCGCAACGACAGCGCCATGGCGTGGGCGAACAGGTCGTTGCGGATCCGGGCGGTGAGCCGCTGGCCGACGGCCTGAACGTTGAAGGTCTGGATGCCCTGCAGGCCCAGGCGCAGCAGCACCGCCAGCAGCAGCAGCAGCACCAGCAGCCTCATGGCCTCGGGCACCGGCAGGCCGTCGAGCCAGCCGAGGGTGGGCTCGCGCCGCAGCACGGCGATCGCCTGGCCCACCAGCAGGGGCTGCACGGCGGCGGCGAAGGCCACCGGAATCAGCAGCAGCAGGGTGAGGCCCAGGCGTCGGCGGTCCCGGCTCAGGTAGGGCAGCAGGCGCAGCAGGCGCTGGCGGTCGAGGCGCGCCATCAGCGGCCCTGGGGTGCTGCGGCCACCAGTCCGAGCCGATCGATGATCCCCTGGAGTGGGCCGTCGTCGAGCCGGAGGGCCAGGGGGTGACCCACCAGCCGGGCGGTGCTGTGGAACAGATCTTCAATCGCCACCAGGCCGTTTTCCTCCAAGGTGCGGCCGGTGGCCACCAGGTCGACGATCGCCTCACTCATGCCAGTGATCGGGCCGAGCTCCACCGATCCGGCCAGGTGGATCAGCTCCACTGGCAGATCGAGGGCATCGAAGAAGGCCTGGGCGCAGCCGGTGAACTTGCTGGCGACGCGGCAATGGGCGGGCAGATCGGCGGCGCGGCGATAGCCGCTGCTGGCCTTCACCGCCACACTCATGCGGCAGCCGCCGAAGCCCAGATCCAGCAGCTGGGCAACCGGCAGCTGGTGCTCACGGATCACGTCGTAGCCCACCACGCCCAGCTGGGCCTGGCCGTAGGCCACATACACGGGCACATCGGCATTGCGCACCAGCAGCGCCCGGGCCTGCCCGCAGGCACTGGGCACCATCAGTTGGCGGTTGCCAGGCTCGAGCAGGGCCGAGAAATCCAAGCCGGCGGCGGCAAAGCGGGCCACCGAATCCTTCAGCAGGGCGCCTTTGGCCAGGGCAACGGTGATCATGCCTGGGCTGCAGCGGTGATCATGGGGGAACGCCACAGGCTGGACTTTAACGATGCCCCAACTCCGCGTCGGCCTGATCCCGGTGCTGCACGACAACTACGTGTTTGTGTTGCAGCGCCAGGGCCAGGCCGCCGTGGTGGATCCCGCCGTGGCTGAGCCTGTGTTGGCCGCCTTGGAGCAGCAGGGGCTGGAGTTGGTGGCGATCCTGCACACCCACCACCACAGCGATCACATTGGCGGCACGCCGGGGCTGCTGGCCCGCTGGCCCGGTGCGGCGGTGCTGGCCAGCCGCGACGACCAGGCTCGCATCCCGCTCCAGACCCAGGGGTTGGTGGATGGCGACCGGTTTGACCTGTTGGGTGAGACGGTGGAGGTGCTGGCCGTGCCGGGGCACACCCGCGCCCATATCGCCTACTACTTGCCCATTTCGGGGCATCTGTTCTGTGGCGACACTCTGTTTGCCGCAGGCTGCGGGCGGTTGTTCGAAGGCAGCCCGGCCCAGATGCAGGCCTCGCTGCAGCGCCTCGGCCAGCTGCCCGAGGCCACCCGGGTGTGGTGCGCCCACGAGTACACCACCTCCAACCTGCGTTGGGCCGCCGCCACCGTGGCGCCCGGCGATCCCTGCGCTGCGGCGATCCAGCAGCGGCTTGCGGAGGTGTTGACAGCCCGGGCTCAGGGGGAGCCCACCATCCCCAGCACGGTGGGGCTGGAGCGCGCCACCAACCTGTTTCTGCGTGCCGGCAGCGCTGAGCAGTTGGCTGCCCTGCGCAGCAGCAAGGACCACTGGGCGGCCTAGGGGCGGGTCAGGGCTGGGGGGCGGCCAGCACCTGCAGCGGCACGCGGGTCGGGAAGAGCACCCCTGGGGCCCCGGGCCGTAAGGACAGCTGGCAGCGCACCCCGCGGTTGTATTCGGCGTCGAGGGGCAGCCGCAGCCGCAGCCTCAGGTGATCGAGCTGTACTTGATAGAGCCATTCCCGGCCCAGAAACTCACGCCCCTGCACCCAGGCCTGGCCGTCGGGGTCGGGGCGGAGCTGGATGGCCTCGGGGCTGATCAGCACCTCCAGCGGCTCCTGGGCTTGCTGTGTCGCGCCCGTCGCCAGGCTCGCTTCGCCTGGGCTGGCGATCAGGCAGCCGAGGACTGTGTGGAGGCGATCGCCCTGGCGCTCGGCTGGCAGCAGGTTGCCTTGGAGCACGAACCGTCCCACGAAGGCCGTGGCGGGCTGCTGCACCAGCTGCCGTGGACTGGCGCACTGGTGCAGTACCCCATCGCGCAGCACCGCCACCCGATCGCAGATCGCCAGCGCCTCTTCTGGGTCGTGGGTGACGATCAGACCGCTGGCGCCACAGCGGGAGAGCACGGCGGGTAGTTCGCTGCGCAGGCGCAGCCGCACCTCCACATCGAGGTTGGAGAAGGGTTCATCGAGCAGCACCACCGACGGCCCTGGAGCCAGGGCGCGGGCCAGGGCGAGGCGCTGGCGTTGGCCGCCGGAGAGTTCGTGGGGATAGCGGCTTTCAAGCCCCTTGAGCCCGAGCAACTCCAGCAACCAGCTGGCCCGGCTGCTGTCCTGGCCGCGCCGCAGCCCGAAGCAGGCATTGCGCCAGGCATCGAGGTGGGGGAACAGGGCGTAGTCCTGAAACACCATGCCAACGCCGCGGCGCTCGGGTGGCAGCCAGCGGCCAGCTCCGGCGACGGTGCGGCCATCGATCGACACCGAGCCGCGCTCGGGCCGCTCAAAGCCGGCGATCAGCCGCAGCAGGGTGGTCTTGCCACAGCCCGACGGGCCTAGCAGGCCCACCAGCTCCCCCTGGCCCAGGGCCAGATCGATTCCCTGGAGGGTCCACTCGTCGGGGGCGGTGTTGGCGTAGCGGTGCCAGATGTCTTTGAGTTGCACGTGCTCACGCAGCGGCAACTCAGCAGGGATCAGCTCGGTGAGGGGGCTGGCGATCGGCGCAGGGCCAGCAAGGGCCATAAGCTCTCCCTTCATCCTGACCTGGCATGAGCCCATCGATGCAGCTGGAAGCCGTGATCACCGCCGAAGCCCCGGCGCCCGTGGGCCCTTACAACCAAGCCGTGAAAGCCAGCGGTGTGCTGTATTGCTCCGGCCAGATCGCCCTGGATCCAGCCACTGGGGGCATGGTGGGCGGTGGTGACGTGGAGGCTGAAACCCGCCAGGTGCTCACCAACCTCAAGGCCGTGCTGGAAGCCGGCGGCAGCAGCCCCCAGCAGGTGCTGCGCACCACGGTGTTTCTGGCCGATCTGGGCGATTTCGCACGGGTGAATGCGATTTATGCGGAGATGTTCGGCGAGGGGGTGTCCCCGGCCAGGGCGTGCGTCGAGGTGGCAGCGTTGCCGAAGGGCGCCCGGGTGGAGATCGACGCCATCGCCCTCAGCGCCTGATTCCAGAAAGGCGGATGCTGCTCAACCCGGCAGATCGAGGGGACAGTCCATCAGGTTGGCGGCCTGGTCGTCGACAGCCCTGAGGCGCTCGAGGATCGATTGCAGGTCGAGCGCTGAAAGTTCCCCATCTCGCCCCCACTTCATGACGGATCGGCCGATGTCCGTGGAGTCGCCGGCCCGAGTGGAGAAACCATTGCCGGAGTCCATCGCCATGGTTGAAACCTCCGTGTGTCGGTTTCAACACTAGCCAGGGAGTGGAGGGTTGTCTGCCCCTCGGAGCGGGGGCAGCTGATCAAACAGGTTCCCCTGGATCAGCGTTGCCCAGGCGGCGGGAGCCTTGATTGGCGCTAAGGCCTTTGCGACCCGGCGCCGCGAGGCAGCGGGCTTGGGCGGCAGATCGGGCTCCGTGCGCAGCCATGGATTAGCTCTGAACACGGCGTAGGGAGAGGAGATGGTCATGGCGCCTGCAATCGGTACACCTGTACTAGCAGCTTTGGCTATCACCGTCAAGCACCGTTGGCTTGTCCGGGATGATGGAGAGGAATGGCTCAGGTTTTGGTGTGAAGCTGCTCGAGGGCTGGCGTGTGTGGTTGCTGGTGCTGGTTCTCAATGTCCTGGCTGGTGGCCTGTGGTTTCTTGATCGGGACGTGGCGCGCCCTGCCCCTGGGGGCAGCCTCTGGGATGCGTTCCGTTCTTTGGGCGGTGGTTGAGCCCTGCCGCATCGGCTCCACCGCTGTCGCCTGGCGCACGCCGCCCCCCTAAGCTCCCAGCAACGGGGCGTGGCGCAGCTTGGTAGCGCGGGTGCTTTGGGAGCACTAGGTCGCAGGTTCGAATCCTGTCGCCCCGACTGACTTTTCACCGATTGACCAAGGGCCATGTGAGCAAACAGGTGAGCAAATCACCGGTTTGCACGCCTCCCGTTCAATGAAAATCCTTTCCTGGTCTGGCCGGCCATGGTTCCAGCCCTTGGCTTCGCTCTGCTTGTGAGCATGGCCGCGGCAGTGGCCAACTCGACCAGTCGTTGAGCCTCGCGCCAGCCAATGGTGGTGTTGTGCATATCCGGTGCCAGGCCTTTCGTGGCAGGGCTTCTCGCCCAGTGCTCCGGAGCGTTTGCACGAGGAATTCGGAGAAGCAGCCTCTGGCGGCAGTGGGAGCAGCAGCTCCAGATCCGGCTGACCATGGCCACGGCAAAGGCCGATACGAGCGGTTGGGTTCTGCCCACGTGGTTGTCCTGCAACAGGGCACAGCCCTCTGGCTCCAAGAGCAACGCCAACTAGCCAGGTCCTTCAGTCGTGAGGTCGCTCAACGCAGAGCGCTGAATCGAAATTCATCTGGGATTTGCTCACCCATGTGAGCAGCGCCCTCCCCTATTGGGGCAGATTCCGCCGGCTCCAGCCGGTGATGGTTGACTCCACGTTCTCCAGATGCCACTGCAACGGGCCTCGGCCTTGAGTGCATCCCCAGCGGCGGTAGTGCTTGCCAGGAACCAGAACCCCCCGCAGCCTCAGCTTGCGGAGGGTTTCACGGCTCATGCCCAGGGATGCACACGCTTCTAGGGTGCTCATCCAGACCCGCTGACGGGCCGGTGTTGCGGTGCTGTCCATCAGCTCCCCGCCAGCTGTGCTTTGAATCCCTTCAGCGTGTCGAGGAGCCAGGAACGGCGGTAGCTCTTCACCTGACGGGGAGCGCCATCGACGAACTGCTGGCGGCATGGCGGCTCCTTGCCGAACTCCTGGCGGTAGGCCTGGGCTACGAGCTTGCCTGCTGAGCAGAACTTTGTGCGCGGCAGCACCTGCTGGAACACCTCCAGCCAGGCATCGCCCAGGGTCAGCTCATCGTCTGCATTGATGGCGGGCACACCCCCTGAACTCGCGGTGAGAACGCTGCTGCGCACGATGTCCTTGAACAGGAGCTCGTCCCGCTGATCGAGGCCGCCGAGCTTCTCGAACAGGGCGACGCTCTGCTCCACCAAGGCGATCACCTCGGCTTCCCTGAGCCTGGGTGGGGGCGTCATCACCGGCGCCGGCTGAGCCTGCTGGAGGCTCTCCAGAAACCAGCCGTCCATCCACACCGCAAACGGTGCGCTGATCCAGCGGGCCAGGTCGACCGCGACCTGGGGATGGACCCAGGTGCCGCCGCCACCGGCACCGCCGGAGCGGGACTCAACAAGGGCGTGGACGGAAATTCCGGCCACGCTCTCCAGGGCGTCCAGATACAGCTGGCACCGGTCTGACTCGCGGTAGTCCTTCCAGCGCTTGCCATTGGCCTTGCACATGGCCGTGGCGTTGACGTAGCCATCGGTGCTGCGCCGTGCGATCGGGGTGCCGTTCCAGGAACGGGACACCAGGGTGTGCGTCTTCATGGGAATGAAAGCTTCGGTGAACTGGGCCAGGCGTGGTGGGGTGAGGCCCCAGCTGCCTGTGGTGACGGCAACGTCATGGCAACTCCTCCCGCAGCAGCGCCATCACCGCGGGATCCCAGAGGATTTGCTGGCCGCGTTGGCCCCGTGCGCAGGTGGGCAGGGGCTGGCCCCAGTCGCGTCCGACTTCGGTGAGCTGCCAGTCATCCAGGTCATTGCGCACCTGCAGGCCGCAGGCCGCCAGTCCGCGGTTGGTATCCCTGATCGTGCAGCCCAGCCGCTCGGCCTGCTGTTCCGCATTCAGCCGTACCTCGAGTGGCTGGGCTCCCAGCTGGCGGTGCCGATGGTCTGAGGCAGCAGGGTCGCAATCGTGCAGGACCTGCAGCAGCGGAGCCAGGCGCAGACCGGAGCTGGTTTCGATGTCGGCGAGAGCGGCAGCGAGGGCATCGGACTGCCGGACGCCGGTGAGCTCGATGATGTCTTCGGCGATGCGTAGCACCGCCTTCGCGGCCTGGGTCTTCATGCCATCCGGAGCTGGCGGTGGCGGTTTGAGGGAGGCTGGGGGGCTTCGTCACAGAGGCCAGCCCCATGCCTTGCCTGAACGCAGGACAGAGAGTCAGGCCGGCATGAGCTACCGCATCCGCCTGCTTGCAACCGAGGAAGGCTGGGCCGTGAGCCGTCTCGACCTGACTGGCTGTAACTCCCAAGGCAACACCCTGGAAGAAGCTCTCCTATACATCCGAGAAGCCATCAGCCTCTAGCTTGAAGTGGAAGCTGAAGAGGGTGGCGTTTGCAGCGTGAAGACTCTGGAACTTGCATTTTAAATGCAGTTTCTACCGAGTATCAGACAGAAGGAAGCCTTGAGGGTTTTTCTCAAGCTGGCACTCTGAACATGCGAATTTAGGTGTTGAAACGCCTGCTTGAGGCCCTTCAGTCCATCGAGGCGATTGAGCGCTTCATTGAGAACTACACCCTTGATCACTACCTTGACGATGAATTAATGCAATCAGAAGTCGAACGTAAGTTCGAAATCATCGAAGAGGCCCTCAATCGGGCCCTGGATGCCGATCCCAGCGTTCTTGAGCTGCCTGGATGTTGCTGAATGCGGCGCCAGCCCCGGCGTGGAGCAGTTAGAGGGACTGGCATCCAAGCAGCGCGATGGTGAAACGGCGATTAACGTTGGGGCCTCAGCCCTTGCGGTTGGCGAGAGCCGCTGCCGTCATGACCCCAGCCGACCAAGCCACTCAAGAGCCTGGGACTCCCTTCTCCATTCGCCGCCGGCAGCGCGGTGGCAGACGGGTCATGGCTGTGAGCAGCTCTGTGAGCGCCATGGAGGCCCTGCGGGCCCGCATCCGGGCCCAGAGCAAAACGGTGGCCGAGCACATTGCCGCTGACCCTGAAGCCAAAGCCTTCATTGACGACTGGGCCACTCCTGAGCCCATCTCCCGCTGAAGACCAGCGTGGAACTCAAGGCCGGGCAGATCGTTACCGTTGACTGGCGCAAGGATCCAGACGATCCAGCCCAGGATCCCCAGCCCCCTGAGCCGAACAAGCTCCGCCCGGCAGTGGTGGTGCAGGACACCGAGCTGTTTGACCCCGCTTACCCCACTGTGCTGGTGGTGCCGATGACAGGCGACCCTGCCCTGGCGATCCCCGATCTGACGGTGGTGCTGCAGCCCAGTCCCAGCAACGGCTGCAAGAAGGTGAGTTACCTGCTCCCGCAGAACCTGACCTGCGTGGCGAAGACGCGCATCACCGCAGCCACCAAGTCAACAATCACACCAGCCGAACTGCAGCTGCTGCGCCAGTTGGTGGTTCTGACCATCGGCGGCCTGAGTTAAAGCCCATCGAGGCCAGCAGGTGAATGCCAGTGGCTGGGCCTTTGCTACCAGCCTCAACAGAGGCAAGCCGCAGCCGATTCCGGTGCCTCCGGGCAGATGAGATCAGCAGCCCGGCGGGCATCGCCGAGCACCTGCAGCAGCACCCGCGGCGATTCCTTGAGCAGCTCCACCCAGTGGCCTAGATAATCAGCGTGATTGGCCATGGCGCTGCCGATCTCGAGGCGATCGCCCAGCAGCACCGCCCCCAGCTCGGCCACCAGCTCTTCGCGGGCATAGGCCCGGCCGCCATTGCCATCGGCCCCCATGCCGCCGGAGAGATCCCGGGCCAGGCGGGAGCTGTGGCCTGAGGAATGAATCGCCTCATGGGCCCAGGTGGAATACAGGGCCCCTGCTGAATGGAAAGCGGCACGCTCCGGCAACTGGATGCGATCGGGCCCCGGCAGATAACAGGCTCGATCGCCGCCAAACCGCACCTCCACGGGCCAGCGGCTCAGCACTGCTTCTGCTGCCGCCAGCCGCTCCGGCTCGGGCCTCACGGCAACCCCTTCTGCCGCCCGCCGCTTCTGGATCAGCCCCTCCAGTGCCTCACCCTCCAGATCCCCGGCATTGAAGAGCGCCACCGGCCGGTAGCTCACCCAACTCCTCCCAGCATCTGCCGACGACCTGAATTCATCACCGCCACCGGAAGCAGCCCCATGAGCAGAGCCTGGCTCTGACAGCCGGCCTTCTCCCAACTGATGCACCTGGGGCCGCAGCACATGCACCGCCTTGCTGCCCTTGCGGGGAAAGATCCCCAAGGCCTTGGCCTCGGCAAAGCCGCACCAGTAGGGCAGGGCTGATCCCCGCAGGTGCATCCCCAGGGTGAGCAGCACCGGATTGCTCCCGCGGTAGCGGCGCCCTGAAAGCAGATTCACGTGATGCCCGCCGGCGGCGGCATCCCACTCCCGCCGCCAGGGAGTGGTGCCCGCTTCCAGCAGGGCGATCAGGGAGGCGACCAGCTTTTCTTCTGGCGAGACCTTGGAGGCAGCAGCAGCCCTGGGAGACCGGGCAGAGCGTGATCGGGAAGCAACAGCCACGTGTAGGCAAGCGCAGGACCGCAAGCGCCAGCGCGGCCAGCGTCAAGGGCCGGCCGCAGCACTTACTGAATCCAGTGCCCATGGCGTCCCATTTCTGGTGGCGGGCCGGCTTGCGCAGCCCTTGCGCGGTCGCGCACGCTGAGGACTCCTGCGCGACGACTTATTAGGTCTTCAGCCGGAACGCGCCCCCCCAGGCCTGTGCTCGTCGGGTTTGTCGGCCATAGGCTGCTTGGCACAGCAGGCGAGTGCCCCGGCGCCATGGAGCTGAAGTTCCGCGTCATCCAGTCGAATGACCGCGGGCTAATCACGAAGCAGGGTGATCGCACGTATGCCCGACGCGGACCTGCGAGAGGAGAAGATTTCCTTGACCTTCCGACCCTGTTCATCTGGGTCAGTGGCAAAGACCGCTACCTCGCCCGCTGCTGGACACAGTGGACAGGCGAACGGCTTGGGGATGACTTCATTTATGTCGTCAGCCGATTTCGCGATGTGATCGATCTCCATGGAGATACCCGGTATCACCAGTGGTGCTCCAAGCAGCTCCGCTCAGAACTCTGGACACTGGAGCGAGCAGCCCTGAACCTGGCTGGGGTGAGCTGTCCGCCACCAGAGGCTGTCTACGAAGGGGATAGACACAGAACCGCGATTTATCTGCATAGAAGAAAACAACGTCTGCGCGAGCAAACGCCGGAGCTGAGCCATGAAGAAAAGGAGCGGATCCAGCAGATTTACGACCATCGGGACAGGCTCAATCAAGCGACAGGATTCATTCAGTACCATGTGGATCACATCATTCCTCTCGCAAAGGGTGGCCAGCATCACCCAGACAATCTCCAGGTGATCAGCGCCAACGACAATGCCCGCAAAGGAGCCAAGGTGCTGGCCCCGATCGAGTAGGCAGGTGGCAGGCAGGCATGACAAGCAAACCCTGCCTCAGGCTCCTTAGAGACTTTCCATCAAGCCCTTCATCTGACCCTGCTTATTAGAGTATCTTTCGTGGTCGTCAAGGATCATCTGCCAGCTTGGGTAGGGATATTTCTGGAGCCTCCTCCAAGACTTCTTGACCAAAGTGCATTCATTCGGAATGTCCGTCTTGATGACTTCCCAGAAGGCGAGAACCATCCATCCCCACGATGCCGATTTCCAGGGAACCAGAGCCTGTTCTGCCTCCCAGAACTCGGGCGGGTGATTGATCAGCTTGCCATCGATCTCCCTGGGTCGGATCTTCAGGTGTAGAAGCTCGTGGCGTAAAACGTGCTCGATGACTGGCTCAGGCACGTCAGGGCGGTTGAACAGCGAGTGGAAGAAGATATCGCCACCTGGTTTCCCCTCTTCCCAGCGGATGCAAGCCAGGGTCTCCATTGCTTGGAGGCTGAAGGTGACAGGACCGACTGAATCCAGCTCCATCTCATGCTGGATCCTGGCCAGCAAGGCCAGAACGTCAAATGAAAGGAAGCTGATCTCGGGGTACCCAACGGGCTTCTTGCGTGAGAGAGCCATGAGGTACCCGTTGACTGAAGATCAATAGGGTTGGGGAGTTATCCAGCTTCAATGCTGTTGCTTTTGGTGATGCCCGCGAAACCCATCACCACCGGTGGCTGCATCGGCCGGAGTTGCTGGGCGGCGGCCTCCAGAAAGGCCACCAGGATGGTGATCAGCAGGATGTAGTCGCGCAGGAAGCGAGCTGGAGCCTTGCTCTCTCCAGCGCTGCCGTTGGGCTGAAGCTGCTCATTGAGGATGCGCTCCAGTGGTCCCCAGAGGGGATTTTCGCGGGCATGCCGGTAGCAGTCGCCAAGGGGCTGTTGATAACTGGCCTCGGCGAGGGAGGCCACGGTGGTTGTGTGCGCGAAGGCATTGCGCACTTTGCGAAGCGTATGCAGCGCCCGCTCCACCTGGTGGTTGATCAGGCCCAGCCGTTGGGCCAGAGCGATGCGGGCCCCGAAGGATCCCAGTGGGCGATCGGTAAAAAAGAGGGTCTCGCTGCCTGAGGGCGGAGCGAGGACCGCTTTGAGCAGGACTTCCAACGCAGCATCCACGCGGGCAACACCCACCAGCACGGCACCTCGGCCTCGTTCCTCAAGCATCTGCAAGGCGATGCTGCGGGCGGATTCGGCGACCCGCAGAGCCTCTGGCGTTGGTTGGTTCACCCGAGCAAGTCCTCCACGAATTCCGAGCAGGTGTCACCGCTGGTGATCAATAAGTGGTCACGGGAGCGGGTGCAGGCCACGTAAAGCAGATGACGTTCGGTGGCCACCACCTCTTCCAGGTCGCTGTCGTCGGTGAGGGCTTTGATGCGTTCGGCGTTGGGGATGATGTCTTCGTCGCAGGCCATCACCACCACGGCACGGAACTCCAAGCCCTTGGCCAGGTGCATGGTGGAGAGGGTGGCTTTGCTGCCCAGGCGCATGGCTGTGGGCTGCAGCTGCTCGTAAGGCAGGTCGGCCAGCTCCAAAGCGGCCTGGGCGCGCGCGAGCTCCTGGGGGCTGCGCACGAACACACCGAACTCCCTTGCGGTGAGGCCTTCCGCCAGACGCTCCTGGATCCAGCTGGCCACCGCTTCGATCTCGCTGTCGTGGTCATCGCATTCGCGGATGTCTGGATCAGGCCCGCTGATCACCGACACAGCCCCGCGACGGTCCTGCATGTTGCCGTCTACATCGCGGGATTCGGGATCGAGCAACTGATCGGCCTGCTGGCGGATCTGCTGGGAGGTGCGGTAGTTGATGCGCAGGGTGCGGGAGCGGCCGCGGATGTCGATGCCGTATTGGCTCCAGGAGAACGGCTGCTGGAAGATCCGCTGCCCCAAATCACCTGCGAAGAACAACGCATCTGGCCCGGTGCCGGCGATGGCCGCGAGCAGACGCAGCTGGGCGGCAGTGATGTCCTGGCATTCATCCACCACGATGTGTTGATAGGGGCGGGCGCCGGTGCGCCGCAGCTGCTCGGCAGTGCGGTGGAACAGTTGGTGTTCCGTGATCAGGTTCTGGGCATCCAGCTCCTGCATCACTTGCAAAAAGCCCTCCCAGAGCAGGCGGCGCTTGGCCTCGTTGAGGCGGCTCTTGCGCCCGAGGCGGCGCACGTCGCGGTAGCTCTCCCACTCCTGCAGGTGAAAGGCGTCGACGATGTCGCGGAACTCCTCCACGCTGAATGCATCGCCGTAGATCCGGCTGATCTCGGCCGGTGCGTGGCGGCGGATCAGAGCGTCGAGATCCTCTGCAGGGATGCGGTTGGGTTTGCCCAGGTGGGCGGCGTGCATGCGCTCACCCAGCTCCTGCATGGCCAGCACATCCAGCCGTTCCACCAGGGCTGGTTCGCCGTCAACGAGGCGATGCAGCTTCTCCTGGAGCAGGGCTGCCAGAGGGGCCGAAAAGGTTGTGAGCAGCACCCGAGCCTCGGGGTTGGCGCGGGCCAGATGGACGGCACGGTGCAGCGCCACCACGGTTTTGCCGGTGCCAGCGGAGCCCTGCACCCGGGTGGGGCCATTGAAGGAACGCAGCACCCAGTCGCGCTGGGAGGGATGGAGGAAGACGATCCACTTCTCCCAGGGGTATTCGAGCGCGCGGGCTAGCTCTTCTGCGCCGGTGACAACTCGGAAGCGGCGTTGGGCGTCGGGGTGCTCGTAGGGGTTGCCCTTTTCGGGATGCACCACCTCTGGCTTGGGAGGCGTGGTGCCAGTGGCCAGGTCGATGATCGCCTCTGCTGCCTCACCGGGAAGGTGGGAGGCGATCACCAGCAGCATGTCGTCGTCTGCTGTGCGCACGTCGGGGATCCACTCGGCTGGTACGCCGTAGCTGAGTAGCTCGTCCTCTGAGAGATTGGAGAGAGGCCGCTTGGTCTCTGGAGCAGGGGCTGGTTCGCTGGGGACGTAGAGGGGGATCTGGATCTCGCGAACGGTTTCGCGGATCTCGACGATCTGGGCAGCGCCGGTGACGGGGTGGGTTTCGATCTTGCGACGTGTGGCCCAGTCGTAGGCGGCGTCGTGGTGGTCGACGTAGCAGAGCATCACACTGCTCTCGACGCGGTGGAAGATCAGGCGGATGTCACGGCTGGCTCGAGCTGACCAGAAATTCTTGTCCTTGATGTTCTCCAGCCGGTGGCACTGCAGCCCCGGTGTCGCTGGGTTCATCTGCAACTCGAATGCCGCGACTTTCGCAGCCCGTTGCTCCTCTCCATTCAGGCGATCAAGGCTGCCCTGAAAGGTGTCGGCCAGCAGAAACTGCATCAGGCCACCCGATAGACCTTCATGACCTCATCGCCTAGGTGATTGATCACCTTAACCGCGATACGACCAGTTGATGGCTTGGCAAAGGGAATAGAGGTGTCGCTGTTCAGGGACTCCCAGGCATCTGCATCAATTTCAGCCTTGAGGGATGTTTTGAGGCTCTTGTAGGGATCGTTCTGGCCAAGGAAGTAGGCCTGCCTCACAAAGAAGCTCTCGCCGTTGTAGTCGCTGTCAATGAACCAGCAGGCGATGGTGGCAGGTTCGTCGCTGCGCACCTCTCCTGTTGATGGATCAAAGACGTCGACGCCATTGATCTTCACCAGGATCTGGGTGTCTGAGACATCCAGAATGTCGATATCCGGCTCGCCGAAGATCACGAACAAATTGCCCTTTCCAGTGTTCTTGAGATCAGGCTGCATGTGCAGATCTGCGTTCATGCGGGCCTTGAGCACCGGAAGAGGACCAAGCTTGTCGAACTCAGTGGACTGGGCTTCGTAGTTGAAAGCGCAGCTGATCAGAACATCAAGGCCAGCATCGGCGCACTCGCGAGCGGCTTCCACAAGGTCGACACGGGAGACCGTGCCAAATTCGGGACCGATGAAGATGCCGGCTGTAATGAGGACGCCATCAGCATCACGGTAGGAACCCTTGCCAGCGATGTAGCTGCCAGGCCAACCATTCAGTGATTCAAAACTGATGCGGTCTTCCTTATGTGCTTGCTGTACCCCCGCCACACGGAGCGTACCGAGGACCATCTGAGCAAAGTCAGTAGCTCCTTCTGCAGTCGCTCCTTGCTTGTGAGGATCAATCAATGAGTCGTCGTCATTGACGATCATGGTGCGATGAGGACTCAGGCTCTCGACAGTGAAAGGACCAGCGACGCGAACCTTCTTTTTGTCCTCGTAAGGCTTGTCATAGAGGTATTCAGACTCTGCCTTAGCAGCTATGGACTCGTCGATCTCGCGCTGCCTGCTGATACGTGCCCTCCACCAGTCAGCGTGAAGTGCTTTCGTCGCATCGGACCAATGGTCCAGACTCTCTCTCGGTATCTCCCACTCCTGCCAATCCTCAAGGAGTGAGGCGTTTAGCTTCTCGCGTATTTGTTCTAGATCCACTAGCCACTTGCTCCAGATTACATCAATTTCTGCGTTGTTGGCGATTGAGCCAGACGTAATGTATGCACAGCGGCGGTAGACGAAGCCATGTCTGATTTTGCCTTGGACTGGCTGAGCTATCGGCACGGTGCGCGTTACCTCAGCTTCTTTGTCCTTGCCTTCACAAGAATCAGATAGCAGATAAAATGGATAACGCGCACCCATCATTCGTGTACGGGCGAGCGCCAAGGCCACACGCGATGTATCAATTGTGATCCAGCGGCGGCCCCATTGCTCGGCTACAGTCGCTGTAGTTCCAGAACCACAGGTCGGGTCGAGAACGAGGTCTCCTGGGTCAGTGACCATAAGAATGCATCGCTCGATAATTCGCTCATTCGTCTGCACGACATAAACCTGATCAGGTGCTCCTCCAAGTCCATCCCACCAGTTTGAAATGCCCTTGTATGGGAAGTCCTGCAGATACCGCTTGAAGTCAAGGCTTGTTCGGGAACGGACCAATCTGCCAGCTGCCAGATTGCGCATCATTCCGCTCAAGCCGGATGCCGGCTGTTTGGACGTATGACTCCAGCATCGGCCCTTCGGAGGATGAGTCACCACACCCTTAAAGTTGACACCATCCATTTGAGACGACCTTTCTCCACCATTGGTAATAGGCCATGCTCTAAAGAGCCGTCCCCCTGGAAATTGCTGTTCAATTCGTCTTGGATAAGCGCGGAAGTCAAGCTTTTCGCCGTTCGCATCGGTAAAGTTTTTCAAATTGATTATGTCGCCATTCGGGAGCTCGATCCGTGAGAACTCATCCACGGTTTCACTGTCGAGCATACGCTCCTCGTAAAGAGTCCTGAACTTGGTTTTCTTGTCAGCGCGCTTAGATTTAGAATACCAAAGAATAAAGTCGTTAACGGGGTCCATAAGCGAAGATTTTTGGCTTCCTTTCTTCTTTACGACGATCTCCGTAATTGCGTTTCCATCTCCGAAAACTTCATCCATGACTGCACGGATGCGGTGAACATTATCATCGCCAATCTGCACAAAGATGGAGCCTGAATCAGTGAGGAGATCGCGAGCAATTACTAGACGATCACGAAAGTATGAGAGGTAGCTGTGAATCCCGTCTCGCCAAGTATCTCGAAAAGCTTTTACCTGTTCGGGTTCTCGTGTGATGTTATCGCTCCTGCCATCCTTAACATCTCGACTCGTTGTCGACCACTGAAAGTTGCTATTGAACTTGATCCCATACGGTGGATCAAAGTAAATGCACTGTACCTTCCCGCGTAGCCCCTCCCTCTCGGCCAGGCTCGCCATCACCTGTAGGGAGTCTCCAAGAATCATTCGGTTCGACCAGTTCTGATCATGCTGATAGAACTCAGTCTTGGCCTCCTCTGACGGTAGACCATTGAACGCCGAGAACAGATCAATCTGTTCAGCATCGCCAGAGCCACCTTGCTTGCTTCGCCGCTTCAGGTTATCAATGAGCACCTTCGGGTGAATCTTCTCCTGGATATAAAGGGGTGGTGCATTCACCACCAGCGGTGAGTCATCCAGCAAATCCTTACCGCGCCAGATCAGCTGCGGGTCCAGATCAGGATTCCGTCGCTCATAGGCCACCTGTAGCGGAGTTTTTTCTTGATTGCGCACCATCGTCTGGTACTCAGCCGGTGGGATGTTCCGGCGCGAGGCATCGTCGTGCACGAAGCTCTCGATCTGCTTTTCGCTAGCGGGCTTCTTCGGCATCTCAGGCCACCTCCACGGTGAGTACAGAATCCAGGACCTGGTTCACTTCCTCCTCTGCGGCGCTCGACAGCTGATCCTCCATGACCATCGGGTCTCGGAATTCAGCAAAGGCCCAGCGTCCAAACTTGCCTGTGTTGTTGATGCCAGGCACCCAGTAGGTCTCCATGGTGTTCTTCTTCTCTTTGGCGTCTTCGCCCCGATAGCCCTTCACTTCACACACGAGTTGCAGGAGATCATCCTCTCCTCGGCCGTCGTCCACCACCACGATGAAGTCTGGGATGTATCGCCGAGGAACACCGGCCATCTGATAGGGAACCTCAAAGCCCATGGATTGGTTCTTGACCCAGCGGCGCACCTTGGCATGGGCATCGAGCACCCGGCAGAACTCTTGCTCCCAGGTGCTGTCACAGATGGCCCAGTTCACCTGACAGCGGCGTGAATCGGTCTCCCAGCGCAATGTCTTGGCGGTATTGAAGTTCACGTCCATGGTGCTGCCAGTGGGGTTGTAGGGGTCGAGGATCGCTAATCGTTTCCGGCTTTTATCGGCGCTCACCACAATCGCTGAGAGCATGCGCTCACAAGCTCTGTCTGCAATCTTGCGATAGACCAGCTGGCCGTGGTTGGTACCTCCCTTGCAGACGAGGCACTGATCCAGCCACTCACGAACCACCTTCTTCAACTTGAGAATCAGGTGCGTCTTGGGGACTCCATCGCCATCGGCTGGCAGCTTGGTAAGCACCAAATGTTTGGCCAGATGGAGGATCACCGTTGATTTGCGGAAGTCCTTGATCCGCTCCGGCGTCAGCTCGATGCCTTCTCCGATGATCCCCTGGTTGCTGGTAATTGTTGGCCCCACCAGTTCAGGCTTGAGCTCCAGGATGTGGTCTTCCGTGAAGGTCGCCTTCACGTCCTCATCAGGAAGTTCCACGCGATAGCCGATCACGTTGGGGAAGGTGATCTCCTGGCGATCGCGGTCTGGGGTGATGGCCTTCACCTGGATCGTTTTCGGTGGTGGCTTCACCGGAGCTCGCACCGCCTGGGCTGTGAAATCGAATGGGATGCCCAGGATGTCGGCATATTCCACATCGAAGCGACCGGTGTCGGGATTGAGTTGGTAGTTCTGGCGCCGCAGGGCACGGCCTACCACTTGCTCACACAGCAGCTGCGTGCTGAACGCCCTCACCCCGAGCACATGGGTCACCGTGTTGGTGTCCCAGCCCTCAGTGAGCATCGCCACCGATACTGACGTGGACCCCGGCAATCGGTCCAGGGTGAATGAGAGTCCTCAGCCGGCCAGACTGGGCCGGGGACTTCACCATGAAACGCACCAGGCACACCGCGGAGCAGATCATCCGCAAGCTGAAAACGG
>NZ_JAGQCT010000008.1:0-112351 GCF_024346335.1 Cyanobium sp. ATX 6E8 | reverse complement strand
GCCGGTCAGCCAGCCACCCAGTGCCAGATAGGCGGTGGGGAACAGGAGCAGACCCGACCAACCCACAAATACGAAGCGGTCGCGCTTGAGCCAGTCATCGAGGATGTCGAACCATCCCCGCTGCGGCGCGCGACCTAAAGCGATCGTCATGAGAGCGGCTTCATGAAGCGTTACATCAGGACTCTACGGGTCGCGGCCCTCGAAACGCGCATGCCCGACCGAAGCTGAGCACTTCTACTTAGCGCTCCAGCGCCCGGCGACGCGCGAACGCCAAGCGAGTCCCAATTCGCCACAGTGGGGCGAGTCCATTCCGGTTTCATGTACGTCGTCGAGCTCTCCCTCAAGCTCAGCCCCATGCCCGTTGCCGTGCAGCGCAAAGAGCTGGCCGACGCCCAGGCCCTCTATGGCCAAGTGCGCCAGGCACTGGATGGCACTGGACCGCGGCTACTCGAGTTGACCTGCGAGAAGGAGGAGGAGAAGCGGATCAGCCTGCTGACCAGTGAAGTGGTGGCGGTGCAGCTGTATGAAAAGTCGGCGATGGGCAGCGGCGGCAAGCGCCCCGGCTTCAGCTTCGAGGGCTGAACCCCCGCCGAGCGATTTGGAGCCACTCCCGCCATGACTCCTCCCCTGACGGTGGAGCGGCTCAGCTTCGCCTGGCCCAACGGTCGCCCGGCGCTGCGCCATTGCACGTTGCAGATCCCGCGGCCGGGGCTGTGGATGCTGGTGGGCAGCAACGGCAGCGGCAAAAGCACCCTGCTGCGCCTGATCGCAGGGCTGCTGGAGCCCCGCAGCGGCCGCATCCACGCCCCCGGCAAGGCCGCCCTGGTGTTCCAGAACCCCGATCACCAGTTGCTGCTGCCGAGCTGCGCCAGCGATCTGCAATTGGGTCTACCGGCCGACCTCAGCGACGCGCAACGGCACCAAAGGGTGGAACAGGCCCTTGACCAGGTCAGCCTCCATGGGTTTGCAGAGCGACCGATCCACACCCTCAGCGGCGGCCAGAAACAACGCCTAGCCATCGCCGGCGCCCTGGCCAGCTCCGCCGACCTGGTGCTGCTTGATGAGCCCACCGCCCTGCTCGATCCCGACAGCCAGCACGAGGTGTTGCAGCTGCTCTGGCAGCTCACCCACCGCGCCGACGCCCCACTCACGGCCCTCTGGATCACCCATCGGCTCGAGGAGCTGCAGCGTTGTGACGGCGCCGCGCTGATGGAGCACGGGGCCGTCGGGCGCTGGCAGGACGGCCCCGTGCTGGACCAGCAGCTGGACCCCTTGCAGGCCGGCAGGCCTGAGGGGTAAGTTCTTCGAACCGGTTTCGACCGGCGCATTCCTCGGTAGCTCAGCGGTAGAGCGATCGACTGTTAATCGATTGGTCGCAGGTTCGAATCCCGCCCGGGGAGCTTTTTTAATCAACCGCAACCCACAGGTTGCGGTTTTTTTATGGCCGGTAGAGCGCCAGGGGCTGGGCAACTGACCCCAGCGCCCACCTGCTACAACAAAGAACTACGAAGAAATCCTTAAGATCCACCGGCTTGACTCGTCCCCCGGGACGCGGCAAACCCTGGCCAGTCGCGCCCTGAAGGCTCTTCGCCATGGGCCCTCGCCCACGCCAGGGTCCAATCCACGGCGCTCCACACGCAACGGGCCCTCGCCCAGGCAGCAAAACCGTTGAAAATGCCTGCAACTTCGCTGCAGCGGTAGCGATTGATTCACTCCCCGCCGCTCCCCGCCTGATCCCATGAAGCCCTGCATCCTGCTGATCGAAGACGACAGCGATATGCGCGAGCTGGTGGCAGGCCACCTCGAGCATGGCGGCTTCGACGTGCAGCGGGCTGATGACGGCATCAAGGGGCAGGCCCTGGCCCTGCAGTACAGCCCCGATCTGATCCTGCTGGATCTGATGCTGCCGAAGGTGGACGGGCTCACCCTCTGCCAGCGGCTGCGGCGGGATGAGCGCACCGCCAAGATTCCAATCCTGATGCTCACCGCCCTGGGCAGCATCAAAGACAAGGTGAGCGGCTTCAACTCCGGTGCTGACGACTATCTCGCCAAACCGTTTGACCTCGAAGAGCTGATGGTGCGGGTCAAGGCGCTGCTGCGCCGCAGCGACCATGCCCCCCTCTCCGCCAAGCACAACGAAATCCTCAGCTACGGCTGTCTCACCCTGGTGCCGGAGCGGTTTGAAGCCATCTGGTTTGATGTGGCGGTGCGGCTCACCCACCTGGAATTCGAGCTGCTGCACTGCCTGCTGCAGCGCCACGGCCAAACCGTTGCACCCTCGCTGATCCTCAAGGAGGTGTGGGGCTACGAACCCGACGACGACATCGAGACGATCCGGGTGCATGTGCGCCACCTGCGCACCAAGCTCGAACCCGATCCGCGCAAGCCCCGCTTCATCAAGACGGTGTACGGCGCCGGCTACTGCCTGGAACTGCCCAGCGACGATCAACTGACCGACCTGGTGCCCCTGATCCACCAGGCCCGCCAGGCCCAGGCCAGTTGAACTGAGCCCGCCAAGCACTCAAAGGCCGGCCAGCTCGAGCAGGGCCACTTCCCAGGCAAGCCGGGGCTGCGCGTAAGCCCGCAGCTGGCTACGCAGGCGCTCGAGGCGCTGCAGCTGGGCCACCGGGGCCTGGCGGCGCCAGAGGGCCAACTGCCACCAGTTGAGCAACCACAGCTGCTGCTCCCCATCCAGGGCCTCGGCCAGATCCCGGGCCAGCGCCAGAGCCTGCACAGGGTCCGCGGCCTTGGCCAAATCCAGGAGCCGCTCAACCAAACCCTCCGGCAGGGCGGCCCAGCTCTGGCGGCAGCGCAGCAACGCCCCCGGCGAGCCCGCCGCCAGCTCCAGCAGCTCCGGCGGGTCGTTGGTGGGGGCGGGCTGACCGCACCGCTCCAGCACCACCTCCAGCTGCTCGGAGCTGAGCCGGGTGAAGGGGATCTGCTGGCAGCGGGAGCGGATCGTACTGAGCAGCTGATCCGGAGCCGCCGCGATCAGCAGGACCAAGCCATCGCCGGGCTCCTCGAGGGTTTTGAGCAGGGCATTGGCCGCCCCTTCCGCCATCGCCTCAGCCCCCTCCAGCACCACCAGACACCCCTTGGCCTCCACGGCCCGGCGGGAGAGAAACCGCGAGACCTCGCGGATCTGGTCGAGCCGCAGCTGGGGTGCCGCCCGCCGCGCCAGCCCCAGCTCCTCGGCCTTGGAGGCGGGCACCAACTGGCCCTTGTCCTGATAGGTGGGCTCGACCCAGAGCAGGTCGGGATGGTTGCCCTCCTGCAGCCGCCGCCGGATGCCGGCATCGCCCATCGGCCCCGCCAACACTCCCTCGAGAAAGCGCAACGCCGCCAGCCGGCGGCCCACGCCATCCGGGCCGGCAAACAGATAGGCCGGCGCCAGGCGCCCTTGGGCCAGGGAGGCCTCCAGCAGGGCCACGGCGCGCGGCTGACCCAGCAGATCCTCAAACAGAGCCGTCACGAAACCGAGCCAGCCGCCAGGCCGGCCAATTGGCTGCGGCAGGACGCCGCCACCTGCTCCGGCAACTGGGTGGCATCAACGCGCCGCCAACCACGCTCGCGGGCCAGGGCCGCAAAGCCATCCGCCACCCGCTGCAGAAAGGCCTCCCCACTGGCCTCAATGCGGTCGGCGGAGCGGGCGCCCCGGCGGCGCAGCGATTCGGCCAGGGGCAACTCCAGCCACAGGGTGAGATCCGGCTCCAGACCGCCGGTGGCCAACTGCTCCAACTGGGCGATGGTGGGCAGGTCGAGGCCGCGGCCATAGCCCTGGTAGGCGGCCGTGGAGCCGCTGAAGCGATCGCTCAGCACCCAGTGACCCGCCGCCAGGGCCGGGCGGATCACCTGCTCCAGATGCTGGGCCCGGTCGGCGGCATAGAGCAGCAGCTCCGCCATCGGCTCCGGCGCCGCCTCCCCGGGCGGATGCAACAGCAGCTGCCGCAGGGCGGAGCCCAGGGCTGTACCCCCCGGCTCCCGGGTGACGATCAGCTGGGCACCCGGCGCCAGCAGGCCACTGCTGGGCAACCAGGTGCGCAGGGCTTCCAACTGGGTGGTTTTGCCGCAGCCGTCGATGCCCTCAAGCACCACGAACCGACCGCGGGGAGCCACTGCCGGTTCTGCCACCTGGAGATCAACGGGAATCAGAGAACCCATCCTGCAGCAGCAGGGCGTTGACCACCACCGTGATCGAGCTCAAGGCCATCAGCAGGGCCGCCAAGGGCGGGGTGAGCAGCACCCCGAATCCGGGCAGCAGCACGCCGGCGGCCAGCGGCAACACGATCAGGTTGTAGCCGAAGGCCCAGGCGAGGTTTTGACGCACTTTGGCCATGGCGCGCCGGGCCAACAGCAAGGCCCGCACAATGCCCTCCAGGCGATCGCCCATCACCACCAGATCCGCCGTGTCCTGGGCGATCTGAGTGCCGGTGCCCACGGCGATGCCCAGATCCGCCGCCGCCAGGGCCGGGGCGTCGTTGATGCCATCGCCCACCATCGCCAGGGCGCCGCGGGCCGGGTGCTGCAGGATCCGCTCCAGCTTCTGCTCGGGCCGCAGCTCCCAGGCCAGCTCCGCCGGCGCCAACCCCAGCCGGGCTCCGAGCTGCTGCACCGGCTCCCGCCGGTCGCCACTCAACAGACCCAGCTGCAGCCCAAGGCCCCGCAAGGCCTCCAGCACCGAAGCGGCATCGGGGCGGGGCTGGTCGTCCACCGCCACCAACCCCAGCAGGCCCTGCTGATCGGCCACCGCCAGCACGCTGGCGCCGTGGCACTCCAGCAGCGCCTGCCTGGCCAGCAACTCCGGCGTGGGGCAGGGATCCACCCAGGCCAACCGGCCCACCCGCAAGCTGTGGTCGGCGATGCAGCCGCTGACGCCCTGGCCAGCCACGCTGTGGCCCTCCACCACCTCCAGCAGCTCCAGACCGCGCCGCTGGGCCTCCTGCAGCAAGGCAAAACCAAAGGGATGGCGGCTGCCCGCCTCCAGGCTGGCGGCCAGCTGCACCAAGCGATCGGGAGGCAGATCCCCCAGGGGTTCCACCGCCGCCACCAAGGGCCGCCCCAGGGTGAGGGTGCCGGTTTTGTCAAACAGCAGGGCTTCGATTCCGGCCGCGGTTTCAATCGCATCGCCGCCTCGGAACAGAAGGCCGGCGCGGGCGGCGCGACCGGTGGCCACCGTGATCGCCACGGGAGTGGCCAGCCCGAGGGCACAGGGGCAGGCCACCACCAGCACGGCAATCGCCAGCTGCAGGGCCAGGGCAAACGGGGTGTTGGCACCAGCCCCCAGCACCCCATGGCTGCCATGGTGCCCACCCATCACGCCAGACGCGTGAGCTGGGCTGAGCACCTGGGGCCACAGCTGGGTGCCCAGCAGCCACCAGAACAGCAAGGTGGCGACGGCCAGGGCCAGCACCACCAGGGTGAAGCGGCCCGCCACCCGATCGGCCAACCCCTGGATCGGCGCCTTGCGGGCCTGGGCCCGCTCCACCAGGTGGATGATCCGGGCGATGGCGCTGTCGGCGCCGCGGCGGCGCACCTCCAGCACCAGCGGGGCCTCCAGATTGAGGCTGCCCGCGGCCAGCTCGCTGCCCGCTACAGCCTGCAGCGGCAGCGGTTCGCCGGTGAGGCCCGACACATCCACCGCCGAGGCTCCCTCCAGCACCACACCGTCCACCGGCACGCGATCGCCGGGCAGCAGCTGAACGCGATCACCGGGACGCAGGCCGCCCACCCGCACCGGCCGGGGCGGCCCCTCGCCCAACAGCAGCAAGGCGGTGTCGGGTTGCAGCTCGGCCAGCTCTTCGAGGGCGCGGCCCGTGCGGAAGCGGGCCCGTTCCTCCAGGAAGCGACCCAGCAGCACGAAGCCCAGCAGCATCACGGGCTCGTTGAAGAAGCAGGGCCAACCTCCTTGGGGCCAGAGAAAAGCCACCAGGCTGGCCAGATAGGCGCTCAGCACCCCCAGCCCCACCAGGGTGTCCATGCTGGGCAGCCCCGCCAAGGCCGCCTGGACGCCCCGCACCAGGATCGAGCGCCCCGGCCCGGCCAAGGCCAACGTGGCCACCAGGGCATGAATCCACAGGGCATCCAACCCGGTGCCGGGCAGATGGCCCAACCCCGAAACCAGCAGCAGCACCAGGGCTACCACCAGCTGGCGCCAGTGCTGCCACCAGGTTTGGGTCTGCAGCCGCTCCCGCCGCGACGACAACGCGCCATCGCTGGGGCGCAGCCGGGCCTCAAACCCCAGACCCGCCAGGGCCGCTAGCAAAGCGGCCTGGTCGGCCTCGGCGGAGGCGAGGTCAACCCAGGCCGTACGGGTGAGCAGGTTGACGCTGGCCTGGCGCACGCCGGGCTGATCGAGCAGCCGTTGTTCGACGGCCCGCACGCAGCCACCGCACTTCATGCCCTCTATTTCCAGCAGGAGGGGCTCCAGCGGGAGAGGTTCCAGCGGGAGAGGCTCCTGGAGCGGGGACAAGGCCTGAAGGGGGCAACGATGGACTCACATTAGGGAGATCCGCCAGGATGGGATCCACGCCGCTCACCGACGTCACCGTGCCCCGCAGCCAACGCAACGACAACTTCATCGACAAGAGCTTCACGGTGATGGCTGACCTGATCCTCAAGGTGCTGCCCACCAACCGGCGCGCCAAGGAGGCCTTCGCCTACTACCGCGATGGCATGAGCGCCCAGGCTGACGGCGAATACGCCGAGGCGCTGGAGAACTACGAGGAAGCCCTCAAACTCGAGGACGACCCCAACGACAAAGCCTTCATCCTCTACAACATGGCCCTGGTATTCGCCAGCAACGGCGAGCACGCCAAGGCCCTCGACTTCTACAGCCAGGCCCTGGATCTCAACAGCAAGATGCCCCAGGCCCTCAACAACATGGCGGTGATCCACCACCACCTGGGCTCGATCGCCGAGGAGCGCGGCGACGCCGATGAGGCCGACCGCTGCTTCGACCAGGCCGCCGACTTCTGGGGCAAGGCAATTCGCCTGGCCCCCAACAACTACATCGAAGCCCAGAACTGGCTCAAGACCAGCGGCCGCGGCAGCGTCGACGTGTATTTCTGATCCGGTTCACAGATCGGCAGGGTTGAGCCAGCGCAGCGCTTTGAAGCGGGCAAAACCGCGGTCAAAGGAAACCCAGGTGGCATTCACCTCCAGGGCCGCTGCCGCCAGGTACACGTCGGTCATGTCGACAGAGCTGGGCCGATACTCCAGAACCAGCTGGCGGAACAGGCCCCAGTGCCTGGGCCCGGGATCAAGGATGGATACCGCTGGCGACGCCAAGAGACTGTCGATGAAGGCCAAGGCCGCCGCTGGATCGAGGGGCTCGCTGAAGACACGGCGATCGGTGGCCACCCGCAGAAAGCCGCTGACCACAACGGAGAAGAGACCCAGGCCTTCCGGGTCAGCGCGATGGGCCAGCAACCAGGAGTGGGCTACTGCGTGGCGCGGAGAAGCGGCCACACAGGCCTGCACCAGGACATTGACGTCAACGCAATGCATCTTCGTCAGTCCAGATGATCCAGGTCAATGCAACTGATCCAGGGGCAGCCCTTCGTCGAGCAACGCCCGCACGGTGGAGAGGTCGTCAAGGTCGACACCTGGGCGCAGCATGCCACCGGCATGAACAGGCAACGGGGGCAGCGCGGCCTGTTTCAGCAGGTGGGCACGATTCAGATAGGCCTGCAGCGCTGCCTCAAACACCGAGCCCACCGTGCTGCCTTCACGAGCGGCCTGGACCTTTGCCTGCTCGTAGAGGGCGTCATTGATGGTGAGCGTCGTTCGCATTAGTCCATCTTAGTGCGCAAGCCATGCATCTTGATGATCAAACCCGATCATCCGCCGGGTTCACCCCCAGCGCCGCCACCAGCGCTTCGGCCACGGCACCGGCCTCCAGCAGCTGCAGGCCCAGCCCAGCAGCCGCCTTGGCCAGGCCGGAGCCCTTGGGCACCACCGCCCGGGTGAAGCCCAGCCGGGCCGCCTCCTGCAGCCGCAGCTCCAGCTGCCCCACGGGCCGCAACTGGCCGCCCAGGCCCAGCTCCCCCACCAGCACCGTGCCGGGCGGCAGGGTGAGATCGCGGTAGCTGGCCACCACCGCCGCGGCCACGCCCAGATCCGCCGCCGGCTCCTCCACCTCCAGTCCCCCGGCCACCGCCAGGTAGCAGTCGAAGCGCGACAAGGGCAGGCCCAGATGCTTCTCCAGCACCGCCAGGATCTGGTGCAGGCGATTGGCGGCGATGCCGGTGGCACTGCGGCGCGGGCTGGCGTAGCTGGTGGTGCTCACCAGGGCCTGGAGCTCCACCACCAGGGGGCGGGTGCCCTCGCAGGCCACGATCGTGGCGGTGCCGGCACTGGGCTCGTCGCTGCCGAGAAACAGCTCGCTGGGATTGGTCACCTCGGCCAGACCCCGATCGCGCATCTCAAACACCCCCAGCTCGTGGGTGGCGCCGAAGCGGTTTTTGACGGCCCGCAGCAGCCGGTGGCTGGCGAAGCGGTCCCCCTCAAAGGTGAGCACCGCATCCACCAGGTGTTCGAGCACCTTGGGGCCCGCCAGGGCACCCTCTTTGGTCACGTGGCCCACCAGCAGTAGGGCCGTGTCCTGGCGCTTGGCGATGCGGGCCAGGGCGGCGGCACATTCCCGCACCTGGGACACCGAACCGGGGGCGCTACCCAGTTCGGCATCGTGCAGGGCCTGGATGCTGTCAATGATCGCCACCGCGGGCCGCAGGGCCTCCAGCTCCTGCAGCACCAGCTCCAGGTCGGTTTCCGAGAGCAGCTGAAAATCGGCCCCTGCTTCGGGCTCGCCGCCTGCATCAGACTCGTTTGAGGCAACCTGGGCCAGCCGGCGCCAGCGCAGCTTCACCTGCTGGGCCGATTCCTCCGCGCTCACATAGAGCACGGAAGCCCGGCTGGCCATGGCGCGGGCGCTCTGCAGCAGCAAGGTGCTCTTGCCGATGCCCGGATCACCGCCCACCAGCACCAGCGACCCCGGCACCAGCCCGCCGCCCAGCACCCGATCCAGCTCGCCGTAGCCGCTGCTGAGCCGCTGCAAAGGCCGCTCCCCCACCGCCTGGATCGGCTCGGAGCGCCGCGGCTGGCCGGCGGCGGCCGCCAGCCCCGCGGACGACTCCGCCAACGGCCGGCGGCGCCGGCTATCGGCAGCCGGCGCCGCCTTCTGCTCCACCAGGGTGTTCCAGCTGCCACAGCTGGCGCACTTGCCAAAAAACTGGCGCGCCTGGGCCCCACAGCTGGTGCACACAAAAACGGAGCTGGGCTTGGCCACGGGCAGGGCTGCGAGGAAGGGCTGGGAAGAGGGGCTGTATGAAGAAAGGTGGCGTTGATTGAAAAGTTTGCCCCTCTGGCCTTTTCAGTAGGGGCTATCTGATGTAGCAGCCCGGCTGCAGTGATGACGGCTTCCGCCCCCTCCACCATCTCCGGAACCCACCACGGCAAAGAGACCATCCTGGTCGTCGATGACGAAGCCAGCATCCGGCGGATTCTGGAAACCCGGCTTTCGATGATCGGCTACCAGGTGGTCACCGCCAGCGATGGCGTCGAAGCCCTGGAGCTGTTCAAGACCACCCAGCCCGACCTGGTGGTGCTCGACGTGATGATGCCCAAGCTCGATGGCTACGGCGTCTGCCAGGAGCTGCGCAAGGAATCGGATGTGCCGATCGTGATGCTCACGGCCCTAGGCGATGTGGCCGACCGCATCACCGGCCTGGAACTCGGGGCCGACGACTATGTGGTGAAGCCCTTCAGCCCCAAGGAGCTGGAAGCCCGCATCCGCTGCGTGCTGCGCCGCGTGGAGAAGGAAGCCGTGGCCGGCATCCCCAATTCCGGCGTGATTGCCGTAGGCGACCTGCGGATCGACACCAACAAACGCCAGGTGTACCGAGGCGACGAGCGCATTCGGCTCACCGGCATGGAGTTCAGCCTGCTGGAGCTGCTGGTGAGCCGCAGTGGCGAACCCTTCAGCCGCGGCGAAATCCTCAAGGACGTCTGGGGCTACACCCCTGAGCGCCATGTGGACACCAGGGTCGTGGATGTCCATATCTCCCGGCTGCGCTCCAAACTGGAAGACGATCCGGCCAACCCCGAGCTGATCCTCACGGCTCGCGGCACCGGCTATCTGTTCCAACGCATCGTTGACGCCGTTGCCTCCGAAGGAACCTGACAAGCGCGCCAAGCCCAGCCGGGCCATCCGCCGGCTGGTGATCTGGTATCGCCGCAACGCGGCGGTCACCAGCCTGGTGGACACCGCCGCCACCGCCGCCACCTCTGCCGCCAGCACCGCCGGGAGCATGGCGGGGACGATGGCCGGCAGCATGGCCGGAGCAGCCGGGGCCGCCACCAGCGCGGCAGCTAGCATAGCCAACACGGTGCTGCAGCCGTTGGTGTTTGATCCGCTGCGGCGCCTGCAGCGGGGGCTGGGCGGACCCGATGAGGACAAACCGATCAACGACGCCGACCGCCTCTGGGTGGCCGTCGACGGCATGGGAGGCGACGACGCCCCCGGACCGATCCTGGAAGGCTGCCTGAGGGCGGTGGAGCTGCTGCCCCTGCGGGTGCGGTTCGTGGCCGAAACAGACCGGCTGGACGCCGCCATGGCCGAAATGGGCCTCCAGGAGCAGCTCGATGCGGCCGTGGCGAGAGGCCTGATCCAGCTAGTGCCGAGCGGCCCCTCGGTGGGCATGGACGAGGAGGCCACGGTGGTGCGCAAAAAGCGCGACGCCAGCATCAACATGGCCATGGACCTGGTCAAACAGGGCCAGGCCACCGCGGTCTACTCCGCCGGCAACTCCGGCGCCGTGATGGCGTCGGCAATCTTCCGGCTCGGCCGGCTCAAAAGCATCGATCGCCCGGCCATCGGCGCCCTGTTCCCCACCAAGGACACCGAACAACAGGTGCTGGTGCTGGATGTGGGCGCCAACATGGATTGCAAGCCCAGTTACCTGCACCAGTGGGCCCTGCTGGGTCACATCTACAGCCGCGATGTGCTGCAGGTGGCCCGCCCCCGCATCGGCCTGGTGAACATCGGCGAAGAGGAGTGCAAGGGCAACGAGCTCTGCCTGCGCACCTACCCGCTGCTGGCGGAGGAGCAGCGTTTTGACTTCGCCGGCAACTGCGAAGGCCGCGACATCCTTTCAGGCAACTTCGATGTGGTGGTGTGCGATGGCTTCACCGGCAACGTGCTGCTGAAATTCCTCGAGAGCGTCGGGAGTGTGCTGCTGGATGTGATCAAGGAGGAGCTGCCCCGGGGCCGCCGCGGCAAGGTGGGCTCAGCCTTTCTGATCAACAACCTGCGCCGCATCAAAAAGCGCCTCGACCACGCCGAGCACGGCGGCGCTCTGCTCCTGGGCGTTGACGGAGTGTGCGTGATCGGCCACGGCAGCAGCAAGGCCCTCTCGGTGCTGAGCGCCCTGCGCCTGGCCCACTCCGCCGCCAGCCATGGCGTGATGGCCAACCTGCATGCCCTCTGTACAGCTGTGGTTGACTGACCCCACTGTGGGCTGATCCCGGTGTCGCTCGGCGGAGTCAACACATCAGCGGGGCTGGGCGGCATGGCCCTGGTGGGCTCCGGCAGCGCCGTGCCGGCAGCCAGCATCAGCAATCAGCAACTCAGCGAGCGGGTTGACACCAACGACGACTGGATCCGCACCCGCACCGGCATCGGCGCCCGTCGGGTCGCCGGCCCTGGCGAATCCCTCACCTGCCTAGCCACCCGTGCCGCCCAGGCCGCCCTCGACCACGCCGGCTGGGCACCGGAGGATCTCGACCTGATCCTGCTGGCCACCTCCAGCCCCGACGATCTATTCGGCACGGCGCCGCGGGTGCAGGGGGCCCTGGGGGCCACCAACGCCGTGGCCTTTGATCTCACCGCTGCCTGCAGCGGCTTTCTGTTTGCGCTGATCACCGCTGGCCAATACCTGGGCAGCGGCGCGATGCGACGGGCCCTGGTGATTGGCGCCGACCAATTGAGCCGCTGGGTCGACTGGGACGACCGCACCACCTGCGTGCTCTTCGGTGATGGAGCCGCAGCGGTGGCCGTGGAGGCCTGCGCGGCGAGCGACACGGGCCTGCTGGGCTTCCGCATGCGCTCAGACGGCAGCCGCAATGCCTGCCTCACCCTGGCCCAGGTGGATCGGCATGCCCCCCTGCTCGGCGGTCTCACGGCCCAACAGGGCGGCTTCGCCCCGATCCAGATGAACGGGCAGGAGGTCTACAAATTCGCGGTGCGCGAAGTGCCGGCGATCCTCAGCGAGCTGCTGGAGGCCACCGGCACCGCCCCAGAGCAGCTCAACTGGCTGCTGTTGCACCAGGCCAACCAGCGCATCCTTGATGCGGTGGCCGACCGCTTCGCCATGCCCCATGCCCAGGTGCTCAGCAACCTGGCCCACTACGGCAACACCTCAGCCGCCACCATCCCGCTGATGCTGGATGAGGCGGTCAAAGACGGCCGGGTGCAGCCGGGCCATCTGCTGGCCAGCAGCGGCTTTGGCGCCGGCCTCAGCTGGGGCGCGGCCCTGCTGCGCTGGGGTGGGCCACAACCCTGACAAGGAGCGACGGGTGGCCGAGACCTAATCTCCAGCCGTCTTCCTCGGAGAGCGGCAGCATGGGCATTGCCTGGGTGTTTCCTGGCCAGGGCTCACAAAAAATCGGCATGGCTGAGGCCGTGCTGGAGCTTCCTGGAGCCCAGCAGCGCTTCGAGCAGGCGTCAGCCCTGCTGGGCCGCGACCTGCTGGCCATCTGCGCGGGCACGGCAGACGGGTCATCCGAGGGCGAGCCATCCGACCTCAACGACACCCGCAACACCCAGCCGGCCCTGTGCGTAATCGAAAGCCTGCTGGCTGATGGGCTCAAGGCCCAGGGGCGCACGGCCCAGGTGGTGGCAGGCCACAGCCTCGGCGAGCTGGTGGCTTTGCACGTGGCCGGGGTGTTTGACTTCGCCACCGGCCTGGCGCTGATGAAAACCCGCAGCACCTTGATGGCCGCCGCGGGCGGCGGCGCCATGACGGCCGTGATGGGCTTCGATCGCGGCGAGCTGGAGGCCCTGGTGGCCGCTAACGATGGCGTGGTGATCGCCAACGACAACAGCAGCGCCCAGGTGGTGCTCTCCGGCAGCCCGGAAGCGGTGGCGGCCGTGAGTGGCCAGCTCCAGTGCAAGCGGGCCATTCCCTTGGCGGTGAGCGGCGCCTTCCATTCCCCCTTCATGGCTGATGCAGCCGCCGCCTTTGCCGCCGAGCTGGAGGCGGTGCCCTTCGCCGATGCGGCGATCCCGGTGCTCAGCAACACCGATCCCACCCCGGAAACCAGCGGCCCAGCCCTCAAGGCCCGCCTGATTCACCAGATGACCACCGGCGTGCGCTGGCGCGAAACCATGGAGCAGTTCAGCGCCCTGGGCATCAGCACCGCTGTGGAGATCGGCCCCGGCGCCGTGCTCAGCGGGCTGATCAAGCGCAGCTGCGACGGCATCACCACCGCCCAGATCGGCGGCGGCGCTGACCTGGGGCTGGGAATCGGCCTGTGAATCGCCCTGTCGCTGCCGTTAGGCGGGCCCTGCGCCGCCGCAAACCGGCAGAGCCGCCGGCCCTGATCCGCACACCCCGGCCCAGCCTCACCTACCGGCTGATCAGCTACCTGCTGGTGTTTCCGGTGTACCGGTTGCTGTTCCGGGGCCGCACCGCTGGCAACGCCAACGTGCCGATGGAAGGCGCCTTGGTGGTGGTGGCCAACCACGGTTCTCACCTCGATCCACCGCTGCTGGGCCATGCCCTCGGCCGTCCCGTGGCTTTCATGGCCAAGGCTGAGCTGTTTCGGGTGCCGATCCTGGGGCCGATCATCCGCGCCTGCGGGGCCTATCCGGTGTCCCGCGGCGCCAGCGACCGCGAGGCGATCCGCACCGCCACCGACCGACTGCTGGAGGGTTGGGCCACCGGCGTGTTCATCGACGGCAGCCGCCAGAGCAACGGCCGGGTCAACGATCCCCAGGCCGGTGCAGCCCTGCTGGCAGCCCGGGCCGGTGTGCCCCTGCTGCCGGTGGCGATCATCAACAGCCACCGGGCTCTCGGCCCAGGCCAGAAGGGCGCCCGCCTGGTGCCGATCCACATCCGCATCGGCACGCCGATCCCACCACCCGCCTCGCGTCGCCGCCCCGACCTCGACGCCGCCACCGCCGCCTGCCAGGCCCAGATCAATGCCCTCCTGGATCAGGGCCTGATCAGCGGGCGGCAGCTGGCCCCAGGCCTGGAACGCGCTGCGTTGCCGCCCAGCTCTTGAGGTCGCGGCCACTCAGCACCCACAGGGCCGCCCGAAGCCCATCGCCCCAGATCTTGCGGCGCCCCTCAGGCTGACAGCGATCGGCGCAGTCGACGGACTCGGGCGTGAGGTGAATGCCGCGGCTGCCCGCCACAATCCGGCCCACCAGCAGGGCCCGATCCATGTGGTCGCTGCTGGTCACCAGCAGGGCATGACGGATGCGGGCGCGGCGAAGATCGTCCACCAGAGAGGTGAAGTTGGAGAGGGTGTCGCGGGCGCGGTAGTCGAGTTGCACCTGGCTGGGCGGCAGCCCCTGGCGTTGCTCAAACAACCAGCGGGCGTACTCAGGATTGCTGCCGCCACTCACCACCACCGGCAGGCCCTGACGGGCTGCCAGGGCCGCAGCCCGCTGCTCCCGCGCCACATCGCCGCCGAGCACCAGGATCATCTGGGGTGGCGGCGGGGCCGGCCTCCACCATCCGCGGGATAGCCAGATCAGGCCTCCCGCCAGCAGCAGCACCACCCCCACCCGGGGCCGGAGGAGCGGCCGACTGGAACGGCGGTGGCGCCGAGGCCGTTGGGGTTCTCGCCCCATCAGAGCCCGGCCACCGGCGAGGTGGGATAGAGCGGCAACACGGGCTGCCAGGGGGCCTCCAGACCCTGGACGTGGGCCCGCACGCTGAGCTCCAGCAACTGCGCCACATCGTCGGGCAGCTGGGCGGCGGATGGCAGCTGCGGGCCCGGCGGCACGGGCGTGCCCGGGGCGAACAACCGCGGCGCCTCCAACTCGAGGCAGCCCGCCCCGGCACCGCCGGGCGCTGGGGCATAGAGGCCCGCCACCACACCGCGACGGGGCAGCTCCTGCACCAGCCAGGTGGGCTCCCTGATCCCCAGGCGCTGGGCCACCAGCAGAAAACTGCCCACCCCATCGAGGGGAAGCTGCAGCTGCTGGGCCAGGGTGCGGGCCAGCACCACGGTGAGCCGGGTGCCGGTGAAGCCCCCGGGCCCCGTGGCCACTGCCAGGCGGGTGAGCTGGGGCCACTGGTGGGCCGGCAACACCTGCTCGACGCAGCTGAGCAGCTGGTTGGAGAGGCCGCGACCGAGCGGGAAGGCACGCACCTCGCCGCCGCCCGAGCCAGCATCAAGCCAGCGCACCCCCACGCCGAGCACGTCGCTGGAACTGTGCAAAGCCAAGACAGCACCCATCAGCAGCACCTCATCGGGGCAGGGCAGCGCCCGGGCATAACCGCTGCCAGCGGCCGGCATCGCGCTGGAAGCTGGCGCAGGCCCGCACATCCCATTCCACGCCCACGCCGCCCTGGGGCAAATCCTGCACCTGGACGTGGATCCGCGGCTCCTCGGGCGTGAAATCGGGCTGGAGGGCAAGGTGGGGCACACCGTGCTGCCGCTCCACCGCGTGGTAGGCCTGACAGCGGTCGACCCAGTGGCAATCCACGCAGATGCACATGCTGCCCAGGCCGAGCCAGGCGCCCATTGTGACGGCTGACCGTTCTGCCGGCGAGGTGGCTCACCAGCTGTGGCAGCGCCTGCTGGCCGAGCCCTGGCCGCTGCCGCTGGCGGCGCTGCCACCAGGCACAGCCCTGGTGGGGGGCGCCATCCGGGATGCCCTGCTGGGCCGCCTCGCGCCCCAACCCGACCTCGACTTCGTGGTGGAGGGCGATGCCATCACCCTGGCCCGCCAGCTGGCCCGGCACCACGGCGGCAGCGCCGTGGTGCTCGATGCCGACCATGGCATCGCCCGGCTCGTGGTGAAGGGCTGGAACATCGACCTGGCCCAGCGGGACGGCGCGACCCTGGAGGCCGACCTGGGTCGCCGGGATTACACCGTCAATGCCATGGCCCTGCCCCTGCCCGCCAGCGCAGGCAGCCCAGCCGGCTTGGTGGATCCCACCGGTGGCCTCGCTCACCTGCAGCGCCACCAACTGGTGGCCGTGAGCGAAGCCAACCTGCTGGCCGACCCCCTGCGGCTGCTGCGGGGCATCCGCCTGGCCTGCAGCCTCGAGTTCAGCCTGGAGCCCACCAGCCAAGCCTGGATTGAGCGCCATGCGAGCCAGCTGAGCGCAGTGGCCGGCGAGCGGGTGCTGGCGGAGCTGGAGAAGCTGGCCGAGGCCCCCGCAGGAGAGCGGGGCTTGGTGCTCGCCCTGCGCTGCGGACTGGTGCAGGGCTGGCGCGCCGATGCCGCCGCCGCCCCGGCCTTGAGCGCCCTCAGCCAGGAGCAGGCGCAGCGGCAGGGGCTGCTGGACGCCGAAGTGGCCTGGGCCCTGCCGCTGGCGCGGCTCAGCGCCCTGCTACCCCCCGAGGCCCTGATGGCACTGCGCAGCAGCCGAAAGCTGCAGCAGCGCTGCCGGGCCCTGCGGCGCTGGCGTGGGGAACTGGAGGATGCCGGCGGCTGGACTGCGCTGGCGGAGCCCAACCGCGTGGCACTGCATCGGGACCTGGACGGCGATCTGCCCGCCCTGCTGTTGCTGCTGACCCAGCCCCCCGGCAACCTGTTGGAACGCTGGCGCAACCCCCACGATCCGCTGCTGCATCCACGCCCGCCGCTGGATGGCCGCCAACTCCAACAGCAGTTGGGGATCCCGGCCGGACCCGAGCTGGGGCGGCTGCTGGATCACCTCACCCTGGAGCGGGCCTTCGGCCGACTGGGAGACGGCCCGAAGGAGCGCTCCACGGCCCTGGCGGCAGCACAACGCTGGTGGATGCAGCAGAAAGGGAGCGACGGGCTGGACAGCCGGCGTGATTAACTTTCTGAGCAAAGGCGCATCGAGAGGCTTCTCCTCGCCTGCAGAAAGTTTTTCCTACCCCTTCCCCATGAGCATTCGCCTCTACGTCGGCAACCTGCCGCAGACCTTCGATGCCAAGGAGCTTGAGGCTCTGTTCAGCGCCGTGGGCGAAGGGGTGCGCTTCAAGGCCGTCAACGATCGTGACACCGGCGCTTGCCGCGGTTTCGGCTTTGCCAACGTTGACGATCAGAAGCTGGCCGACACCGTGATCGAGCAGCTCAACGGCAAGGACTTCGGCGGCAACGCCCTGCGGATCGAGGTCTCTGAGCGCAAGGACAGCCGCAGCGCAGCCCCCAGCGAGCGCCGCAACGGCAGCGCTCCCACCGCAGCCCGCAAGGCCGTCAACAAGGTGGTGCATGCCGACAACGTCGATAGCGAAGCCCCCGATCCCCGCTGGGCCGGCGAACTGGCCAAGCTCAAGTCACTGCTGGCCAACCAAACGGCCGCAGTCTGACCACCCCCATCCCCTGGACCTGGCAAGACCACAGGATTCACTTGGTGGAGGCCGGCGATCCCGGCAACAGCACCAAGGTGCTGTTGATCCATGGCTTCGGCGCCTCCGTGGGTCACTGGCGTCACAACGTGCCGGCATTGGCGCGCCAGGCCCATGTTCTGGCGGTTGATCTGCTGGGCTTCGGTGCCAGTGACAAACCACGCTCCCGGCTGGCCGACGAACCCGAGCAGCCGGGCGCCGTGCAGTACAACTTCGACCTCTGGGGTCAGCTGGTGGCCGATCTGGTGCGCGAGCGGTTGCTTCCGCACGGGGCAGGTACAGCCCCACGCGTGCACCTGGTGGGCAACTCGATCGGCGCCATGGTTGCTCTGACGGCCGCCAGAGTGCTGTTGCGCGAGGGCACCCCACCGGCCCAGGTGGTGTTGATCGACTGCGCCCAGCGCACCCTCGACGACAAACGGGCCGCCCAACTCCCAGGCTGGGAGCGGGCCAGTCGCCCCCTGGTGAAAAGCCTGGTGCGGCAACGCTGGGTGATCGCCCCCCTGTTTCGCCTGCTGGCCAAGCCGGCTTTTATCCGCAGCGTGCTGGCGCGGGCCTACCCCAGCGGAGCCAACATTGACGACGCACTGGTGACCCTGCTGCATCGCCCCAGCACCGATCCCGGGGCCACCGAAAGCTTCCGAGGCTTCGTCAACCTGTTCAACGACCACCTGGCCCCGCAGCTGCTCGCCGATCTCACTGCCGCCGACCCACCAGTGCCGGTACGGATGCTCTGGGGCGAAGCCGACCCCTGGGAAGATCCCGCCGAAGCCAGCCGCTGGGCTGACAGCTTTGCCTGCATCCAAGAGCTGAACGTGCTGCCAGGGCTGGGCCACTGCCCCCACGATGAAGCGCCTGAGCAGGTGAATCCAATCCTGCTCAACTGGATTGGCCAAGCCTGATCAGCTCAGCGCGCCTGGGCGATCACAAACGACCGCGGCAGATCCAGAAATTTGCCTGAGGTGGGCACATAGGCCCGGTGGTTGAACACGTCGTAATCCAGTTCCTCGATCACATCGAGGATGCCGCGATACAGGCGCAGCGATGCCCAAACCGGCCAGCGGGCATCGGGCGCCAGCCAGCGCACGCCTGCCTCTGAACGGGCGAACCAGTCGCGGGCGCGGGCAAGCTGAAACCGCATCAATTCACGCCAGCTGTCGTTGAGGGTGCCGGCCATCAGCTCAGCCTCGCTGTAGCCGAAACGGGTGAGGTCCTCCTGGGGCAGATAGATGCGGCCGCGGCCGCGATCTTCACCCACATCGCGCAGGATGTTTGTGAGCTGATTGGCGATCCCCAGCGCCACAGCGGCCTCGCTGGTGTCGGGCCGCGCACTCCATGGAGCTGAGGTGTAGGCGGGATCCACGCCCATTACCTCCTGGGTCATCAGGCCCACGGTGCCCGCAACCCGATAGCAATAAAGCTTGAGCTGCTCAAACGTGGCGTAGCGGCTGGTGGTGAGGTCCATCCGCATCCCCTCGATCATGTCGAGATAGGGCTGGATCGGTTGGGGGTAGCGCTCGATCGTGTCAACCATCACCCGATCCAGGCCATCCCGCACCTTGCCCGCGAACAGTTCCCGGGTGCGCCGCTCCCAGCTGTCCAACCGGGCCGCCAGCTCCTCCACCGGGCGAGCCATCGCCTCCGGGCTGTCCATCAGCTCATCCGTGCGGCGGCACCACACGTAAATCGCCCAGATCGCCCGCCGCTTGGGAGAGGGCATCAGCAGGGTGCCCAGATAAAAGGTTTTGGCCCACTCCGCCGTCTCGCGGCGGCAGGCCTCATAGGCCTCCTCCAGGTTTGGAACCGAGGAAACAACCACGCTCAGACCGCCACCGGGACCCCTGCCGCCGACTGGGCCACGGGGGACGTGGCGATCGCCTGGGCGCACTGCTTACCGCTCAGCACCGCTCCTTCCATCGACGCCAGGTAGCGCTGCATCGTGTAGCAGCCGGCCAGAAAGAAGTTGGGGATTGGCGACGCCTGGTCGGGCCTGAGCTGCTGGCAACCCGGCACGGTTTTGTAAACCGACAGGGGCGTTTTCACCACGATCGACTTGCGCAGCTGGGCCTGGTTGTCTCCGGTGAAGTGCATCGGGAACAGGCGCTTCAGCTCCTCCATGGTGGCGGCCACGATTTCCTCATCGGGGCGACCGATCCAATCCTTGGCCGGGGCAAACACCAACTCCAACATGGAACGCTCAGGGTCTTCATATTCCTTGCAGGTGTTGCTCATGTCGGCATAAACGCTCAGCAGCGGGCTGCGGCTGAACAGCAGATGATCGATCTCGGTGAGCTTGCGGTCAAACCAGAGGTGGATGTTAATCACCGGCACACCATTGAGGCCATCGAGCTTCTTGAAATAAGGAATTTCCTTCCAGGGCTCGGGCAGCAGCAGCTTGAAGGGATCCACCGGCATGGCACTCACATAGGCATCCGCCGTGAGCGTGCGCGGCTCCTGGCCCTTGATGCCACCGATCTGGAACGCCTTCACGCTGCCGTCGGCATTGAGCTCGATCTGGCGTAGGGGGGCATTGAGGTGCACCTCCCCGCCACGGGCCTCGATGTAGTCGACGATCGGCTGGCACAGCCGCTGGGGCGGATTGCCATCGAGAAACGCCATCTTGGAGCCATCGCTCTCCTGCAGGAAGCGGTTGAGGGCAGTCAGCACCACCGTGCTGGAGATCTCCTCAGGATCGATGAAGTTCAGCGCCTTGGCCATGGCGATGAACACCTCGTCATTCACCCGCTCGGGGATGTTGTGCAGCCGCAGCCACTCGGTCCAGGAGTATTGATCGCACTCCTCCACGTACTGCTGACCGCGCAGCATCGCCGGCACGAGGCCGAGGCCGAAGGAGATCTTCTCGGGCCAGGTGAGCAAGTCGTTGTTGCCGAGAATTGCGGCCACCCCATTGAAAGGGGCTGGGATATCAGGAAAGTCGAAGCGGCTGTAGGTGCCGGGGGTTTCCTTCTGGTTGAAGATCATCGAGTGGCTCTTCCACTGCAGACGGTCTTCGATGTCCAGCTCCTTAAACAGCTGGCGCATGTTGCGGTAGGCGCCGAAAAAGATGTGCAGACCGGTCTCGTACCAGTCGCCGTCTTCGTCCTGCCAGGCCGCAACCTTGCCGCCCAGCACATCTCGAGCCTCCACCACCACCGGGGTGTGGCCGGCATCACAGAGGTATTTGGCACACGACAACCCGGCCAGTCCTGCTCCGGCGATGACGACGCGCATACCCATCCTTGAATCCAATGACAACCTTAAAGGGGGGCTTCCGACCTTCGCGGCCTGGAGGGTTTCTAGAGTTGGCTGATCGGGTGCCCGCAACTGCTTCCCCATGGCCGACTTAAGCCCTGCCGACCCTCTCACTGCTGCAGCTCCGAACGCAGAGACCCTGCTGAAGTCCACAACCCGTCACGTGCGGCTGTTCACAGCCCGGGTTGACAACGGCAATTTGGTGGCGGATCCCAGCCAGCTCACCATGGATGTGGATCCAGACAACGAATTCCTCTGGGACGCCCCGGTGCTGGCCAAGGTGCAGGAGCGCTTCCGGGAGCTGGTGGCAGCCCAGGCCGGCGCCGACCTCACGGAATACACCCTGCGCCAGATCGGCTCAGAGCTCGAAGGCCTGATCCGCCAGCTGCTGCAGGCCGGGGAGCTTCGCTACAACTCGGATGCCCGCGTGCTCAACTACTCCATGGGCCTGCCCCGCAGCACCGAAACCCTGTGAGCCGCTCCCGCCCGTCCGACTACGGCAATGGCCGCTCCGGCGGCAGTCGATCCAGCAGCGGTCGCTACGCCGAGGAGCGTTTTGACGACGACCGCTATGGCCCTGGGTCCTATGGGCGAGGAGAACCGCGGCGGCCAGCAGGGCGCAGCGGGGGTGGGGGCAAGGGCGCTCCAGGGGGCGGCCCCGGTGGCAACGGACCTGGTGGCAACGGCCCCTTTCAATTCAACGTAGGAACCCTGGCGATCCTGGCCGGCGTGCTGGTGGTGGGCATCGGCATCGGCACTGCGATCTCCAGCACCACCCAGGGCGACCAGGGCAACATCGCCAGCTCCCAGCAGCTCGACTTGGCTGTGCCCGATCCGGAATTCTGCAAGCAGTGGGGCGCCAGCGCCTTCGTGATGGACATCGAGCTCTACACGACCATGAACCCCAGCTCGAGTTTTGTGACCCAGCCGGCACTCAAGCCGGGCTGCGTGATCCGCCGGGAGAACTGGAGCGTGCTGCAGAAGGAAGGGGCCGTTACCGCCGAGCAGATGCGGCAGTGCAAGCAGCGGATGAACACCTTCGCCTACATCGGCTCGGTCAAGGACAAACCGATCGTGCGCTGCGTGTATCAGACCGACATCAGCGAGAACAAATTCCTCACCAAGGGCGTCGCTGACGACACCGTGGGCATCACCCCTGAAGCCGATCAGTTCTGAGTGGCAGCGGCAGGGGTCTCCTGCTGCAGCGGCCGGCGCAGGGGGCTATCGGGGCTGGCGAACACCGGCAGCACCTCCTTGCGGAAGGCATCGGCGGCCCGTGAGCAATAGCGGGCCGGGTGGGTGATCAACTTCAACTGGCGGCGCACCAGCAGATCAGCCACCTGGGGGCGGTGCAGCGTGCCGGCCGAAAGCTCCCGCTCGATCGACACCACCGGCAGGAACGCAGCCCCCAAGCCCGACTGCACGGCGTTTTTGATCGCCTCAAAGGAGTTGAGCTCCATCTCGATCTTGAGGCGGCCCACATCGAGGCCGGAGCGGGCCAGCAGCTGGTCGACCATCTTGCGGGTCGTCGACTGGGCATCAAGACAGACAAAGCCCAGTCGGTAGAGGTCGTCCTTGGTGAGCTCGGGCAGGCGGGCCAGGGGGTGCTTCACCGGCAGCACCAGGGCCAGTTCGTCGCTGGCATAGGGCACCACCTGCAGCAGCTCACCGAGCTCGGTGGGCAGCTCGCCGCCGATGATGGCCAGATCAACCTGGCCATTGGCCACGCTCCAGCCCGTGCGTCGGGTGCTGTGCACCTGCAGCTGCACGGCCACCTCCGGGTATTTCTGGCGGAACAGGCCAATCATCCGCGGCATCAGATAGGTGCCGGTGGTCTGGCTGGCGCCCACGATCAACGAGCCACCGCGAAGATTGTGCAGGTCTTCCAGGGCTCGACAGGCCTCCTGGCACTGGCTGAGGATCCGGTCGCAGTAGCTGAGCAGCAGGTGGCCGGCCTCGGTGAGCTGGGCCTTGCGCCCACCGCGATCAAACAGGCTGACGCTCAGCTGCTTCTCCAGGTTCTGGATCTGCAGACTCACCGCCGGCTGGGTGACGTACAAACTGTCGGCGGCCTTCTTGAAGCTGCCCTCCGAGGCGATAGCCCGCAGGATGCGGAGCTGATCAAGGGTGAAAGGCAGATCTGCCATCGGGTTGCCTGGGTGGGCCTGGGCCTGCCGGCTGGCGAGGAGAAAACTCTAGGGGGGAAGTTGGGCAGCGAGAATCAGAAACTTCACAACTCCCCACCCGGCCTGTGCCCCCCAGCTCTCTCCACCACAGCAGTTGGGTGATGCTCGGCCTGCTGCTGGCCTTCGCCGTGATCCACAGCGGGGGCGCCTCGCTGCGGGCCTGGGGCGTGGAGCGCATCGGTGAGCGGGCCTGGCGGCTGTTGTTTGCCGCCGTGAGCATTCCCTCGGCAGTGGTGGTAATCGGCTACTTCCTGGCCCACCGCTACGACGGCATCCGCCTCTGGAACCTGCAAGACCAGCCCTGGATCGTGCCGCTGGTGTGGACCGGCACCGCCATCAGCTTCCTGTTTCTGTATCCAGCCACCTACAACCTGCTGGAGATCCCCGCGGTGCTCAAACCCCAGGTGCGGCTCTACGCCACGGGAATCATCCGCATCAGCCGCCACCCCCAGGCCGTCGGACAGATCCTCTGGTGCGCCACCCACCTGCTCTGGATCGGCAGCAGCTTCATGGTGGCCACTTGCGCCGGCCTGATCGCCCACCACCTGTTTGCGGTGTGGAATGGCGACCGTCGCCTGGCCAACCGCTTCGGGGCTGCCTTCGAGGAACTCAAGGCCAGCACCTCGGTGCTTCCCTTCAAGGCCGTGCTCGATGGCCGCCAGCAGCTGGTGCTCTCCGAATTCCTGCGGCCGGCCCAGCTGGGCATCGGCATTGCCGTGGCGGTGTTCTGGTGGGCCCACCGCTACATCGGCCTTGGAGCCACCGCCTTCTCCCGGTCGGCCCTGGGCCACTGGCTGGCCTGAGGGTTGGCCTGATGGGCGCCCCCGCACAGGGCAGAGGCCCAACCTGAACGGCTGCCTACACTTCCCCCAACCAGCCTGCGCCGCATGCCGTCAGCCGCCGAACTCGCCTGGTTGATCCCGGTGCTGCCCCTGGCCGGAGCCTGTCTGACGGGCCTGGGGCTGATCAGCTTTAACCGCACCGTCAATCGGCTGCGCAAACCCGTGGCCTGGCTGCTGATCAGCTGCGTTGGCGCCGCGGCGGTGCTCAGCTATGCCGTGCTGGCCCAGCAGCTGGCCGGAGCCGGCCCCACCGAGGTGCTGTTCAACTGGGCCAGCGCCGGCACGTTCAACCTGCAGATGGGCTTCCGGGTGGATGCCCTCGGAGCGGTGATGCTGTCGCTGGTCACCACCATCGCCGTGCTGGTGATGGTCTATTCCGATGGCTACATGGCCCACGACAAGGGCTACGTGCGCTTCTTCACCTATCTGGCCCTGTTCAGCAGCTCGATGCTGGGCCTGGTGATCAGCCCCAACCTGCTGGAGATTTACGTGTTCTGGGAGCTGGTGGGCATGTGCTCCTACCTGCTCGTGGGCTTCTGGTACGACCGCGACGGCGCCGCCAATGCCGCCCAGAAAGCCTTCGTGGTGAACCGTGTGGGCGACTTCGGCCTACTGCTGGGGATCCTCGGCCTGTTCTGGGCCACCGGCAGCTTCGGTTTTGAAGAGATCGGCAGCCGGCTGCAGGAGGCCGTGGCCGGCGGCAGTCTCTCCAACGCTGCGGCAATCCTGCTGTGCCTGCTGGTGTTCATGGGCCCGATGGCCAAATCGGCCCAGTTCCCCCTGCATGTGTGGCTGCCCGATGCCATGGAGGGCCCGACGCCGATCTCAGCCCTGATCCACGCCGCCACGATGGTGGCCGCCGGCGTGTTCCTGGTGGCCCGGTTGCAGCCGGTGTACGAGCCCTTCCCGGCGGTGCAGGCCACGATTGCGGTAATTGGCACGATCACCCTGTTTCTGGGGGCCTCGATCGCCCTCACCCAGATGGACCTCAAGAAGGGGTTGGCCTACAGCACCGTCTCCCAGCTCGGTTACATGATGCTGGCGATGGGTTGCGGCGCCCCGGTGGCGGGCATGTTCCACCTCGTCACCCACGCCTTCTTCAAGGCGATGCTGTTTTTAGGCTCCGGCTCGGTGATCCACGCCATGGAAGAGGTGGTGGGCCATGAGCCGGTGCTGGCCCAGGACATGCGCCTGATGGGCGGCCTGCGCAAGTTCATGCCGATCACCAGCACCACCTTCTTCATCGGCTGCATTGCCATCAGCGGCATTCCGCCCTTGGCAGGCTTCTGGAGCAAGGACGAAATCCTGGGGGTGGCCTTCGGCCAGTTCCCGATCCTGTGGGTGGCCGGTTTCGTCACCGCCGGCATGACGGCGTTCTACATGTTCCGGCTGTACTTCCTCACCTTTGAGGGCGAGTTCCGCGGCGGCGACAAGGCGATGGCAGCCCAACTGATGGCGGCTGCCGGTAAAACCGCTGAGGACCACGGCGATGACCATGGCCACAGCGACGACCGTGGTCACAGCCAAGCCAAGCACCCCCACGAATCCGGCTGGCAGATGGCCATGCCCCTGGCGGTGCTGGCGGTGCCGTCGGCGCTGATCGGCCTGCTCGGCACCCCGTGGAACAGCCGCTTCGGCAATCTGCTGGATCCCCAGGAGGCCGCCGAAGTGGCCGAGCACTTCAGCTGGGGGGAGTTTCTGCCCCTCGCCGGAGCCTCGGTCGGCATCTCCGTGGCCGGCATCAGCGTGGCGGTGCTGGCCTACGCCCTGCACAAACTCGATCTGGGCACCGCGGTGGCGGCCCGCTTCCCGGCCGTCAACGCCTTCCTGGCCAACAAGTGGTATCTCGATGCCATCAACGACAAGTTGTTCGTGCAGGGCAGCCGCAAGCTGGCCCGCCAGGTGCTGGAGGTGGACTCGAAGGTGGTGGATGGGGTCGTCAACCTCACAGGCTTGGTGACCCTCGGCAGCGGCGAGGGTCTCAAGTACTTCGAAACCGGCCGGGCCCAGTTCTATGCCCTGATCGTGTTTGGCGGTGTCATCGCTCTGGTGGTGTTGTTCGGCTCGCTGGGCTGAGCGCAACCGCTCAGCCCAGCGAGCCGAACACCGCCGAGGGGCCGGCTCTCTAGCCAACCAGCACCCTCCCTCCAGCGCACAGAGCCCTCTCCCCCAGCTTTGCGCGCCCTTGGCCGTGCAGGCGGCGTGAGCGCGCAGCGCGTGACGCCAGCACGGCCAAGGGCGCGCAAAAAACCAACGGTCTGTGTGACTCCCCGCATCACAACAGGGACAGGCCGGCTGGAATTTCTACACTCCGCCAAACGGTGAGGCCTGGTTCGTGCCCTTCCCCTGGTTGAGCGCGTCGATCCTGTTCCCGATCGCCGCCGCCCTGCTCATCCCCTTCATTCCAGATGCCGGCGATGGCAAGCGTGTGCGCTGGTATGCCCTCGGCGTCGCACTGACCACCTTCCTGCTCACGGTGGGGGGCTACCTCAACGGCTACGACCCCTCGGTGGAGGGGCTGCAACTGGTGGAACGGGTGCAGTGGCTACCCAGCCTGGGTCTGGCCTGGTCGGTGGGGGCCGACGGCATCTCGATGCCGCTGATCTTGCTCACCAGCTTCATCACGGCCTTGGCGGCCCTGGCGGCCTGGCCGGTGACGTTCAAGCCGAAACTCTTCTTTTTCCTGCTGCTGGCCATGGATGGCGGCCAGATCGCGGTGTTCGCGGTGCAGGACATGCTGCTGTTCTTCCTGGCCTGGGAGCTGGAGCTGCTGCCGGTGTATCTGCTGCTGGCCATCTGGGGCGGCAAGAAGCGCCAGTACGCCGCCACCAAGTTCATCCTCTATACGGCCGGCAGCTCGCTGTTCATCCTGGTGGTGGGCCTGGCGATGGCCTTCTACGGCGGGGGCACTCCCAGCTTCGAGTACACGGTCCTGATGGCCAAGGACTTCTCGACGAAGTTCCAGCTCTTTGCCTATGCAGGCCTGCTGATCGCCTTCGGAGTGAAGCTGCCGATCGTGCCGCTGCACACCTGGCTTCCCGATGCCCACGGCGAGGCCACGGCGCCGGTGCACATGCTTCTGGCCGGCATCCTGCTCAAAATGGGCGGTTACGCCCTGCTGCGCTTCAACGTGCAGCTGCTGCCGGAAGGCCACGCCCAGTTTGCGCCGCTGCTGGTGGTGCTGGGGGTGGTGAACATCATCTATGCCGCGCTCACCTCGTTTGCCCAGCGCAACCTCAAACGCAAGATCGCCTACAGCTCGATCAGCCACATGGGCTTCGTGCTGATCGGCATCGGCAGCTTCAGTGCCCTCGGCACCAGCGGCGCCATGCTGCAGATGATCAGCCACGGCCTGATCGGGGCCAGCCTGTTCTTCCTGGTGGGCGCCACCTACGACCGCACCCACACCCTGCAGCTCGACGAGATGGGCGGCGTCGGCCAGACGATGCGCAAGATGTTTGCTCTCTGGACCATCTGCTCCCTGGCCTCCCTGGCCCTCCCAGGCATGAGCGGCTTCGTGAGCGAGCTGATGGTGTTCACCGGCTTCGTCACCAGTGAGGCCTATTCCCTCAGCTTCCGCATCGTCATGGCGGCGCTGGCGGCGGTGGGGGTGATCCTCACGCCGGTCTACCTGCTCTCGATGCTGCGGGAAATCTTCTTCGGCAAGGAAAACGCCGAGCTGGCATCCCACACCCACCTGGTGGATGCCGAACCGCGCGAGATCTACGTGGTGAGCTGCCTGCTGGTGCCGATCGTGGGCATCGGCCTCTATCCCCGGATCATGACCGACACCTACCGCGCCTCCATCGAAGCGCTGGTGCAACGGGAAACCACGGCGCTGGCCAAGGTGATCCAGCCCCCGCCGGGCGATCTGATCCGCCAGCCACTGCTGGTGGCCCCGCCCCTGCCGGCCTGACCCACCAACACCGGAGGGCGGTAACAAAACTGTGCAGATCGACGCCAGGACATGCCACCCCCGGCTGCCCTCCTTACGCTCCTGCTCAGCTCTGGAGCTCCGCGCCACCCGCCTCTCCACCGCGACGCCCCTGGGAGACCCCGCGATGAAACAGCTGAACTTCCTGCTGATCTTCAGCTTCGGCCTGGCCACGGTGATGTTCACCCTGGAAAACACGGCCCCCACCACGGTCCATTTCTTGCCCGGACTGAGCGGCACCCTGCCCTTGGCGGCGCTGCTGTTGCTGGTGGGCGGCGTCGGCGCTGCTGCCGCCTGGGTGTTTGCCGTGTGGACCGGCGTGGTGCGCAAGGTGGAAACACTGCAGAACCAGAGCGAATTTGCCGCCCAGCAGGTGCGGATCCAGGAGCTGGAAAACGACCTCCAGCGCTATCGGGCCACCGTCGATGCCCAATTAGGATTGTTGCCCGCCGCTGGCGAGAGCTCGGCTCCCAGTGATCCTGGCCAGGCTGAAGAGGCCGCCCGCAGCGAGTCGATGACGGTGTCGGTGAGCTGAAGGGCCCAGCCCAGCGCAGGCACCACCGGTAGTGGCCGGACGGCGCCGCTAGCCCGGTTCAGGCAATACCGGTAGCATATCCATCATTCACATTGGATTGAAAGAGCGGATTGGCTGAAGGAGGCGCCAGGCTGGCCATCCGTCTGCTGCAAGACGCAGCGGAGCGGGGCGAACTCGACCCGTGGGACGTGGACGTGATCGCCGTGGTGGATGGCTTCCTCGACCAACTGCGCCAGCGCATCGAAGTGCCGCGCCTGGTGGCCGCGGCAGGGGCGAGCCGGGGCGGCAGCTACGAGCAGGATCTGGCCGAAACCAGCGAGGCCTTCCTGGCCGCTTCGGTGCTGGTGAGCCTCAAGGCCGAGGTGCTCGAGGCGGCCACCTTCCCGCCGGAACCCCTCGACGATCAGGACTTCGGCTTTGACTTCGACGCCGATGGCCAGGGCTGGCTGGTGAGCCCGGGGATGGAACTGCCGCAGCGTCCGGAACGGCACCTCTGGCGCCGCCCTGTGGCGCCCCCGCCCCTGCAGCGCCCCGTGACCCTGGGGGAGTTGATCCGCCAGCTGGAGGACATCGCCGAGCGGCTGGAGCAGGACGAGGGCCGCACCCGGCAGCGCCATCGCCCCAAGCGCTACAGCGAACGGGCCGCGATCGAACAGGTGGCCGCCCTGGCCCACCGCGAAAAACTGCCGGAAACCACCGCCGCGCTCAGCCAGTTCTTGCTCAGCTGGGAACCGGCCCATGACTGGGCTGCCTTCAACGACCTCGTGCAGGATTGGGCTGCCAACGTGGAGTCGCGGCGCGCCGATGCCGACTTAGACCGCGATCGGGTGGGCGTGTTCTGGGCCCTGCTGTTTCTCTGCCACCAGGGCAAGGTGGACCTCGACCAACAGGGTGGGCTGTTTGGGCCGCTGCGGCTCAGGCGCCTGCTTAGCGCCGGCGAAAGCCGCCAGCTGCCCCTCGTGCCAGAGATCGGGGCGGCGGAAACGCTGATGGCAGCCTGAGCAAGCCGACTAGGCTGGTTGCTCCGACCGATGTGAGCAAACGCCGATGAAGGCGATGATCCTGGCGGCCGGCAAGGGAACACGGGTGCGTCCCATCACGCACACCATTCCCAAGCCGATGATCCCCATCCTGCAGAAACCCGTGATGGAGTTTCTGCTGGAGCTGCTGCGGGAGCACGGCTTCACCGAGATCATGGTGAACGTCTCCCACCTCGCCGAGGAGATCGAAAACTACTTCCGCGATGGCCAGCGCTTCGGCGTGGAGATTGCCTACAGCTTCGAAGGTCGGATTGAAGATGGAGAGCTGATCGGCGACGCCCTGGGCTCAGCCGGAGGCCTCAAGAAGATTCAGAACTTCCAGCACTTCTTCGACGACACCTTTGTGGTGCTCTGCGGCGATGCCTTGATCGACCTGGATCTCAGCGAAGCGGTACGCCGCCACAAGGCCAAGGGAGCCATGGCCAGCCTGATCACCAAACGGGTCCCCAAAGACCAGGTGAGCAGCTACGGCGTGGTGGTCACCACCGACGACGGTCGGGTGCGCTCCTTCCAGGAAAAGCCGGCGGTGGATGAAGCCGCCAGCGACATGATCAACACCGGCATCTACATCTTTGAGCCCGAAGTGCTCGACTTTGTGCCGAGTGACCAGCCCTTCGACATCGGCTCCGACCTCTTCCCCAAGCTGGTGCAAGCAGGGGCGGCCTTCTACGCCCTGCCGATGGAGTTTGAGTGGGTGGATATCGGCAAGGTGCCCGACTATTGGCAGGCGATCCGCAGCGTGTTGCAGGGCCAGGTGCGCCAGGTGCAGATTCCGGGCAAGGAAGTGCGACCGGGGGTGTTTGCCGGCCTCAACGTGGCGGCTGACTGGGACCAGATCAAGGTGACCGGCCCCATCTATGTGGGCGGCATGACCCGCATCGAGAACGGTGCCACGATCATTGGCCCGGCGATGATCGGCCCCAACTGCCACATCTGCGAGGGAGCCACGATCGACAACTCGATCATCTTTGACTACTCGCGCATCGGAGCGGGGGTGCGGCTGGTGGAGAAGCTGGTGTTTGGCCGCTACTGCGTCGACCGCAACGGCGACCACTTCGACCTGCAGGAAGCGGCGCTCGACTGGCTGATCACCGACGTGCGCCGTCAGGATGTGGTGGCTCCTTCACCCCAGCAGAAGGCCATGGCCGAGCTGCTCGGCACCGACCTGGCCCTGAGCAACGCCAGCTAAGCAGGCTGCAGGGGGGCCAGGCCGGCCTGCTGCAGGATCGCCGGAATCTTTTCCTCGGCCTTGATCGCCATCAGGTGCACCCCCTGGGCGATCTGCAGATAGTCCGCCACCTGTTCCGCCGCAATCGCCACACCCTCAGCCGCCGGATCCGCCGCCGCAGCCAGCCTGTCGATCACGGCCTGGGGAATGTTGGCCCCTGGCACCACCCGGTTGATGAAGGCCGCATTGCGGGCCGACTTGAGCAGAAACACCCCGGCCAACACCGGCAGCTCCAAGGGGGCCGCGAGCTCGCCCACAAAGCGCTTGAGGGCTTCGGCGTCCATCACCATCTGGGTTTGCACGAAGCGCGCTCCAGCCTGCTTCTTTCGCGCCAGGCGGCTCTTGAGGCCACTCCAGCTGGGCGACTGGGGATCGGCCGCAGCACCGGCAAACAGGGCGGTGGGCCCATCGGGCAACAGTCCCTGCACCGGATCCTCGCCCGCGTTGAACTGCTGCACCAACTGCAGCAGCCGCACCGCCTCCAGCTCATTCACCGGACGGGCTCCAGGCTGATCCCCGGCCCGCACCGGATCACCGGTGAGACAGAGCACATTGCGCACACCCAGGGCATGGGCGCCCAGCAGATCGGCCTGCAGGGCAATGCGGTTGCGATCGCGGCAGGCCAGCTGCAGCACGGGCTCGATCCCCGCATCCAGCAGCAGTCGACACAGGGCCAGGCTGCTCATCCGCATCACGGCGCGGCTGCCGTCGGTGACGTTCACGGCATGCACCCAGCTCCGCAGGGCCCCAGCGGCCTCCAGGGCACGGGATGGATCTGCGCCTCGAGGCGGCATCACCTCGGCGGTGAGGGCTGGTTCACCGCTGGCCAGGGCCTGTTGAAACAGCAAGCCAAACCGTTCTTCTCGGACCCATCATGGAACAACGCCCTGCCTACAGTGGGGTTCAGCCTGCGGCCTGGGCCAATGGATTCCGATCGCTCCACGGCTGGCTCACTGGGCCAGGGCCGCCATGAACTCTCGGAGCGGGAAATCGAAATCATCGAGCTGGTAGCCCAGGGGCTCACCAACCAGGAGATCGCTGCTGCGCTCACCATCAGCAAGCGCACCGTGGACAACCACGTGAGCAACATTTTCACCAAAACCGGCGCCAAAAATCGCGTAGCCCTGCTGAATTGGGCCATGGATCACGGCAAGATCTGCCGGGATGGCTTCAATTGCTGCGCAATCGACGGCAGAAAGGCTCAGACCAACTGACGGTCAGGCAGCCGGGGCTACCTCCAGGGGAGTGGATCCATCATCGGCAAGCGCCGCCAGGCTGTAGCCATCAGTCCCGAGCCCGAACAACTCGGCATAGGCCAGGCAGTCGGCTTGATCACGCCCAGTAAAACGCAGCATGCCCTGGTTGTCGTAGAGACCGGTCACGCAGCGTCTTTGGAATTTCTTCGGATTTATCCTACGGCCTCAAGCAACTCTCGCCGTTGAGCCTCAGGCCAATGGGCCAGGGGGGAGCGCGCCAGGGCCGCATTGCTGAGTTCGTGGCGGCCGGTCAGTTCACGGACGCACCAGGCTGGGGGCTCCAGCTCCACCAGGCTGCGCTCCCATGTGGCGGGCGCCAGCTCCACTTCTGCCACCACGAGCGGGGCATTCTCCGCCTCAAACACATCCAGCACCCACTCACCGCCAGGCAGATCCAGCCCGTAGCGCCACTTGCTGAGCCGCTGGGGAGCCAGGGCCAGCAGAGCCTCGGCATCGCCGGTGGGAATGGGGTACTCGAATTCGTGGCGCACCAGGCCCTCCGGCAACCCAACCGCCGCCGCGGGCAGCCCCCCTGGTCGCGCCTTGAGGGTGAGCCAGGCTCCTGCCACGGCGGGCACCCCACTGGCGCTGCGCACCCGCACGGTGACGCCATCGGCCGCCGCCACCAGGTAGCCCTGCTGCAGCCAGGCCTGCCAGCGGATGTGCTGGCGCCAGTCGTCACCCTGCACCAGAAAGCGCCGTTCGATTTCCAGGGCCATGGCACACCTCAGCAGGGGGGCTAATTGTGGGAGGGCTCGACAGCCGTAAGGCTGCCGGCCCAATGCAGCTTGTGGGTGAGGGTGCGGTAATACGACGGGCTCTGCTCCAGCAGCACCTGCAGGGCGGGATGGGGACTGCGCTCCACCACGGCCCGATCCCCCGGCTCCAGCACCGTGGCATGGGCACCGTCTTTCCAGAGCTTCACCCGGCGGCTGGTTTCCCCCAGGGGCCACACCGAAAGCTGGGCCCGCGGCGGCACCACCACAGCGCGGCTGGAGAGGCTCATCGGGCAGATCGGATTGACCACGATCGCCTCGATACCGGGGTGGAGGATGGGCCCGCCAGCCGCCATCGAATAGCCGGTGGAGCCGGTGGGGGTGGCGATGATCAAGCCGTCGCCGCGGTATTGATCCACCACTTCGCCGTCGATCTCCAGCTCGAGCACGCAAGTGGGAGACACCTCATCGAGGCAGGGCCGAAAATAGAAATCGTTGAGGGCCAGGTGGGGGCCATCGGCCTGGTCCACCCCATCACCGCGGTCGATGTGGGCTTGCAGCATCATCCGGCGCTCAAGAGCAAACCGGTCGTTGCGCAGACGCTCCCAGAGGCTCTCCTCCTCCGACTTGCCGGCATCAGCGCTGAGGCGCAGGAAGCGGCGGTCGTGGGTCAGAAAACCCAGGTGGCCACCGACATTGAAGCTGAGGATCGGCACATCCAGGGGGGCCAAATGACGGGCGGCACCAAGCACGGTGCCATCACCGCCCAGCACCAGGGCCAGATCGGGCAGATGGGCTTCGGTGGCCAGCAGGCCGGGAAAGGGGTTGCGGGCCAGGCCACTGGAGGCCACCACCACATGCACCCCCTGGGCCGCCAGGTCTTCGGCGCAGCGCTTGGCCTGGCGATGGGCAGCCTGGCTGCCCGACCGTGAAATCAACCAGACCCTCTCAAGCCGCATCGGGGAAGGGCCGGGTTACCAACGCAGCAGATTGAAGCGCTCCATGTCAACCGTTTCGCGGTTGCGGTAGAGGGAGAGCAGGATTGCCAGACCCACAGCCGCCTCCGCCGCCGCCACGGTGATCACGAAGATGGCAAACACCTGACCGTGAATCAGCTGGCCATCGAGATAGCTGGAGAAGGCCATCAGATTGATGTTCACCGCATTGAGCATCAGCTCAATGCTCATCAACACCCGCACCGCATTGCGGCTGTTGATCAAACCCCAGACTCCCGTGCAGAACAACACGGCAGCCAGGGCCAGATAGGCCTGCAGGGGGATGGTGCTGGGAAGGGTGATCTCCATGGAGCTGGGGGGGATGAGCAGATGGGTCGGTGGGGACTGGATCAAGCAGACGGGGGATCAAATGCCCCCTCAACGGGGAGACTTTTCCAGCAGCAACGGAGTGCGCTCCTTCTCGATCAGGCCCTGATCCGCCGCTTCGCCGGTGATCACATCGCTGCTGAGCACATCGCGGCGCGCCAGCACGATCGCACCGATCATCGACATCAACAGCAGCACCGAGGCCAGCTCAAAGGGCAGCAGATAGTCGCTGAACAGGTGTTCGCCGATCCGGATGGTCGCCTCCTCGCCAACCGGCTCGGGTCCAGGCAGGGCCCAGGGCGTGGTGAAGGCCACCCGGATCAGCAACACAAACAGACCACCGCAGACGGCGCCCGACAACAGACGACGCACCCCCAGGCCTGGAATGGCCGCGAGGTTTTCCTTCTTGTTCACGAGCATGATCGCGAACAGGATCAACACGTTGACAGCGCCCACATAGACGAGCACCTGGGCAGCTGCCACGAAGCTGGCATTGAGCAGAAGGTACAGACCTGCGACCGACAGAAACACCCCGCCCAGCAGAAAGGCGGAGTAGACGATGTTGGGCAGCAAAACCACCCCAAGGGCCCCGAGCACAAGCGTGGCGGAGAGGGCCACGAAACAGATCAGCTGGGTGGTGGAGGCGATGGTCATGACGCGTCTCCACTGGGCTGGGAGGGAGCTTTGGGCTCGGCTTTCGGCAGGGTTTCGAGCACCTGCTCCGGCAGTTTGCCGGCGCGGGGGGCTGTGTCGGGCACGCCGTGGGGATCCATCACTCCCTTGGGCAGGTAGACCAACTCCCGCAATGGCACCACTGCAGGGTCGCTGGTCACGCTGGTGGGCAGACGACCCAAGGCAATGTTGTCGTAGTTGAGGCTGTGGCGGTCGAAGGTGGACAGCTCGTATTCCTCGGTCATCGACAAGCAGTTGGTGGGGCAGTACTCCACACAATTACCGCAGAAGATGCACACCCCGAAATCGATCGAATAGTTGCGCAGCTCCTTCTTCTTGGTGGCCTTGTTCATCACCCAATCCACCACTGGCAGATTGATCGGGCAGACCCGCACACACACCTCGCAGGCGATGCACTTGTCGAATTCGTAGTGGATCCGGCCGCGGTAGCGCTCCGAGGGGATCAGCTTCTCGTAGGGGTACTGGACGGTGACCGGCCGGCGCCGTAGGTGGTCAAAGGTCACCGCCAGACCCTGGGTCATGTACTGGGCCGCACCCACAGCATCGCGGGTGTAGTCGCCGACTTTCTTGAGGAACCCAAACATGGAGCTGGCTCTGAGGGGGAATGCGGTCGGAGAGTGTCAGCCCATGATGGCTGGTCTGGAGTGGGGCCGGGCCGGAGGCCTGCCGAAACAGGGGGTCAACCGCCGAAGGCCATCGGGAAGGCGAGCTTGAGGGCCGCGGTGATCAGCAGGTTGACGAGGGCAATCGGCAGCAGAAACTTCCAGCCCAAGTCGAGCAGCTGGTCGATCCGCACCCGCGGTGTGGTCCAGCGCAGCAGGATGGCCAGAAACACCAGCAGGTAGGCCTTGAGCACGGTCATGACGATGCCCACGGAGCCGGTGATCAGCTGCACCAAGGGCGCATCGATCGGCTGACCCAGCCAACCGGCCAGCCACTCCACAGGAATCGGGAAGCCCCAGCCACCCAGGTAGAGCACCGACACCAGCAGGGCCGAGAGCACCAGGTTGATGTAGCTGCCCAGATAGAAGAGGGCGAACTTCATGCCGGAGTACTCGGTTTGGTAGCCAGCCACTAGCTCCTCTTCGGCCTCCGGTAGGTCGAAGGGAAGGCGCTCGCATTCGGCCAGGGCGCAGATCCAGAAGATCACGAAGCCCACCGGCTGGCGCCAGATGTTCCAGCTGAGGATGCCGGCCCCGGTCTGCTGGTTGACGATGTCAACGGTGCTGAGCGAGTTGCTCATCATCACCACCGCCAGCACGGCCAGTGCCAGGGGGATCTCGTAGCTGATCGACTGGGCAGCGGCTCGCAGGCCACCCAAAAGGGAGTACTTGTTGTTTGAGGCATAGCCGCTCATCAGCAGGCCGATCGGCTGAATGCTGCTGAGCGAGATCCACAGGAAAATGCCGATCCCCACGTTGCTGATCAGCAGGTGCTGCCCGAAGGGCACCACCAGCCAGCTGAGGATCACCGGGATCAGCACCAGCACTGGCCCCAGGGTGAACAGCAGGCCATCAGCCTTGGCCGGGATGATGTCTTCCTTGAAGACGAGCTTGATGCCGTCAGCGATCGGCTGCAGCACACCGAGGGCACCGGCATATTCCGGGCCGATGCGCTGCTGCACGGCGGCGGAGATCTTGCGCTCCAGCCACACGTTCACCAGCACACCCACCACGGCGGCGACCAGCACCAGCACCATCGGCAGCGGCAGCCAGAGCATGTGGGCCGCAGCCGGGCTCAGCCCTAGCCCTTGCAGGGCCTGCTCAAAGCTGGCTTCCAGATCCAGGCCTGGAGCCGTGTTGGTCAGCATGGCGGCAGCTCAGATGGGGGCAACTTAGCGGGCACCAATGGGCTGCCAGTCTCTCCCAGCCTCACCGGTATAAATCTGGGAGGGTCGATAGATGCGGTTGGCACCCAGCTGCTCCTTCCAATGGGCCAGCCAACCAGCTGTGCGGGCAATGGCGAAAATCGGCGTGAACAGGTCTTCCGGGATGCCGAGCTTGCGATACACCAGGCCTGAATAGAAGTCGACGTTGGGGAAGATGCCCTTGGGTCCCAGGCGCTGGGCGGCGGCCTCCTCGAGCTTGCGGGCCAGGTCGTACATCGGGTCGTGGCCGAAGCGATCGAACAGCTCCTCGGCCAGTTTCTGCAGGATCACGGCCCTGGGATCCTTGACCTTGTACTCGCGGTGGCCGAAACCCATGATCTTCTGCTTGCCAGCGATCGCCCGATCCAACCAGGGCTCCACCTGATCTTCCGTGCCGATGCTCTCCAGCATCTCCAGCACATCTTCGTTGGCACCGCCGTGCAGGGGGCCCGCCAGGGTGCCCACCGCTGAAGCCACCACCGCGTAGGGATCGGTGAGGGTGCTGGCCGTCACCCGGGCGCTGAAGGTGCTGGCATTGAGGCTGTGCTCGGCGTGCAGGATCAGGCAGGCATCAAAGATGCGGGCCGCCAGGGGGTCGGGTTCCCGCTCCGTGAGCATGTAGAGAAAATTGGCCGCATAGGCCAGGTCGTCGCGGGGCTGGATCGGGTCCTGGCCCTTACGGATCAGCTGGAACGCCGCCACCATCGTCGGGATCTTGGCGATCAGCCGCACCACCGCCGAAACGATGTATTCGGGGTTGTCCAGAGCGCGCCTGGAATAAAAGAGCCCCAACGACGCCGCACTGCTCTGCAGGGCATCCATCGGATGTCCGCCTGAGGGGAAGCACTTCATCATGTCGCGGATGCGGAAGCTCACCCGCCGGTGCATCTGCACCTCGTGCTCAAACTCCCGCAACTGATCCGCCGTGGGCAGCTCACCCCAGATCAGCAGATAGGCCGTTTCCAGGAAGGTGCTCTGAGAGGCCAGCTCATCCACGCGGTAGCCGCGGTAGGTCAACACCCCCAGCTGGCCGTCGATGTCGCAGATCGACGACTGGGTGGCCGGCACCCCTTCCAACCCAGGGCGAAAAAGGCTCGGGGCCTGAGCTCCGCTTGCTGCCATGCGCGACGCGATCGATGCTGCGAACCTACGGCGACCGGCGCGACGACTGCCGTAGCCGCAGCAACCGAGGGCCGATCAGGGCCTCCAGGCGGGCACCAGCCGCCCCGAGCCTGATCATCACGATGCCGGCCTTGCGGAGGGTGAGCGTGCCCGCCGGCGCCCCCAGCAGGCTGGAGGCCAGGTGGCCCAGATCCGGCTCATGGCCCACCAGGCCCAACCGCCGCCAGGCGCCTGGCTGCAGCAGCGGCCGCGGATCGCCCCCTGGGGCCAGGCTGGCCTCCACCACGAAACCGGCGGCCAGGCCAGCTGCCACGCCCAGCTCCGCGGTCTGCACCGCCCGCCGCAGGGGACTGCTCAGCAGCTGATCGCAATCGAGCTGCAGCCGGTGCAGCTGCTCCGCCACCGCCGCCGTGCGGCGGATCCCCTCGGGCGTGAGGGCCCTCGCGCTATCCGGGAGGTCGGGGTGACGCTCCTCGGCCAGGCCATGGCGCCAAAGCAGCAGTTCGCGCTCAGCCAAAACCCAGGCGCGCCTTGAGGTGCACACCGGCTCCCCCGTCGGGGGGGGCATCTGGGGCCGCGGCGAGGCCGAGGCTGAGCCCCTGCACCCCCGGAGCCAGGGGATGGCCCGCCAAGCCCGAGAGCAGCTGCCAGGTGCTCCAGCGCTGCAACAGAGACCGGGCCCGCTCACCACCCATCGCCCATTGCAGGGGCGCCTGGGGCAGATCGAGAGCGGCAACTTGCTCCAGCCGCAACCGGGGAGGCTGGCGGGAGTCGCGCTGCTCCTGAAGCACCGCCAGGGTCTGCCCCCACCAAGCCAGGCGCCCCTGGCTGGAGCGGGCACCGGCCAGGCTCGCCTGGAGCTGGTCTGACTCGGCCCGCGTCGCACGACGACCGCCCTGCGGCGCCTCCAAGCGGGTCCAGACCCGAACGCTGGTGTCACCCTCCACAGGCAGGGGGGCAGCAATCAAGCCCTCAGCGGCCAGGGCCCCATCGAGCACGGCGGGATCGGGTTGGTCGGCGGCGGTGCCGAGCAACCAGCCCTGGCGGCTCTGGCTCCACAGCAGCGGGCCGGCATCGGCCGCCGCCACCTGCGCTGGCAAGGATCCCTCGGGCACCTGGAGCACCGCCGCCAGCAGCGGTTGCCAGAGCGCGGGCCAGGCCGCGGGCTGTTGCACGAGCGCCAGGCTGTCGGAAGGGGCCTGCAGGGCCTCCAGCAGGGCGGCACCGGTGGCAGCGCCTGCAGCGGGGACGGGCAGAAGAGCCTTGGGCTCAACATCCGGGCCGACCTGCAGCCAACCATCCAGCACCAGTGAGCGGCCATCGGGGCGCAGGCTGGCCACCAGCTCCTGCACGGCTCCCGGCGCCGTGAATGCAGGAGGCAGGCCCAGCCAGGACCCCAGGGCCTCCGGGCGGGCCGTGAGCAGGGCAGCACCCTGGCCCAGGCGCTGGACGGCCTGGCGGAAGCGGGGGCTGGCGGCCTGGTTGAGTTCGTCGATCTGGGACACGTCGAGGGCCTGCTCGAGCACGCCGCGGCCGGAGGCGATCAGCACCAGGTCGTCGTTGATCAGCGCGGTGGCGATCGGCACCGGCGTGGTGCCCACCAGGGCGCCGCGGCCACTGATCAGCCCCATGCCGCGGTAGCTACTGATCTGCAGATCGGTGCCGGCCAGGCTGCGGGTCTGCCAGAAGCGCTGCAGGAAGCGGCGGGCCCCATCGGCATCGCGGCTGCGCAGCGACAACAACCAACCATCGGGGGCCGCACCAGGCTCGGAGGCCAACAGGGCCAGACCCAGTTCGCGGCCCAGCCAGGGGGCCAGCTCACCGGGGTAATCCAGGCCTGCCGCCGCGAAGGCGCCGTCCCGCAGGCCTGCTACCGCCGCCACAGCCGCCCGCCGCTCGCGGGTGGGCGCCACCGCCCGGGCGTAGCCCACAGGTTGCTTCCCATCGGTGAGCAGGTAGAGGCTCAGCGCGGCCTGCCGGGGCACGAATCGGGCCGCCTGCGGCGGAACCAGGGCCTGATGCTGCAACTGCAACGGGGAGCGCTGCAGCACCAGCCACCAGCCGCCGGCCGCCAGGCTCAGCAACAGCAACGCTACCGCCAGCACGACCGCCAGAAACGGGCGGGCCTTCATGCGCCCCACGCAGGATGGGCCCATCTTGACCCCAACCCACCCCCCGTGCCCGAGATGCACCATCCAGACCGCCCCGAGGCCGGCACACCGCAGACCATCCGGGCGCGCGAGCTGCAGGCCCGACTGGAGCAGGGCGAGCCGATCCAGCTGGTGGATGTGCGCGAAGACGCCGAACTGGAGTTGGCCCAACTGGCTTGCCCCGTGGTGCACCTCCCCCTGAGCCGCTCCGCCGACTGGATCGGCAACCTCCACCAGCTGCTCGACCGCGACCGCCCCGTGGCGGTGCTCTGCCATGCGGGCGTGCGCAGTTGGCACCTGGGCTGCTGGCTGATCCAGGAACACGGCTACGGCGCAGTGTGGAACGTTCAGGGGGGCATCGATGCCTGGAGCATCGAAGTGGATCCCGGCGTGCCCCGCTACTGAGACCAGCGGTGTCTGCCTACGATCGCCGCACCCCTGCAGCGTTCGCTTGCAGTCTCCGTCCCCCCGCCCCTTGCCTCTTCGGCAGCAGGAGGTGCTCCAGCTCGCCGTGCGGCACTACGTGGACACCATGGAACCGGTGGGCAGCCAAACCCTGGTGCGGCGCTTTGGGCTGCAAGCCAGTCCGGCGACAGTGCGCTCGGCGATGGGGGCCCTGGAGCAACGCGGCCTGCTCACCCAGCCCCACACCTCCGCCGGCCGGATCCCCAGCCAGCAGGGCTACCGCACCTATGTCGACCAGCTGCTGCCCGCCCCCGGCGCAGCGGCCCTGCAGCTCGAGCGAGAGCTCACCGGGCTGAGCCTGCAGTGGGCGGCCCTCGACGACCTGTTGCTGCACCTGAGCCGGCGCCTGGCCGATCTCACCGGCCTGCTCAGCCTGATCACCCGCCCCCAACGCCACCAACCCCAGCTGCAGGCGCTGCGGCTGGTGGCCAGTGGCGAGCGGTTGTTGGTGTTTCTGGTGGAGGGGGGCGCGACCGCCAGCAGCCTCAACCTGCGGCTGCCCGCCCAGGCCGTAGCCGAGCTGGCCGCCCTGGAGCGCTGGGTCAGCGCCCAGCTCCAGGGCGGGGCGATCGACTGGGGCACCTTGCCGTCCCATCTGCGCAGCAGCGGCGCCGTGCTGCGCCAGGCCTTGACCAGCCATGGGCAATCGCGGCAGCTGGAGGGTGAAAGCGCCGTCACCACCGGCCTGGCGGGCCTGCTGGCGCAACCGGAATTCAGCCAGACCCTCAGCCTGCGGCCCCTGGTGGAGCTGGTGGAGGATGCCCCCCAACAGCTCCTGCCCCAACCGGGCATCTGGATTGGCGCCGAGCATCCGCACCGGGCCCTGCATCAGTGCGCGGTGGTGCAGGCCGACTACCGCAGCGGCGATGGCGGCATCGGCCAGGTGGCCCTGGTGGGTCCGATGCGGATGGCCTATGCCACTGCCCGGGCCGCGGTGCAGTCGGTGGCCCAGGTGCTGGAACGGCTGTTGGGTTAGCCCCCCATCTGATCACCGAGCTTCTCGGCCACGGTGTTCACGTCCTTATCGCCGCGACCCGACAGGTTGAGCACCACCTCGGTGCCGGGGGCCAGGGTGGGGCAGAGCTTCTCCAGCCAGGCGAAGGCGTGGGCCGTTTCCAGGGCCGGGATGATGCCCTCCAGGCGGCACAGAAGTTGCAGGGCCTCGAGGGCCTCCGCATCGGTGACGGCGCCGTATTCGGCGCGGCCGATGGTTTTCAGGTAGCTGTGCTCCGGGCCCACCCCGGGGTAATCGAGGCCGGCGCTGATCGAGTGGGCCTCCTGCACCTGGCCCTCCTCGTCCTGCAGCAACAGGCTCATGGCACCGTGCAACACGCCCACCCGCCCCTCGGTGATGGTGGCGGCGTGGCGGCCGGTGGCCACACCATCGCCGGCCGCTTCCACGCCCACCAGCCGCACGGATGTGTCGGGCACGAAGGGGTGGAACAGACCCATGGCATTGGAGCCACCGCCCACGCAAGCCACCAGCACATCGGGATTGCGGCCGAAGGCCTCGTGGCACTGGCGCTTGGTTTCCTCACCGATCACGGCGTGGAAATCGCGCACCAGCATCGGGAAGGGGTGGGGGCCCGCCACCGAGCCGAGGATGTAGTGGGTGGTCTCCACGTTGGTCACCCAGTCGCGGATCGCCTCACTGGTGGCGTCCTTCAGGGTGGCGGTGCCGGCCGTCACGGGTTGCACCCTGGCCCCCAGCAGGCGCATGCGGAACACGTTGAGGGCCTGACGGCGCATGTCTTCGGCGCCCATGTACACCACGCAATCCAGGCCGAAGCGGGCGCACACGGTGGCGGTGGCCACGCCGTGCTGGCCGGCGCCGGTTTCGGCAATGATCCGCTTCTTGCCCATGCGCAGAGCCAGCAGCGCCTGCCCGAGGGCGTTGTTGATCTTGTGGGCACCGGTGTGGTTGAGGTCTTCGCGCTTCAGCCAGATGCGTGGGCCGCCCTCGGCGCGGCGGTAGTGCTCGCTGAGCCGCTCCGCTTCATAAAGAGGATTGGGCCGCCCCACATAGGTGCGCAGGAGGTGGTTGAGCCGGTCGGTGAAAGCCGGATCCTTCCAGGCCTCGGCAGCGGCCTGCTCCAGCTCCGCCAGGGCAGGGATCAGGGTTTCCGGCACGTACTGACCGCCAAACTGGCCATAGCGACCCAGGCCATTGGGGCGGGCGGCGAGCTCGAGGGCGGCGGGATCGGGGCCGGTAGCCGAAGACAGGCCGCCAGCAGACGACACGGGGGGGACGATGCTGGTCACCAGCGGCGGAGCAAGATCAGTGCAGCGTAAGAAGCAGCCATGGCCAAGGGCGGCTGGCAGGAATTCAGCAAGCCGGAAAGCCTGCAACGCGCCGCGGCCGGCAGTGCCGCTGGCGGGCCCAACCCCAAGGCCCAGCAGCGGGTGCGGGTGCAGCGCACCAAGGCGGGCAAGGGCGGAAAACTGGTGACGGCGATCACCGGACTGGAGGCGCTGGAAGCCGAACTCAAGACCCTGCTCAAGCAGCTCAAGGCTGCCGCCGGCACGGGCGGCACCGTGAAAGACGGGGTGATTGAGCTCCAGGGCGACCAGGTGGCGCCGGCCCTGGCCGCCCTGGAGAAGGCCGGCTACCGACCCAAGCAGGCGGGAGGCTGAGCACTCGGGCCCGCGCCGGCAGCGGGGGATACTTGGCCCATCAGCCTGCAGCAGAGCGCGATGGCCGCCTCCCCAATCCCGCCAACGGTCCCCTACGGCGAACTCACCAACCAGGGAGCCTCCACCAACATCGCCTGGCACCACACCTCCGTGGACCGGGCTGCCAGGGCCGAGCAGCGGGGCCACCGCAGCGCCATTCTCTGGTTCACCGGCCTCAGCGGCGCCGGCAAGAGCACCCTGGCCAATGCCGTGAATTCGGCCCTGTTTGAGCGGGGGCTGGCCTGCTACGTGCTGGATGGCGACAACATCCGCCACGGCCTCTGCAAAGACCTGGGCTTCTCCGACGCCGACCGGGAGGAGAACATCCGCCGCATCGGCGAGGTCAGCAAGCTGTTTCTGGATGCGGGCGTGGTGGTGCTGACGGCGTTCGTGTCACCGTTCAAGGCCGACCGTGACAAGGCCCGTGACCTGGTGGACGCCGGCGACTTCATCGAGATCCACTGCGCCGCCAACCTGGACGTGTGCGAGCAGCGCGACACCAAGGGGCTCTACGCCAAAGCGCGGGCCGGCGAGATCAAGGAGTTCACCGGCATCTCCAGCCCCTATGAGGCCCCCGAGCAGCCCGAGCTGCGGGTGGACACCGGCAGCCAGAGCCTGGAGGACTCGGTGGCGCAGGTGCTCAGTTACCTGGCAAGCCAGGGCGTGATTCCCCAGGCGGGCTGAGCGACTCCCCAGCCCGCAGCTGGTCGCCCCAGGCATCGAGGAAAGTCTTGGCGCAGCTGGCCGTGGGCACCGCCAGCAGCAGGCCCAGTAGATCGCCCAGCCCCAGCAGGCTGCCCAACCGGGCCCCCACCGGCAGGCTGATCAGCAGCCAGGCCGGCTGCAGGCCAACGATCAGTCCCATCAGCCGGGGCTGGATCACCTGATCGACCACCTGGCCCACACTGATGGCGGCCGCCAGCACCTCCAGGCCGGTGCGGGGATCGTCAAGGGCCAGGAGCAGGCTGACCACCACGATCGTCAGGGCGCTGGCGTAGGGCACCAGGGTGGTGAAGCCGATCGCCACCGCAAACAGCACGCCATAGGGAATGCCCAGCAGCGTGAACACCACGATCTGGGCGGCGCTGAGGATCAACGCCAGCACCACCTGGCCGGCGAAGTATCCCCGGAAGGTGCGATTGAGGGTGGTTACCACCAGCTCCCGCACCTTTGGCGGCAGCCACTGGGCGAGGCCCGCACTGATGCCCTCCCCGCCCAACAGCAGAAACACCGCCAACACCAGCACGATCACGGTGTTCACCGTGAGACCCACGGTGGCGCCGAGCAATCCGAGCAGCTGCTGACTGACCTGACGGGCCAGCAGGCTGGTGCGCGTGAGCAATTCGCTGCTGAGGTCGCCGAAATCTGTGGGCAGCCCCCGGGTGCCAGCCCAGGCCTGCAATTGCTGCAGCAGCGTTTCGCCCTGGGCCAACCAGCCGGGCAAGGCCGTGATCAGCTCGCCCAGCTGCTCAATCAGCCGCGGCACCAGCCAGACAGCCGCCAAAGCAAGCAGCCCGAAACTGAGACCCACCACCAAGGCGGTGGCCAGCCAGCGCGGCAGACCGCGGCCCATCAGCCAGCGGCTGGGTAAATCGAGCAGGAAGGCGATCAGGGCGGCTCCCACAAACAGCGCCGGGAAGGGGGCGAGGGGTAGCAGCAGCTGACGCAGCACCCAGAGGTTGAGCACCAGCAGGGGCAGGGCCAGGCCGGCCTTCAACCAGGGGGGCAGGACAAGGCGCTCGAGCATCAGCCCATCTGCTCCAGGTAGGCGCGGCTGCCGAGCTCCACCAGGCGGCGGTCCTTGCTGGTGACCTGGGCGTGCAGCTCAGCGCGATAGGCCGCGATGGCGGCCGCCAGGCGTTCGTCAGCGGTGGCCAGGATCTGCACAGCCAGCAGGCCGGCGTTGGTGCCGTTGCCGATGGCCACCGTGGCCACGGGGATGCCCGCCGGCATCTGCACGATCGAGTGGAGCGAATCCACCCCGGCGAGCGCCCGGCTCTGCACGGGCACGCCGATCACCGGCAGGGTGGTGAGCGCGGCCACCATCCCGGGCAGGTGGGCGGCCCCACCCGCGCCGGCAACGATGACTTTCAGGCCGCGGCCAGCGGCCTGCTGGGCAAAATCCATCATCTCGAGCGGCGTGCGATGGGCCGAGAGCACCCGCACTTCCACCACCACCCCGAAGCGCTCCAGCACCTCCACCGCCGGCTGCATGGTGGGCAGGTCGGAATCGCTGCCCATCACCACCGCCACGCGGGGGGCGGGATCCGGCGCAGACGATCCAGGGGAAGGAAGCGCAACCACGCAGGCGCAGGCAGAGAATGGCATTGTCACGTCTGACCGCCCAGACGCCACACCTGCGCTCCTCTGCCCATGCACTGGCTCAGCAACGTTCGCCTGCCCCAGGCTCGGCGCTGCAGCCACGGCGCCGAGCAGCGCTGGCGCATTGGCCTCGACGACGACAACCTGATCGCCCTGGTGGAACCCCTGCCGGATGGCAGCCGGGCCACCGGTGACGACTGGGGCGGCGACTGGCTCAGCCCGGCCGGGGTGGACCTGCAGATCAACGGCGGCCTGGGGCTGGCCTTCCCGGAACTCACCGCCACCGATCTACCTCAGCTGGAGCAGCTGCTGGAGCTGCTCTGGCGCGATGGCGTCGAAGCGATCTGTCCCACCCTGGTGACCTGCGGCGTCGCGCCGCTGCGCCAGGCCCTCACCGTGCTGGCCGAAGCACGCGCGCGGCATCGCCCGGGCCGCTGCCAGCTGCTGGGGGCCCATCTGGAAGGCCCCTTCCTGGAGCCAACGCGGCGCGGCGCCCATCCCGCCCAGCACCTGGCCGCCCCGAGCCTGGCGGCGCTGCTGGAGCGCATCGACGGCTTCGAGGACGACATCGATCTGGTGACCCTCGCCCCGGAGCTCGACGGAGCCGAAGCGGTGATCGCCGCCCTGGCCGAGCGAGGCATCGTGGTGAGCCTGGGCCACAGCGCCGCCAGCGAAACCCAGGCCGAAGAGGCCTTTGCGCGCGGGGTGACGATGCTCACCCACGCCTTCAATGCCATGCCTGGCATGCACCACCGGGCACCGGGGCCGGTGGCGGCGGCCGCCCTGCGGGGCGACGTGGCGATCGGCCTGATCGCCGATGGGGTGCACGTGACCCCCACCATGGCCGTGCTGCTGCAGCGGCTGGCCCCGGAGCAGGTGGTGCTGGTGAGCGATGCCCTGGCCCCCTACGGACTGGGGGAGGGGCAGCACCGCTGGGATGAACGGCTGCTGATCGTGCAGGACGGCAGCTGCCGGCTGCAGGACGGCACCCTGGCCGGGGTCACCCTGCCGCTGCTGGAGGGGGTGCGCCGCCTGGCGCAGTGGACCGGCGAACCCGGCCGCGCCATCGCCGCGGCCACCGTGCTGCCGCGCCGGGTGCTGGGGGATGACCGCAGCCTGCCCCAGCTGCTGCTGGGCACGCCCCTGGTCGAGGCCCTGCGCTGGCATGCGGGGGCTGAGGGCCTGGTGTGGCAGCGGGCCGTGGCCGCCTCCATCTAGGCGCTGCAGTCCTTCCTACGGATTCATGGCATCAGCGATGCCTCGATGGCGCTGGCCTGACGGAGGTGGCGGCCATGCAGGCCAGCTCGAGGGGTGTTGCAGTACGAGCAAAGCGTGGATAGGACAGGACAGCCGACGACCAACCGGGCGCCATGGCGTTTCACGACCTGGCTTCCCTGCCACCCGCTGCGGTGCGGGCCGTTGCCCAAACCTGTGAGGCCCTGATCAGCGCCGAGGGGAAAGAGCGCCCAACGGAGCGGGAGCGCGAACTGCTGGCGACGCTGTTCCCCTCCTTGTTGGGCCAACCCTGGCCCAAAGATCCAGCCGCCACCATCCCAGTGGGGTTATCGGGGCTGGTGCTCAGCCGCCGCCAGCGGCAGGAGGTGATGCAACTGCTCACGCTGCTGGCCTTCCTGGAGCCTCGGCTCGATCAGGCCAAGGTGCAGCTCCTGAAGCGCATCGCCGTCGAGCTCCAGGTGGAGCCCGAAACGATGGCCGATCTGGAGGAGGTGTGCCGCGGGCACGTGCTCAAGAGCTTCGGCGACATGTACCGCCGCACCTTCCATGCGCTCAACAACGATGGCGTGGTGCAGGGCTATGCCCGCTTCATCCTGCCAATGCTGGGCGTGGGCATCGATCGGGAACACGAAAGCCGCTACGCCGCCCTGAATGCGGCACCAGCCGGCAGCTTGGGGGCAGGCCTGCACGCTTACTACATCGACAACAACTTCCCTTACCCCGGGAGTCGCAGGGGCCTTCCTTACGCCTATGTGGCCATCCACGACCTGCACCATGTGATCGGCGGGTACGCCACCAATCCCAACGGCGAACTGCAGGTGCTGGGCTTCGCGATGGGCTTGTTCCCGGACCACGCCCTGCTGATTGGCCTGCCGGCACTGTTGCAGTTCCAAATGGGCATCGCCGATCCCCTGGCGGGAAGCGTTGCACCAAAACTGAAAGATCAGCTCGATGCCCCTGCCTTCGCGCAGGCCTTGCAGCGCGGCGGCGCCACAACCGGGCCGATCCGCGATTTCCATTGGGACTTCTGGCCCTGGATCGAACGCCCCTTGGCAGACGTGCGGCGTGAACTCCAGGTGCTCTGAGACGGGGGTAGCTCCCTAGGATCCGGCCCATCCAGAGGCCCATTGCCCCGCTCGATGCATACCGCAGCCGAAACAGCAGCCGAAAAAGCCGAGGTGAAGGGTTACTTCGAAACCACAGGTTTCGACCGCTGGAACCGCATCTACAGCGAGTCCGAGGACGTCAACCGGGTGCAGCGCAACATCCGCATCGGCCACCAGAAAACGGTGGACAACGTGCTGGCCTGGCTGCAGGAGCAGGGCAACCTGGAGCAGCGCAGCTTCTGTGATGCCGGTTGTGGCGTGGGCAGCCTGACCCTGCCCCTGGCCCAGCTGGGGGCCGGATCGATCGCCGCCTCCGACCTGTCGGCCGCCATGGTGCAGGAAGCCGAGCGCCGCGCCGTCGAAGCCGGCATCGCCCCGGGGCGCATCCACTTCCTGGCCTCCGATCTGGAGAGCCTCAGCGGCCGCTACGACACGGTGATCTGCCTGGATGTGTTCATCCACTACCCCCAGGCCCCTGCAGAGGAGATGGTGCGCCATCTGGCTGGCATGGCGGAGCAGCACCTGATCGTGAGCTTTGCCCCCTACACGCCGCTGCTGGCGCTGCTCAAGGGCATCGGCCAGCTGTTCCCGGGCCCCAGCAAAACCACCCGGGCCTACACCCTGCGCGAGGCGGGCATCGTGGCCGCCGCCGCCGAGGCCGGCTTCCGGCCCGTGCGCCGCAGCCTCAACAAGGCGCCCTTCTATTTCTCCCGCCTGATCGCCTTCGAACGGGCCTGATCAGACCTGCGCGCCTGAGCGCACCACCCGAAAGGTGAGATTGAGACGCTCCTGCTCCAACCGCAGGCGCTTGGGCAGGGCGTGCTGCCACCACAACTGGGTGGGGGGTTCCATCAACAGCAGATCGCCGTTGTGCAACGCGATGTTGAACGGCGCGCAGGGGTCGCCTTGCCTGATGCCCTCCTCGCCATACCCCTCGGGCAGCGGAGCACCAGGCGGCCGGCGGGGGCTGGGCCGGGGCCGCAGGCGGAAGTCGCGGGGGGCCCCGAAGCTGAGCGAGGCGATCGGCGCAGCGGGATCGAGCTCGGGTTCGTCGTCGGCATGCCAGCCCATGGCATCGCGGCCGTCGCGGTAGCGGTTAAGCAGCAGGGAGTTAAAGCGCCAGCCGGTGAGCTCGTGCAGGGCCTGGCGCAGCTCGGCGGCGGCCGGCGACCAAGACTCAATCGCGTTGGCCAGGCCGCTGTAGCGGTAGCCGCAGCCGGGATCAGCCATCCAGCAGGTGAGCCGCGGCAGCAGGTGACGCCGGCCATAGAGCGTGATCGCCTCCTGCTTCCACGGCACCTCGGCCTGCAGCGCCGCCAGGAGCTCGGCCGCCCGGGCCGGCGGCAGCCAGGCCGGCCAGTGGCGCAGGTGCAGACCAGGGCGTTCAACAGTCTGTTCAACAAGCCCCGAATGCAAAAACTCAACCATCGGCGGCACCGCGCAGGGCCTCGGGCAATGGCGCCTCCAACTCGAGCAGGCCGCCATCGGGGCAGGCCAACTGCAGCCGATGGGCATGCAGGTGGTAGCCCCCATCCCCCGGCAGGGCCCCCGCCTGGGCGCCACCGCCAGGGCCATAGAGCGGATCGCCCAGCAGCGGGGCCCCGGCGGCGGCGGTGTGGATGCGGATCTGGTGGGGGCGGCCGGTGGCGATCGTGACCTCCACCGACCAGGCCCGCTCGCGCCGCTCCAGCAGGCGCAGCACGCTCAAGGCCGGCAGTGCGGCGGGATCCGCAGGGGCGGCAGGGGCGGCAGCCCAGATGGTGCCCAGGCTCCCATGGGCACAGCGACCGATCGGGGTGGTGAGGCTGAGCAGCTCGCCGGGCTCCAGCGCCAGCAGAGGCGAGCCGGGGGCGGGTGGCTGCAGCAGGGCCCGGTAGGTCTTGCGGCAGGGGCTCACCAATGTGGTCACAGTTGTGGAGCTTTTTTGAAGGCGCTGTTGTTGTGCCGTGCTCTCCCGCAGCTGGGCGCTAAGCCAGGCGCGGGTGGCGCTGCGGCGGGCGCAGATCAGCAGCCCCGAGGTGAAGCGTCCCAGGCGGTGCACGGGCCGAGCGTCAGGCCAGCGGGCCTGCAGCTGGGCCAGCAGGGTGTGCTCCAGAAAGCCACCGGCCGGCAGCACCGGCAGGCCACTGGGTTTGTCGAACACCAGCAGGTCGCCGTCGTCGAACAAGGGGCCGGGCAACACCGGCACGGCGGCTTCCTGCCAGGGGGGCCGATGCCAGATCAGCCCATCCCCGGCTGCGAGGGCGACATCGGCCTGGAGCTGTTGGTTGTTCCTGCAGATCTCGCCGGCGGCGAGCCGTTGTCGCCACACCGCCGCACTGGAATGGGGGTAGCGGGCTGTGTAAAACGCGCTCAACAACTGGCCCCCGTCGCGGGGAGTCACGCGATCGCGGTAGGCGTGGCCCCGGTTGAACGCCGCTGGCAGCTCAATCCACAAGACGGTTCAGTCCACAAGACCGTGCTCGAGGGCGTAGCGCACCAGCTCGGTGCGGCTGGCCGTGCCGGTTTTGATGAACAGGCGGCTGACGTACTTCTCGACATTTCGGATCGAGGTTTCCAGGCGCCGGGCGATCTCCTTGTTCATCATTCCCTCGGCCACCAGCTGCAGCACGCTGGCCTCCCGCGGCGTGAACACATGCTCCGAAGTGGTGGCCGGCTTCTTGGTGCCACCGGTGGCGAGCAACGAGCGGATCTCGGTGATCTGCTTGGAGAGCTGGCCGATGTCGGCGTCGGCGAAGCGGGCGGCCTCGGCCAGCAGACGCTGCTGACGGTTCACCACGTTGTGAACCCGGGCCACCAGCTCGTCGGGATCGAAGGGCTTGGGGATGTAGTCGTCGCAGCCGGCCTGGAAGCCAGCGATGCGATCGGCGGTCATGCCCTTGGCGGTGAGGAAGATCACCGGCGTGCCCCCCAGGCGCTCATCGGCCCGCAGCTTCTTGAGCAGGCCGTAGCCGTCGCAGCGCGGCATCATCACGTCGCTGAGGATCACATCGGGCAGCAGCTCCTGGGCCACCGTCCAGCCCTGCTCGCCGTCGTTGGCGGTGGTGACCGCGAAGCCCACATCTTCCAGATAGGCCTTCACGGCGGTGCGCAGGCCGGGCTCGTCGTCGACCAGCAGCAGGCGCACGGGCGTGGCCGGGGTTTCCGGAGCCGCGGTGGCCTGGGTGGGATCGGATTCAAGGTTCATGGCCGCAAGTCTGCAGGCGCTCAGCGGGGCCGTCCAGGCAACACCTGCTCGGATTCCCGAAGCGTGCCGCTGTAGCCCAGCTGGAGCGCCAGAGCCGCCAGGCCGGCCGGATCCTTGCCCGCCTGCTCGGGGAAGCAGGTGGCCCACCACACCAGGTGGTCGATGCGGTTGGCCGGGGTGATTGGGCCGCCGGGGTTGAGTTCGCGCAGGAAGAGGTAGGCCCCATTGCTGGTGACCCGCATCGGTGCGGCCGGGCTGCAGCGGACCGTTTCGCTGCGCACCTTCACATCCTTGGGCTGCTCGTCCCAAAACTTGATGCGCCACAGGCCGGGGCTGCTGGGATCGGCCACGACGTTGTAGATGCCGACCGCCTGCATGCCGCCCAGGCCGGGGCGCTCCTGCAGCAGGATCAGCCCCGGCGGCCGGGCGTCCTGAGGCCGCACCCCACCGCCCTCCGCCCAGGCAGGCGATGCCAGCAAAGCGGCCAGGGCCACCAGGGTGAGGGTTCTGGTTGGCACCATGGAGGTCTAGAAGCACCTCCATGCTCGCCTACCTCGACCACCACGCCACCACGCCCTGCGATCCGGCGGTGGTGGCGGCGATGGCGCCCTGGTGGAGCGAGCACTGCGCCAACCCCGACAGCCGGCTCTACCGCCCGGCCCTGGAGGCCGCTGCCGCCGTGGAGAGGGCCCGCGGCCAGCTGGCCCGCGCCCTGGGCGCCGCCCCGGAGGCGGTGATCTTCACCAGCGGTGCCACCGAAGCCAACAACCTGGCCCTCAAGGGGGTGTGCGAGGCGGCTCTGGAGCAGGGCCATCCCCGCCGGCGGCTGCTGAGCCTGGTGAGCGAGCACCGGGCCGTGCTGGATCCGCTGGCCTATCTGGGACGCCATGGCTTTCCGGTGCAGCTGCTGCCGGTGGGCCCCGATGGCCTGGTGGATCTCGCCCAGCTCGAAGCCGCCCTGGGCGACGACGTGCTGCTGCTCAGCGTGATGGCCGCCAACAACGAGATCGGCGTGCTTCAGCCCCTAGCCGCCATCGGCGAGTTGTGCCGCCAGCGGGGGGTGCTGCTGCATGTGGACGCCGCCCAGGCCGCCGGCCACATCCCCCTGGCCATGGACGCCCTGGGCATCGACCTGCTGAGCCTGAGCGGCCACAAGCTCTACGGCCCCAAGGGCGTGGGGGCCCTGCTGGTGAGGCCGGGGTTGCGGCTGGCACCCCAACTGCACGGCGGCGGTCAACAGGACGGGCGCCGGGCCGGCACCCTGCCGGTGCCCCTGATCGTGGGACTGGGGGAGGCGCTGACGCAGGCGGAGGCCGACCGGGAGGAGCGGGCCGGGCGGCTCGGGGCCCTGCGGGACCAGCTCTGGGAGGGCCTGCAGGCCCTCGGAAGCATCGAGCTCAACGGAGGCCTGACGCCCCGGCTTCCCCACAACCTCAACGTGACGGTGCAGGGCGTCGACGGCCAGCGGCTGCACCGGCTGCTGCGCGGGCGGATCGCCGTGAGCAGCGGCTCGGCCTGCAGCCAGGGGTCGCCCTCGCATGTGCTGGCGGCCTTGGGCCGCAGTCGCGCCCAGGCCGCCGCCTCGATTCGCTTCGGATTGGGCCGGGAAACCAGCGGGTCCGACATTACCCTGGCAATCGACGCGGTGGCAGCGGCAGTGCGGGAGCTGCGCTGAGGAGCGCTACTTCCATCAAAGCTTCACAAAGCGGATGCGCCCTTGTGTGTCCATCGCTACCGTCCGGGCCATCTGCCCTTGGTCATGGCCCTCACCCCCTCCGACAACAGCCGCCTGCACATTCTCCAAGCCGTTGAAGACGGGTGGGGCGCCTTCTGCCGGGCTCCCTGGGCCTTCCTGCTGTTTCAGGCCCTGGCGGGCCTGATCCTGCTGCCCTTTGCCGCCCTGACCGCCGTCGGTGCCGCCCGCCTGGCCAAGGTGGAGGAGCTGATGGTCGTGCACCCCGTGGGTGGCTGGATCGCGCTGATCGCAGGCGTGATCGGCTACGTGATCGTGGCCCTGTGGACCGTGGTGGGCCTCACCCGTGGTGCCTGGCTGAGCCTGGAGGGCCGCAAGCCCTGCTTCGCCGACTTCACCCGCTGGGACCGTCCCGCCAGCGCCCGGCTGCTGGGCTCGGCAGTTCTGCTGGCGATTGTGGTGGCCGTAGCCGGCGCCATCGCTGCCCTGATCGGTGCTGGCCTTGGCAAGCTCAATGAAGCCCTCTCCGTCATCCCGATGATCGTGGTGGCGATCTTTTATGTGTGGCTGCTGGTCACCCAGAAGTTCCTGATCCAGGTGTCGCTGCTGGGCACCTCCAAGGCCACCAACACGCTTGGATCAGGCGTGAACGTGGTGAACCCCAGCTGGTGGATGGTGCTGTGGCTGGGCATTGTCGAAGGTGTGATCCACGCCATCGGCGGCCTGTTCAGCTACGGCGGCCTGCTGGTGGTGGTGCCGGTGGTGCTGTGCATCTCCACCGCCGCCTACCGCCAGCTGTTCGGCGCCGAAGACCGCACCGGCCTGCTCAGCTGAGCCGCCGCGCAATCCGCAAGCGGGCGCTGCGGCTGCGGGGGTTGGCCTCCGCTTCCTCAGGGCTGGCCTGAATCGCCTTGCGCGTGACCCGCTCCAGCCGCTCATCGGCCAGAAAGGCCGTCTTCACCCGACGGTCTTCAAGGGAGTGAAAGCTGATGATCGCCAAAAGCCCCCCAGGCACCAACCAGTCCGGGGCGCTGTGCAACAACTTGTCCAACACGCCCAGCTCGTCGTTCACGGCAATGCGCAGGGCCTGAAACGTGCGCGTGGCGGGATGAATGCGGCCCCGGCGGGCCTGGGGTGGGAAACAGCCGGCCACCAGATAGGCCAGCTCAGCGGTATCCCGCGGGGCCCACGGGCCCTGCTCTTTGACGCGCCGAGCGATGCGGCGCGAGAGCCGCTCCTCGCCGTAGGCGTAGATCAGATCGGCCAGCGCCGTCTCGTCGAGCCGATCGATCAGCTCACCAGCGGTCTCACCGGCCGTGGGATTCATGCGCATGTCGAGCGGGCCGGCCAGCCGGAAGCTGAAGCCCCGCGCCGCCACATCCAGCTGCGGACTGCTCACCCCCAGGTCGGCCAGCACCGCCACAGCCAGCTCAGCTGGCACGTAATCGGCGAAGTTGGTGGCCACGATCGTGGCGCGATCGCCAAACGGGGCGAGGCGCTCGGCGGCGGCGGCACGGGCGCTTGGATCCTGGTCCAGCCCCACCACGCGCAAGCCGGGATGGGCCTGCAGCAGCAACGCACTGTGGCCGCCGCCGCCGAGGGTGCAGTCGATCAGCGTGCCGCCGCCACCCGGCAGCGCCGCCAGCAGCGGCTCGGCCAGCACGGGCACGTGGGCGAAGGCCCCAGGGGAATCGAACAAGCGGGAAGCCGGGAACGGCGGGCGCTTCCTTCCTAAGATCTCGGCATTCGACCCCTTAGGCCACGGCCCCATGACGCAGCTGGAGACGCGCACGGAGCCGATGGTGGTCAACTTCGGCCCCCACCACCCCTCGATGCACGGGGTGTTGCGGCTGGTGGTGACCCTCGACGGCGAGGACGTGGTGGACTGCGAGCCGGTGATCGGCTACCTCCACCGCGGCCTGGAGAAGATCGCCGAAAACCGCACGAACGTGATGTTCGTGCCCTATGTGAGCCGCATGGACTATGCGGCCGGCATGTTCTACGAAGCGATCGTGGTCAACGCCCCCGAGCGGCTGGCCGATGTGCCGGTGCCGAAGCGCGCCAGCTACATCCGCGTGCTGATGCTGGAGCTCAACCGCATCGCCAACCACCTGCTCTGGCTTGGCCCCTTCCTGGCGGATGTGGGCGCCCAGACGCCGTTCTTCTACATCTTCCGCGAGCGGGAGATGATCTACGACCTGTGGGAAGCGGCCACCGGCCAGCGGCTGATCAACAACAACTACTTCCGCATCGGTGGCGTGGCGGCGGATCTGCCCTACGGCTGGCTGGAGAAGTGCCTCGACTTCTGCGATTGGTTCGGCCCCAAGATTGACGAATACGAGAAGCTGATCACCAACAACCCGATCTTCCGCCGCCGGATCGAGGGACTGGGCGTGATCAGCCGCGAGATGGCGATCAACTGGAGTCTTTCGGGCCCGATGTTGCGCGCCTCCGGCGTGCCCTGGGACCTGCGCAAGGTGGACCACTACGAGTGCTACGACGACTTCGACTGGGCCGTGGCCTGGGAGAAAGAGGGCGACTGCTTCGCCCGCTACCGGGTGCGCGTTCAGGAGATGCGCGAATCCCTCAAGATCGTGCGCCAGGCCTGCCAGATGATCCCGGGCGGCCCCACCGAAAACCTGGAAGCCCAACGGATGGCCGAAGGCAAGGGGGGGCCTTCCTCGGCCTTCGATCTGCAGTATGTGGCCAAGAAAGTGGCCCCCACCTTCAAGATCCCCGAGGGTGAGCTCTACACCCGCCTGGAATCCGGCAAGGGCGAGATCGGCGTGTACATCCAGGGCAACAACGATGTCACCCCCTGGCGCTTCAAGATTCGCGCCGCCGACTTCAACAATCTGCAGATCCTGCCCCACATCCTCAAGGGGGCCAAGGTGGCCGACATCATGGCCATCCTCGGCTCCATCGACGTGATCATGGGGTCGGTTGATCGCTGATTCAAGCGCCTGGTTGCTGCTCTGCCGCACGGTGCGCTTTGGCGACACCGATGCCGCTGGGGTGATGCACTTCCAGCAGCTGCTGCGCTGGTGCCACGAGGCCTACGAAGAGAGCCTGGAACGGTTCGGTCTTGCGGCCGCCGATGTCTTCCCGCGGCCGGGGCACGCGCCCGCCGTAGCCCTGCCCATCGTGCATTGCAGCGCCGACTTCCTCGCCCCTCTGGCCTGCGGCGATCCCCTGGCCATCCAACTGGAGCCCCAGCGCCTCGATCCCGGGGCCTTTGAAGTGCGCTACAGCTTCCAGAGCGGTGATCGCAGCGTGGCGCTGGGGCTGACCCGGCATCTGGCCATCAGCGCCGGCAGTCGTCAGCGCTGCCCTTTGCCCGAACCCATCAACCGCTGGCTGGAGGCCTCGAGCCTGGGACAGGGCATTCAGCCGCTTTAGGGCCGGCGGAACACGTAGAGCAGCGCCGCCAGCTGGAGCGGCAACAGGGCTGCCATGAGGGCCATCGGATGCAGGCCATCGTGGGGAATGCTGCCGGCCGCAACAAAGCTGATAGCCCCGGCAAGGGCCAACAAAACAACGAGCGTCAGCCGTTGGGCCGACGACTCAGAACCAGTCTTTCTCAGCATCGAGATACTCAGCTCGAAATTCGTCGTTTGATTTGGCGAGATAAATGATCCCCTCAATAATGCCAATCACCTGAAAAACGAAATAACCCACTCCGCAGGTCAACAGCGACACCACCAACATGATGATGGCCGGCTTGTTGTAGCCCAGCACAAACTTGTGCACACCAAAGGCACCCAGGAAGATGCCGGTGAGTCCCGCCGCCAGCTTCTTGTTGCCGATTTCGGTGTCAGAGAGGGTCGACATCGGCCGATGTGGGTCGGGACTTCTGATTTGCTTCTAGCTCATCCATCCAATCCCGCCAACGGCTGCGTTGCCATTTGCCCAGCGCGGTGGGGGCCAGCTCGGGGCAGCACAGCCAACGCGTCGGGCGCTCGGCCGGCGCCCAGGGCTCACACAGCTGCCGCAGCTGGCGCTGCAGATCCGGCCAGGGCTGCATCCCCTCAGCCCGCACCAAGGCCACCAGGCGCTGGCCCCACTCGGGATCATGCATAGGCAGCAGCAGCAGCGCCTGCACGGGCAGACCGGCCGCCTGGGCCAGCGCCAGCAGCTGGGCCTCCAAAGGCTCAGGAAAGACGGTTTCACCACCGCTGTGGATGGCGCTATCGAGACGCCCCACCACGACCAGGCCCGCCGGCCCCAGGCGGCCGGCATCACCGCTGCGCCACCACCCGTCGGCGGAGCGGGGCAGGGGTTGCAACTGGCCGTTCGCCAGCCAACCCGGGCTGAGCCGCCCGCTGCGCACCTCCACGGCCCCATCCGGGCCCAATCGCAGCTCCACATCCACCAGGGGCGCACCGCAACCGGCTGCAGCCGCCAGAAAGCGCTTGGGGGGGAGGGCACACACCATGGCAGCCGTTTCCGTGGCGCCATAGCAAGGGGCAAGCCGCAGCCCCGCCTGACGCGCCCGCACTGCGAGCTGGGGAGGCAGCGGCGCCCCGCCCACCCAGATCAGCCCCAACTGCTGCAGCCAGGCCACACCCTCTGGAGCCGCCATCAAGCGCTGCAGCTGGGTGGGCACCAACGACAGCAGGGCGGGGCGAGTCGGATCCACGGGCGCAGCGGCCGCCAACAGGGCCGGATCGCGCAGCCAGGCCGGCTGCAGGTGCCGGTGGGCAGCGCCCCACTGCTGCGCCCGCAGCCAGGGCAGCAGGCCGCTGACATGGTGCAGCGGCAGGGGGTTGAGATGCAGGCAAGCCGCCGGGTTCAGCCCCTGCTGCTCCAGCCACGAGCCCGTGGCCGTGGCGGAGGCTTGCAGGTGAGCCAGGGGTTGGAGGCACCAGCGCCTCCCGCCGCTACTGCCGCCGCTGCCCAGCACCACTCCAGGGCCCCACTGCCGCTGCAAGGGATCCAGCCCCTGGGGCCCGATCGCCGCGGCCAGCGCCTCCTGATCGCGCGGAGCAGGGCCCGCCAGCGCCACGATCTGGCCGGCCGCCCAAGCCTGCTGCAGCTGCTCGAATCTCATCGAGCCTCCACTCCAGCAGACGGCCCTGCGGCGGCCCACACCGTTTCAGGATCGGCACTGGCGAGGCCCCCCGGCGCCTGCCAGCCCGGCGCCAGACCCGGCGCCACGGGCGTGGGGCCCTCGGCCTGCAGGGCCGCCAGATGGTCGAGCCAGCGCCGACCGATGCCGGTTTCAAAGGCGGTGCTCAGCATCAGCCGCGGGGCACCCCGCTCCAGGGCCGCCAGCAGCTTCCGAGGATCTCCCTCCTGGCTGGGCCGGCGCACCTGCCAGCCGGGCCAGCTCTGGCGCAGGGCTGGCTGGCATTGCAGCGATTCATCGAGGGCCACCGGCAGGCGATCGGCCAGGGCCGCCAGACCGGCCTGGTCGGCGGGATCGAGGGGCTGCTCCAGCCACTGCAGCCGCGGCTCGCTCGCCAGCCGCTCGGCCCAAGCGGCCGCGGTGGGCCGGTCCCAGCCGCCATTGGCATCGAGGCGCAAGCGCGCCGCTGCCGGCAGCCGCTGAAGCAGCTGCTCCAGCAGCTCGCGCTCGAGGGGATCAGCAAACACGGCCACCTTCCACTTGAACACGGTCGCCGGGGCGCCGCGATCGAGGGCCTCCAACACCGCCGGCCCGGCCGGCAGCAGCTGGGCCGATGCCGGCGGCGCCAGCCAGCGGCGCTGCGGCAGTCCATCAAGCTCCGCCAGGGCGGCTCCCAGGGCGAAGGCAAGGGCCGCTGGCAGATCGCCGGCCGTCAGCGCTGCCTCCAGGCCGTGGCGGGGATGGCTGGATCCGAGGGCCTCGATCACCGCGGCCACCGGCTCCAGCCACCCATCCAATGGGGCCGCCTCACCCCAGCCTGCGCCCCCCTGCTCTCCCTGCAGCCGCAGCAGCCAGCCGCGCCGCTGGTGCACCGTGCCCGCCGCCGTGGCCAGGGGCTGGGGCAGAGCAAAGCCAAAGGGCCGCCACTGCAGGCGGATCAAGCCGGCCACCAGCGCCCCAGGGCCAGACCCAAGGCCAACCCCAACCCATTGAGCGCCTGGAAGCGCAGGGCCAGAAACTTGCTGCCGGCGATGCGCTCCGGATGGCGATGCTGCTGCTGTAGCAGGCGAATAAGATCCCGGGCCGGCGGCAGACCCACCACCCCCAGCAGGGCCGTGAGGGGCCACTGGCCCACCAGCACCGGCGCCCATTGCAAGGCCAGGGCACCGGCCACAAACCAGGGCACCAGTGCCGCCGCAAGGCCCGTGCCCAGGTGCACCACGGGCGAGCGTTTGCCGTTGGCGGCGTCCTCCTCCACCTGGTGGAAATGGGAGCAGAACAGCACCAGGGTGGTGGCCAGGGCGGGACCGCTGCCCAACAGCAGGGCCGTGCCCCAGGGAATGGCCAGGGTGCTGGCAGCGCCAGACGGCGCCAGAGCGAGCAGGGCGGCGGCGGTGGCCAGCGGACCGAAGGCGATCCAGCAGAGGGGCTCCCCGAGGCCGCGGTAGCCCAGGCGAAAGGGCGGCCCCTGATACACATATCCAAGCCCGCAGCAGGCCAGCACCAGGGCCAGCACCGCCGGCGTGCTGCGCCAGGCCACCAGGGCCATCAGGGCCAGGCCCAGCAGCAGGCAGCCGTTGGCCAGCAGGGCCACCCGATCCCGCCGCCCGGTGAGATTCACCACCGAATGGGGTTTGCCGTGGGTGTCGACGCCGGTGTCGGCATCAAACACATCGTTGGCCAGGTTTTCCCAGACCAGTAGCAGCACTGCCGCCAGTAGGAACAGCAGCAGCTGCTCGACGCGCACCGGCTCTCCCCGGCCAAAGCGCCAGCCGGCGGCCAGCAGCACCGGCATCACCGCCACGGCATACATGGGCCATTTGATCGCCGCCTTCCAAAGCAGGCGTCGATCCGGGTGGCTGGCGTAACGGCTTGCGACGACCTTGGACACAGGGATGGGGGCCGCAGGCGGCAGCCGCTGCAGGACCCATACATTTGAGCAGCTCTTCGTCGCGGCAACGGCCCCTTCTGGTGCAGGCCTCCCCTTCCTTCACCGATTCCTCGGGTGATTCGTTCACCCAGCTGCTGGCCCTCGCCAACGAACAGGCACGCCAGCTGGAGGAGGACGGCGTGCTCAGCCTGGCGCTGCCCCTGGCCGGCGGCGACCCGATGCTGCTGCTGCCCCACCTCGAACCCACCGGTGGCGACGGCTTCCGCTTTCTCTGGGATGGCGCTCCCGGGCTCTGCATCGCCGCCGCCGGCCGCACCAACAGCCTGGAGCTGAGCGGGCCCCGACGCTTCGAGCTGGCCCAACGCTTTGCCAGTGCCAGCCTCAGCCGCCTGGCCACCGCTTCCCAAGGGCCGCCCCTGGCCAGGCCGCGGGTGCTGCTGGCCTTCGCCTTCTTCGATGCGCCCCTGCAGAGCGAACCGGGTGGGGTGCCGGGAGTGCAGGCCGTGCTGCCGCGCTGGCAACTCAGCCGCCAGGGCCAGCATTGCTGGCTGCGTCTGCAGCGTGCCATCGGCGGCGAGGTGACGCCGCGGCAGCTGGCCGAAGAGCTCTGGGAGCAGGCTCGCCGCCTGGAGCGGCTGGTGGTGGATCCCATCCCAGCCGATCGTGCACAAGCCAACCGGGTGGGCCTGCGCTGGAGCTCCAGCTGGCAGGAGCGCTACCGCTCCGCCGTGGCGGAGGCCCTGGCCCGGGTGGATCGGGGCGAACTGGAAAAAGTGGTGCTGGCCGTGCGCCAGGAGCTGCGCCTTGACGCCACTCCCGACCCCCTGGAGCTGCTGAGCCCCCTGCGGCGCCACCAGAGCGGCAGCTGCCGCTTCCTCTGGCAGCGGTGTCAGGGAGCCGCCCTGATCGGGGCCTCACCGGAGCGGCTGCTCACGGTGCGGCAGGGTCAGCTGCGCTGCGATGCCCTGGCAGGCACGGCCCCAGCAGGCGATCAGGCCGCGGCCCTGCTGCACTCCGACAAGGATCGCCACGAACACGAGCTGGTGGTGGACACCATCACCGCCGTGCTGGCGCAAGTGGGCCTCCGCCCCCGCCGGCCACGCCACCCGCGCCTGGCGCGCCACGGCCAGCTGGTGCACCTGCACACCCCGATCACGGCGGCCCTGGGCCCGCAGCAACCCCTCGCCATCGCCGCGGCCCTCCATCCCACCCCCGCCGTCGCCGGGCTACCGCGGCGCGAAGCCATGGCCTGGCTGCGCAGCCTGGAGCCGTTTGAGCGGGGCCACTACGCCGCACCGATCGGCTGGATCGACAGCGCCGGCGACGCCGACCTGCGGGTGGCCATCCGCAGCGGCACCCTGCGGGGCGATCGGCTCGAACTCACCGCAGGGGCGGGGCTGGTGCGGGGCTCCACGGTGGAGCGGGAGCTGCAGGAGGTGGCCCTCAAGCTAGGTGTGCTGCAGCAGCAGCTCAACCTGCCAGCTCAGCTGCGCAGCAGCCGCTCGATCACCTGATCTGCCAGGGGAATCCCCCCCAACCGCTCCACCTCCCGCACACCGGTGGGGCTGGTCACGTTGATCTCACTGAGCCGGCCATCGATCACATCGATGCCCACAAAGAACAGGCCTTCGGCCTTCAGGGCCGGCGCCAGTTCGGCGCAGATGTGGCGCTCCTGATCGGTGAGCTCGGTGGCCTCGGGCTGGCCGCCCACGGCCAGGTTGCTGCGAAATTCGCCGCCGCTCGGCACCCGGTTGACCGCCCCCAGCGGCTCCCCATCCACCAACAGGATCCGCTTGTCGCCAGCGCTCACTCCAGCCAGGAAGGACTGCACCATCACCGGCAGCTGCTCCTGGCCTGTCACCAGCTCCAGCAGCGCCCGCAGGCCTGGGGTGCTGGCGGAGGCAAACACCACCCCCTGACCGGCCCGCCCGCCCAGAGGCTTGAGCACCACCTCGCCGTGCTCGGCCGTGAAGGCAGCCAGCGTTTCCACCCGGCTGGCCACCAGGGTGGGCGCCATCAGGTGGCTCCAGCGCAGGGAACTGAGCTTCTCGTTCCAGGCTCGCAGCCCCGCCGGGCTGTTCAGCACCCGCACCCCCTGGCGCTCACCCAGCTCCAGCAGATGGGTGGCATAGAGGTAGGCCTCATCCACGGGCGGGTCCTTGCGCATCCACACGCGCGGAAAGGCCGTGAGGGGGAGGCGCTGCGCCTCCCCCAGGCGATACCAGGGTTCGCCGGCCTGGGGCTGGCCTTCGGGCCGGGATTCCAGAGGCTGGGCCACCACCCAGGCGCCATGGCCTCCAGGCGCATCGGCCGCCGACAGATCCGCCAGGTTGCACACCCACACCTGCTCGCCAGCCCGGAGGGCCGCCTGCATCAGGGCGACGCTGGAATCCTTGGCAGGGTTGAGCCGCGCAATCGGATCGATCACGAACAGTTGGGAAGCCACCGCTCAGCTCGCCAGCAGGGCGTCGAGCTGGCCGGAGCGCTCGAGGGCATGCAGATCGTCGCAACCGCCCACGTGCTGGCCGTTGATGAACGCTTGGGGCACGCTGCGCCGCCCCCCGCTCTTGGCGGCCATCGCCGCGCGGGCCGCCTCATCGCCATCGATCACGTGCTCGGTGTAGGCCACACCCTTGCGATCGAGCAGGGCCTTGGCACGAATGCAAAAGGGACAAAACCGCCAGGTGTAGATCTCAACCGTTGCCGCCATCGGGGCCTCTGTGCAGGTGCACTGATCCTAGAAGTGACCCGAGTGAGGTTTCTGAGCAACCATGGTCAGTACCATGGTCATCACGACCTCCAGCTATCACGGGAGCAGCGCCATGGTCCGGCAGATCAGCGCCAGCCAGTTCAAGGCCCGCTGCCTTGGTCTGATGGACGATGTCGCCCGCAGTGGCGAAACCCTGGTCATCACCAAGAACGGGCAGCCCGTAGCGGAGCTGCATCCCTGCCGAGGTGGTCGCCGCACCGATCCTTTTGGCCTGCACCTCTCCACCCGCCTCGACGGTGACGTGATGGCGCCCCTGGATGAGCCCTGGGATGTTCTGCAGTGATCCTGCTGGACACCCACGTGCTGCTGTGGCTGGACCGTGATGACGCCCAGCTCGGTAGCCAAGCCAGACAGGCCATCCGCGAAGCCTGGGAGCACGGTCAAGTGGCCGTCAGTGCCATCAGCTTCTGGGAGGCCGCCATGCTGGAACGCCGAGGGCGCATCCAGCTCGGCCTGCCGCCCGCGCGCTGGCGCGCCGATTGGCTGGAAGCCGGCCTGCTCGAACTGCCCCTCGAGGGCGGCGTCGCCCTGCAAGCCGTGGAGCTGGACGCCTTCCATGCCGATCCTGCGGACCGCTTCATTGCGGCCACGGCGATCTGGCACCGCGCCACCCTGCTCACAGCGGATCAAGCCATTCTCAACTGGGCAGGCTCCCTGGAGCGATTGGACGGGCGCCACTGATGGCGCCACTGATACGGTCAGACCATCAGCAACCCTGCGCACCCCGCCGTGACCGCCGCCAGCACCCCCGCTGCCGCCCTGCTCGACCTCACCGACTTCAAACGCGACCTCTCCGAGCTCACCGACCGCCTGGGCAACGCCCAGGACTGTCTTTGACGTACCGGCACTGAAAGCACGGCAGCAGCACCTCGAGCAACTGGCCTCCCAACCCGAGTTCTGGGACGACCAGAAGCAGGCCCAAGCCAAGATGCGCCAGCTCGATGAGGTGAAGGCCCAACTCGAACAGCTGGGCCAGTGGCAGGCGGCGGTCGCCGACGGCGAAGCCACCCTGGAGCTCTACGGCCTGGAGCCCGACGACGACCTGCTGGCCGAATCCAACACCGCTCTGCAGAAGCTGCGCGCCGACCTCGATCGTTGGGAACTGGAGCGCCTGCTCTCCGGCCCCTACGACAAGGAGGGCGCCGTGATCAGCATCAACGCCGGCGCCGGCGGCACCGACGCTCAGGACTGGGCCCTGATGTTGATGCGGATGTACACCCGCTGGGCGGAAGACCACGGCATGAAGGTGACCGTGGACGAACTCAGCGAGGGGGAAGAAGCGGGCATCAAGAGCTGCACGATCGAGATCGAGGGCCGCTACGCCTATGGCTACCTGCGTAACGAAAAGGGCACGCACCGGCTGGTGCGCATCAGCCCGTTCAACGCCAACGACAAGCGCCAGACCAGCTTTGCCGGCGTTGAGGTGATGCCCAAGATCGAGGAGGAGGTCAAGCTCGACATCCCCGAGAAGGATCTCGAGATCACCACCTCCCGGTCGGGCGGCGCCGGCGGCCAGAACGTCAACAAGGTGGAAACGGCGGTGCGCATCCTGCACATCCCCACGGGCCTGTTCGTGCGCTGCACCCAGGAGCGTTCGCAGCTGCAGAACAAGGAAAAGGCGATGGCCCTGCTGATGGCCAAACTGCTGGTGATTGCCCAGGAGCAGCGGGCCGCCGAGATCGCCGACATCCGCGGCGACATCGTGGAAGCGGCCTGGGGCAACCAGATCCGCAACTACGTGTTTCACCCGTACCAGATGGTGAAAGATCTGCGCACCCAGCACGAAACCACCGATGTGCAGGGCGTGATGGACGGCGACCTTGATCCCTTCATCCAGAGCCTGCTGCATGCTGGCGTCGAGGTGGGAGCAAGCGGCGATGACTGACGACCCAGGCCCTCCGGCTCCCCAGGCTCCCGACGAGAACCCCAGCTTCGTCAAACTGGCCATGCGCAACATGGTGCGCAAGGGCCGCCAAAGCTTGTTTCACTTCGGCCTCACCGCCCTCGGCCTCACCGGCTTCCTCGTGCTGATCGCCTGGCTGGGCCGGCCGCAGCTGCCTGGGGGCTGAGATGGCCGCCCACCCCGACCTCGACCTGGCCTTCTCGGCCGATCCAGACCTAGCCGCGGAGCTGCTGGCGGCCGCCAACCCCTGGGCCGATCCGCTCACCGGTGCGGAGGCCTGGCACGCCCGTTTGGAGGACTGGCTGGTCCAGCTGACCGCCGAGCTGCCCAGCCACCTGCAAGCCCCCGCTTACAGCCTGGGGCTGAGCCTGGTGGGCGACGCCGAAATCGCCGCCCTCAACACCGACTGGCGCAACAAGGACGGCCCCACCGACGTGCTGGCCTTCGCCGCCCAGGACGACAACCTCGATGGCGCCCCGCCCATGCCGATGCCCGCCGCTGCCGACGGGGGTGCCCCCCTGGAGCTGGGCGACATCGTGATCTCGGTGGACACCGCCGCACGCCAGGCGGCTGAACACGGCCACAACCTGGAGCAGGAACTGCTGTTTCTGGCCAGCCACGGCCTGCTGCACCTGCTGGGCTGGGACCATCCCGACGACGCCAGCCTGGCGGCCATGCTGGCGCGCCAGGACCAACTCGTTAACGTGCACGCGGAGCCATGACCAGCCTGCGTCCCCTGCCACCCCCAGAGCCCCTGCCGCAGCAGGTCCGGCCGCAGACCCGGGGCCGCCGCCTGCGGGCAAGAGCCTGGACGGTGGCGGGAGACCTGCCCGCCAGTTTTCGTTACGCCGCCCAGGGGCTGGCCTACGGCTTCGCCAGCCAGCGCAACTTCCGCATCCACGTCATCACCGGCGCCGTGGTGTTCGGCCTGGGGCTGTGGCTGCAACTGCCCACGGCCCAGCTGGCCGTGCTGGTGCTCACGGTGACCGCGGTGCTGGTGCTGGAGCTGCTCAACACCGCCACGGAAGCGGTGGTCGACCTGGCCATCGGCCGCCAGTTCCACCCCCTGGCCAGGATCGCCAAGGACTGCGCAGCGGCAGCGGTGCTGGTGGCGGCCCTGTCGTCGCTGTTGATCGCCCTGTTGCTGCTCGTGCCACCCCTGCTCACCCGGCTGGGCCTTTGAATGGGGGCAGGCCATGCGCGGCGATGCTTCTCGTTCTCGACAACTACGACAGCTTCACCTTCAACCTGGTGCAGTATCTGGGCGAGCTGGCGGCGGAGCATCCGATCGCCGCCAACCTGCGGGTGGAGCGCAATGACGCCCTCACGCTGGAGCAGATCCGCGGGCTAGCGCCCGCCGCGATCCTGATCTCACCCGGCCCCGGCGACCCCGACCAGTCGGGGGTATGCCTGGAGGTGCTGCGGGAGCTCAGCCCCACCATCCCCACCCTGGGGGTTTGCCTGGGCCACCAAGCGCTGGCCCAGGTGTATGGCGGCAAGGTAGTGCGGGCCAAGGAGCTGATGCACGGCAAAACCTCCCCGGTGCAGCACAGCGGCCAGGGTGTGTTTGAGGGCCTGGCCAACCCACTCACCGCCACCCGCTACCACAGCCTGATCGCCGAGCGCGACAGCCTCCCCGCCTGCCTGGAGATCACCGCCTGGCTCAACGACGGCACGATCATGGGTCTGCGCCACCGCGACTATCCGCACCTGCAGGGGGTGCAGTTCCACCCCGAGAGCGTGCTCACCCAGCAGGGTCACCAGCTGCTGGCCAACTTTCTGCGCCAGGCCAGCCAGCCAGCCTCGCCAGATCAGTTGGGTTAGCGTCACGGCGACTGCCGCCCCGCCATGCGTCTGCTGCCCATCCTGGCCCTGAGCTCCACGCTGCTGGCCGCCGGCCCGGCCCTGGCCGGCAGTGGCGTCACGATCACCAGCTACGGCCACAGCGCCCTGCTGATCAGCGGCGGTGGCACCAGTGTGCTGGTCAACCCGTTCAAGGCCGTGGCCTGCGCCGCCGGCCTGGCGGAGCCGCGGGTGAGCGCCACCGTGGTGCTGGCCAGCAGCCGCCTGCTGGATGAGGGTGCACCGGTGGCCCGCGGCAAGATGTTGGTGGATCCCGGCTCCTACAAGGTGGGTGGGCTGTCGATCGAAGGCATCTCCGGCCCCCACGACCGCGTTGGGGGCCGCCGCTTCGGCCAATCCACCCTGTGGCGCTGGAAGCAGGGCGGCCTCGACATCGCCCACCTGGGCGGCACCGCGGCTCGGCTCAGCCCCTCCGACAAGGTGATGCTGGGGCGCCCCGACGTGCTGATCATCGGCGTGGGCGGCGGCGCCAAGGTGTACACCGGCGCCGAAGCGGCCGAAGTGGTGCGCGAGCTCCAGCCCCGCCGGGTGATCCCGGTGCAATACGTCAGCGGCAAAACCCCCACAGACTGCGACCAAACCTCGGTGCAGCCGTTCCTCGACGCCATGGCCGGCACCCCGGTGCAGCGCCGCGGCAACCGCATCAGCCTGCCCGGCAAGCTCGACGGCGGGCCGGTGATCGAGGTGATGCGCTAATCAGCTGCGCCCAACGCTTCGATGTCGGCATAAGCCGCCCAGAACCGCCCCATCTGCTCGGTGGTACCGAGGCTCACCCGCAACGAACCATCGATCAACGGCTTGCCCGCCATCGAGCGCACCAGGATGCCGGCCTCCCGCAGACGCCGCTCCACGTCCTCAGCCGGGCTCTCGGGCCAGATCAGGAGGTAGTTGCCCCCGGCGGCGTGGTGCCGCACTCCGGCCTGCTGCAACTGCTGCACCAGCCAGGTGCGGGCCCGCAACACCTCGGCAACGAAGGCATCGGTGTAGGGCTGGTCAGCCAGGGCCGCATGGGCCGCCGTCACCGCAAAGCTGTTGATGTCATAGGGCCCCGTGACGCGCCCGATGCGATCAATCACCGGCGCTGCCCCGATCGCAAAGCCGATCCGCAGGCCCGCCAGGCCCGCCGTCTTGGCCAGGGAGCGCAGCACCACCAGATTGGGCGTGGTGTCGAAGTTCGCCGAGGGCAGCACACTGTCGCCCGTGAAGGCCTCATACAGCTCATCCACCACCACAAGGGTGCCTGGCGCCGCAGCCGCCAGCTCGAGGATTCGCTCAGGGGCCAGTCGGGTGCCGGTGGGGTTGTTGGGGTTGCAGATCAGCAGGATGCGGGGCCGGCGTGCCAGCGCGGCACCCAGCTCCTCCAGCGGGAAAGCGAAATCCGGCAACCGGTAGGGGATCGCCTCAATCGCCATGCCCTGCATCTGGGCGCAGGGGGTGTAGTAGCCGAAGGTGGGGCTGGTGGTGAGCAGCGTTTGGCCGCGGTCGCCATAGGCGTGGAAGATGGCGTGGATCGCCGCATCCACACCGTTGAACAAGCCGATCTGGTCGCGGCTAAGCGGCAGCCCCTGGCCAGTTGCCGCAAGATTGGCGATCACCGCCTCCCGCAGGCCGTCGTACTCGGGATAGATGGCGTAGTGATCGGCGGGAATCGCCTGGATCGCCTCCACCACTCGGGGGCTTGGGCCCACGGTGTTCTCGTTGAAGTCGAGCCGCAGCAACCCCCGCCGCCCCTCCAGCGGCGCGCTGTAGGCCTTGAGGCTTTCCACCTCAGGGCGAGGCTGGGGGATCGGTTGTTCCTGCCGATCCGGCCTCTGCTGCGACTCCATCACATCCGCTCCAAGGTGGGAATGCCCAACAGCCCTAAACCCAGTTTGAGGGTGTCCGTGGTGAGGCGGCAGAGGGCCAGGCGGGAGCAGCGGGCGGGTTCGTCAGCCTTGAGCACCGGCACCTGGTCGTAGAAGCGATTGAACACCTGGCTGAGCTCAAACAGATAGGTGCAGAGCCGATTGGGCAGCAACTCCTCCTCCACCTCGGCGATCACCGCATCGAACTTGAGCAGCTCACGCACCAGGGCCCACTCCTGGGGTTCGGTGAAGGTGAGCGGGGCGGTAGCGGCACCAGGGCCACCAGCCTCGAGATCACCGCCCTTGCGGGCGATGCCCGCGATGCGCACGACGGCGTAGAGCAGATAGGGCGCCGTGTTGCCCTGCAGGGCCAGCATCCGATCAAAGCTGAACTGGTAGTTGGTGATCCGGTTCTGGCTGAGGTCGGCGTACTTCACCGCCGCCACGCCCACGGTGGTGGCCGCGTGCTGGATGAAGGCCTCGTCTTCGGTGCGCTCCTCCTCCGCCAAACGGCGACGCAGGTCGGCGTCGGCCCGCTCCACCGCCTCATCGAGCAGATCCCGCAGGCGCACGGTGTCGCCGGCGCGGGTTTTCAGCTTCTTGCCGTCTTCCCCCTGCACCAGGCCGAAGGGCACGTGCTCGACACTGCCGTGGGAGGGAATCCAACCGGCACGGCGGGCTACCTGGAACACGCCGGCGAAGTGGTTGGCCTGGCCGGCATCGGTGACGTAAATGACGCGGCAGGCACCATCGCCATCGGGAGCCGCACCGAAGCGATAGCGAATCGCCGCCAGATCGGTGGTGGCGTAATTGAAGCCGCCATCGCTCTTCTGCACGATCACCGGCAGGGGCGTGCCGTCCTTGCCGCTCATGCCCTCCAGAAACACACAGCGGGCGCCGTCGTCGGTCACCAACAATCCAGAGGCCTCAAGGTCTGCAATCACAGCCTCCAAGTAGGGGTTGTAGAAGGATTCACCGCGCTCGCACAAGCAAATGTCGAGCCGGTCGTAGATCTTCTGGAACTCACGGCGGCTCTGGTCGCAGAGCAATCCCCAGGCCTTGAGCGACACCGGATCGCCGCCCTGCAGCTTCACCACCTCCTCCCGGGAGGTGGTCTGGAAGGCCTCGTCGTCGTCGAAGCGGGCCTTGGCCTGGCGGTAGAAGGCCACCAGATCGCCCAGATCCACCGCATCGGCGGTCGTGAGGGCCTCGGGCGCCACCTGCTTGAGGTGGGTGATCAACATCCCAAACTGGGTGCCCCAGTCGCCCACGTGGTTGAGCCGCAGCACCGGGTGGCCGCGAAACTCCAACACCCGGGCCAGGGCGTCGCCAATGATCGTGGAGCGCAGATGCCCCACATGCATCTCCTTGGCGATGTTGGGGCTGGAGAAGTCGACGATCACCGGGGGCGTGCCATCGGTGTGGGGCACCCCCAGCCGCGAATCGCCCAGGCGGGCCTGCACCTCAGCCGCCAGCCGCTCGGGCCGCAGGGTGAGGTTGATGAAGCCGGGGCCGGCGATCACCGGCTCCAGGCAGAGCTCGGTGAAGGCGGGGTCGGCCGCCAGCTGCACCACGATCGCCTGGGCGATCTGGCGGGGCGGCTGGCCCAGGGGCTTGGCCAGGGGCAGGGCGCCATTGGCCTGGAAATCGCCGAATTCGGGCTTGCTGGCCGGCGCCAGCTGGGGATCGAGGGGCTGGCCAGCCTCACGGGCCCGTTGCGCCGCCTCGGGGAAGGCCCGCTCCATGGCCGCCAGCAACTGGCCATTCAGGGCTTGGGCGATGCGAAGCATGGGGGCCGGGCCGGGGCTGATTCGTCTTCGATCATCCCGCGCAGGCCGTCAGGCCCAACTCCTGCTCCAGGCCTTCGAGCACCACATCGGCCACCAACTGGATGCGGTAGCGGCAGTGCTGGGTCTGGGTGCAATCGAAGCGGCCGTGCTCCCAATACTTGTTGCTGCCGGTGCCGCCGCCACACAGCCCGAAGTGCTCGCAGCTGCCACGGCACAGCTCCACCCCCGCACGAATCTCAGCGGCCACCTGACGAAACTTGTCGGTGGCAGCCAGAGCTTCAAGGCTGTCGACGAGCACGTTGCCGAAGGAGAAGTCGCCGTACTCGGCCGTCTTCACCGACAGCAATTCGGGATCGAAGGTGGACACCTGGCCGCGGGCATCGACATTGACGATCACAAACGGCGTGTTCATGTCGGTTTGCACCATGCGCGCCTGACTGCAGGCCAGGCTGGCGATGCCATCAAATTCGCGGATGCACAGGCGGCCGGGCTGCTCGCGGCTGCGCTGCCACAGCCGCGCCATGAAGGCGCGGTAGCGCTGCTCCAGGGCCACCTGAGCGGCACCGCCGGCATCGAGGCTGGAGTGGCTGTTGGCCCCCTCCGTCTCCTCCATGTTGAAACCCACCTCGGCGATGCCGTGCTGGAGGAAGAAATCGGCGATGGCGTCGGCATGGTCGAGGGCATCAGCCGTGAGCACGCAGATCACCTGAAAGGGAATCTGCCGCCGGGCCAACCAGTCGATGCCACGCATCACCGCCGCGTGGGTGGGCAGGCCGGTGCGGGTGACCCGGTGGGCGTCGTGCAGGAAAGCCGGGCCATCCATGCTCACGCCCACATGGATGCCGTTGCGCTCGAAGCAGTCGCACCAGGCCGCATCGATGACGGTGGCGTTGGTCTGCAGCGACTGCACGATCGTGCCGGGAGGCAGACCGCGCCGCGCCAGGAGCTGACCGATCCGATCGGTGGCCTCGTCGTAGAAGGCGATCGGCGCCATCAGCGGCTCACCGGCGTGCCAGAGCAGGGTGAAACCACCGTCGAAATAGGGGCTGTCCAGCACCCGCTCCACAGCGGCCTCTAACACCGCCATCGACAGGCGGCTGCGGTCTCCCCGGTCGGGGAGATAGCAGTAGTCGCAATCGAGGTTGCAAAAGGGGGTGGGCTGCACCACCAACAAGCGCACCGGCCCCCATCCCTGGCCAGGCGCCGCGTCCAGCTCAGCGACCGAACCAGGCATCAGCGCCAGTAGCGGCCACCGTTGAGGAAGCCGCCATTCCGGAAGCCGCCGTTGCGGAAACCACCGTTGTAGAAGCCCCCATTGCCGAAGCCACCGTTGTTGAAGCCGCCGTTGTAGAAGCCGCCATTGCGGAAGCCGCCGTTGCCCCAACCCAACCCAGAGCCATTCACAAACACGTAGGAGAGGGCGTCATCGGGCACGGCTGTTGAGCCCTCAGACACAGCTGTTGAGCCCTCGCGCTCCTGCACGGCCGCCGCGATTCGGCTCAGCCGTTGCTCGATGCTGCGCTGGGGTGGGGCTTCCTGCACGCTGGCGAGAGCCAGGGCGGCCGCCCCATCGAGCGGCAGGGAGGCCAGCAGCAGCAGGCCAAACAGGTGGGAGCGGTTGAAGAAGGCCATGAGAGCAACGGGGGAAGGGGATCAGCGAGCAGTGGCGGGAATCAGACGGATCGTCTCAACCCCCAGCAGGATTGCCTCGAAGCTGGCAAGCAGGGCGGATTCGGGTATGGCCGCGGCACTGGTCGGCCCCAGCCAACGGTTCACCGCCGCGACCGTGTCCGGCTCACCATCGAGGTAGCCCTGCAACAGGCGGGCGATGGCCAGGTTCACCAGATTGCGGAAGGCCGAATCGTTCTCGGCCAGCACGCAGCTCACCGCATAGGCCTCGAAGGGGAAATCGGGCGTCAGGGCCAGACCCTTGAGCCCCTGTTGGCGCACCAGACCAGCCAGCACAACCGTGTCGCCGACCACACCCTCAACCTTTCCAGCCCTCAGCGCCGCCACCGCCGCGCTGAGGTTGTCGAAGGCCACCACCGTGGCCTTGGGTTGCATGCCCCGCAGCTCGGTCTCACCCAACGACTGGCGCACCACGGCGATACGCCGTCCGGCCAGGGCCGCCGGGCTGCCATCAAAGCGGCCGGCCGGAGCCAGCAGCCTCAACCCCGAGATCCCGATCGGCAGCGAAAAGTCCACCTGCATGTCCAGCTCCCAGCTGAACGGAAAACCGCAAGCCAGATCCGCCTTGCCATTGGTGATGGTGTCGACCAGGCTGCGCGGATTGGCAACCGGCGCGAAGCGCACCGTCACCGGCCGGCCCACGGCCCGGGCCACCTCGGCTGCGATCCGATCGGCCACCAGGATGCCGTAGCCACTGGGCTGCCCCTGGGGACCCACCACCACCAGCGGGGGCACATCGGCGAGCCCGCTCATCACCAGCTCGCCGGTGCGCGCAGCCCGCTGAACCACACCCTCGGCCAGGGCAGCCGCCGGCATCACGGCCAGCAGGCCCAGCGTCGCGATGCTCCCGGCGAGTCCGCGCCAAATTTGTGTCGCCACCCTGCCTTGAGAGGAACTCATCGCACTATGCAGAGGGCCAGCCCGGCTGCCAACGCAACGGGCTCAAGCGTCAAATTCAGGTGTCAAAGCGCATGCTCAGATCCAACCAGACGCTGCGGGTGATCGGCGCGCTGGTGGAGATCAGATCAATGCCCGTGGCGGTGTAGCTCCGCAGCTCCTCTGGTTGCACGCCGGAGGCCTCCAGCACCAGCTGCCTCCCCTGGGCGAGCGCCCGCAACTGGGGCACCAGCTCCGCCAGCTGGTGGGGGGTGAATTCATCGAGCAGCACCCCATCCGCCCCAGCCCGCACCGCGGCTTCCGCTTCGGCGGCGGTTTCCGCCTCCACGATCACCCGGGCCGGCCAGGGGGCCGCGGCCCGCACCGCCGCGATCGCGGCATCCACCCCACCTGCCCAAGCCAGGTGGTTCTCCTTGAGCATGGCGGCGTCATCGAGGCCTTGGCGGTGATTGAGGCCGCCGCCGCAGCGCACGGCGTACTTCTCCAGCACCCGCAGACCCGGTGTGGTTTTGCGGGTGTCGGCCAGGCGCACGCCCGTGCCGGCGAGCTCCGCCACCAGCGCCGCCGTGGCGGTGGCGATGCCGGAGAGCCGCATGGCCAGATTCAGGGCGGCGCGCTCACCAGCCACCAGGGCCGTGGCCGGGCCCTCCAGCTCCAGCAGCCGCTGCCCCGCCGCCACCGCCGCCCCATCGCGCACCAGCAGCCGCACCACCACCCCGGGATCCAGCAGCCGGAACAGAGGCTCCACCAGCACGCCGCCACAGAACACCCCATCGGCCTTTGCGAGCCATTGGGCCCGGCCGCTGCAGCCCGCCAGGGCCGCGGCCGTGAGGTCGCCGCGGCCCAGATCTTCCGCCAACCAGGCGCGCAGCTGGGCCTCCAGCTGGGGGGTGAAAGGCAAGCGAGCGATGGGCAGAACGGTGCTGGGCATGGCCCCTCCGGACCAGGACGACCCAATGATGCGAGGTCATGGGCCAGCCAGATACAACAACGGTTGCCAAATCCGCGCCGACATTTTTTACTGAAGCTAGATCCAACGTGCCCCCCTTGAGCCACCCCCATCTACGCAACCTCGCCCCACTCACTGCCGTGGGGCTGCTGAGCCTGGCGGGTCCGGGCATCTCTGCTGCCATGGCCCAGGCCGCCACGCCAGAGGTGCAGATCCTGGACAACAACATCTCCCTCGCCCAGGCGCTCAAGGCCCAAGAAGGCTGGTGCACGGCCCTGCTGCAGATCAGCGCCGACTACGCCAAGGGCGGGATCACCAAAGCCAAGGCCACCGCCGCAACAGTGGTTGATCAAGCCTATGGCTACCAGTACGGACCGGTGGCGTTCAAACCAACCTTGGCCTCAGGCGAACAATCCTTTCGCACCGACCGCGAAGGTGCCCTCGCCTACTTTGTGGGCCACAATCCGAAATTCCCGCAAGACAAGGGTTTCGCCATCAAGCCCTGGCGCTCCTGCAGGATTGTGAACCAGGTGATTCAGCTGAATGGGGCATCGGCCACCACCATGGGCAATGTGATCTTCACCGATGCCGCAGGCAGCGTCACCAGCGTTGATAAAACCTGGACGTTTATCAAAGAAAACGATGGCAGCATGCGGATCGTGCTGCACCATTCATCACTGAACTACGGCGGCTGAGCCTCCCCGCGTCTGCCACCACCGCCATGCCCAAACCCCGCTGGTGGACAACCGGTGACCTCGACGGTTTTCTAGGCCTCGGGCTCGACAACCTGATCCAGATCCTGTTGATCGTGGCCCTGTGCCGGGGCGTGCTCGGGTACCCCGACAACCTGGTGTTCGGCACGATCCTGCCGGCCACGGGCATCAGCCTGGTGTTGGGCAACCTGGCCTACGCCCGCCAGGCCTTTCAACTGGCCCGGCGGGAGGGGCGCGATGACCGCACCGCCCTGCCCTACGGCATCAACACGGTGAGCCTGTTCGCCTACGTGTTTCTGGTGATGCTGCCGGTGAAGCTGACGGCCCTGAGCCAGGGCCTGGATCCATCCGCAGCGGTCACCCTCTCGTGGCGAGCCGGACTGATCGCCTGTCTGGGTTCGGGGCTGATCGAGTGTTGCGGAGCCCTCCTCGGCAATGCCCTGCAGCGGTGGCTGCCCCGGGCTGCCCTGCTCTCCACCCTGGCGGGGATTGCCCTGGGCTACATCGCCCTGGGCTTCCTGCTGCGCACCTACGCCCAGCCGGTGGTGGGTCTGGCAGTGCTGGCGGTGATCCTGGTGGGCTACTACGCCCCGGTGCGCTGGCCCGTGCCCGCTGGACTGGTGGCCGTGCTGCTGGGGATCGCCCTGGCCTGGGCCACGGGCCTGATCGACCTGGATCCCGTGCGCTGGCAGCGCAGCACCGCCCTAATCGGCCTGCATCTGCCGCAGCTGCAGCTCACCGATCTCTGGCAGGCCCGCGGCCAGCTGCTGCCCTGGCTGGGGGTGATCGTGCCGATGGGACTGTTCAACATGATCGGCTCCCTGCAGAACCTCGAGAGCGCCGAGGCGGCGGGGGATCGCTACCCGGTGCGCAGCTCGATGCTGATCAATGGCATCGGCACCCTGGCCGCCGCCACCCTCGGCTCTTGCTTTCCCACCACGATCTACATCGGCCACCCGGGCTGGAAGGCGATGGGAGCCCGCATCGGCTACTCCTGGCTCAACGGCGTGGTGATGGGCGCCGCCTGCCTGCTGGGCCTGTTTGGCGTGGTCGGCCAGCTGGTGCCGATCGAGGCGGGCATGGCAATCGTGCTGTACATCGGCCTGGTGATTGCCGCCCAGGCCTTCCAGGCCACACCACCGCGCCATGCTCCGGCGGTGGCGCTGGGGTTGCTGCCGGGGCTGGCCGGCTGGGGAGCGCTGATGCTCAAGGCGGGGCTGCGGGCCGGCGGCAGCGGCACGGCCGCCAACCCCTTTGGCCCCCAGCTGCTAGGGCCCCTAGCCCAGGCCGATGTGTGGGCCGCCGGGGCCTTCGCCCTGGAACAGGGCCAGATCATCGCGGCGATGCTGCTGGCGGGGATGCTCGTCTACGTGATTGAGGCCCGCCTGCTGGCGGCGGCGGCCTGCGCCGGCATCGCGGCCGTGCTGGCCTGGTTTGGCGTGATCCACGCCTGGCAGTTCACCAGCTCCGACACCGTGCTGCAGCTGGGCTGGGGCGTGGGCCAGAGCTGGGCCCTCGGCTACGCCGTGATGGCCCTGGTGTTCCTCGCCGCTCGCTGGGGCCTCCCGCCTCAGCGCTGATGCTGCAGCAAGCCGAGGGTGAGGTCGTCGGGATCGGTCTGCAGGTAGACGTAGCCACCCCCATTGGCGAGCAGCACCACTTTGTAGTTGTAGGAGGCACCGGCGGCATCGCGCTGGGTCATCGAGCCGAGGCAGTCGGCACCCAGCTGCAGGCTGCCGCTGTAGGTGACCTTGTCCTGGCGGCCGGCATAGCTCGACACCGCCAGGCCCTGCACCGCACCGCCCTGCCACCACTCCCGCTGCACAACCGCATTGGGCTGCCAGCGGTCAGCCAGCCAGCTCTGGCCCTGCTGCTGGCTGGTGACCAGGCCATCGAGCTGCTCCGGCCGGCACGCGCCCGGCGCCTGGGCGACATAGCGCAACGAGAGCACCTCACTGGGGGACACCACCAGGGAGACCCGCGGCCGCCCCTGCTGATCGAGGGCCACGACTTCGCCCATGGCACCCGACTCGCCCTTCACAGCGACTGAGCTCTGACGCTCCACCACGGCCCAGCAGTTGGCATCGGCCTTCACCTGGCCGCTGTAGCGGTCTTCGCGAAAACGGCGCCCTTCACGCAGGTAGCGCACCCCCTCGATGCGTCCATCGGGGAGCCAGCGCTCCTGCATCAGCAGGGCGGTGGGCTCGCCCCGGTGCTGACCGCTCCCCAGCACCACAAAGGTGCCGGCCGCCGGTGCTTTGCACTGAACCAGAGCCGCGGCGGCTGACGGTTCAGCAGCCGCAGCCCCTGGCATCAGACCAGCACAGAAAGCCAGGGCAGCATGCAAAGCACGGGGGCTGGCCATTCCGCGAACACCATCAAGTGGTGGCAGTTTGGCAAGGCCCCTACTTGCCGATGCAGAAACGGGCGAAAACCCGATCCAGCACCGCCTCGCTCACCTCTTCGCCGGTGATCTCGCCCAGGGCCCGCACAGCGGCCCGTAGGTCGATCGTCCAGAAATCCCAGGGCAACTGCTGCGCAGCCGCCTCGAGGGACGCCCCCAAGCTCAAGGCCGCTGCGGCCGCCAGATCCCGCTGGCGGGCGTTGAGAGCTACCTCCAAACCCTCGGCAGGGCCGGCGCCGCAGCGGCGCAGCAGCTCCGCCACCAACGCATCGCGGCCGGCACCCGTGAGAGCGCAGAAGCGCACATCGGCCGGCTCTCCAGCCCCAGCGGGCACCAGGCCCACCGCCAGGCCAGCCACATCAGCCTTGTTGCCCGCCACCAGCAGCACGGCGCCCTCGGGCACCAACTCCCGCAGGGCCTGATCCTCCGGGCTCCAGCCGGCGCTGAGATCAAACAACAACAGCACCGCATCGGCGGCGGCCAGGGCGGCCCGAGAGCGCTCAATGCCCAGCTGCTCCACCCGGTCGCCGGTGTCGCGGATGCCGGCGGTGTCGAGCAGGGTGAGCGGCACCCCATCGAGCACCAGCTCGCTCTCCAGCAGGTCGCGGGTGGTGCCGGGCAGGTCGGTCACGATCGCCCGCTCACGGCGGCTGAGCAGGTTGAGCAGGCTCGATTTGCCCACGTTGGGGCGGCCCACGATCGCCACCCGCAACCCCTGACGCAGCAGCTCCCCCTGACGCGCTTCGGCCACCAGTTGCTCCAACGCAGCCCTCACAGCCTCCAGCTCCACCACCACCGCAGCGCCATCCAGCGGCGGCAGATCCTCCTCGAAATCCACCCGCGCCTCCAGCTCCGCCAACTGGTCGAGCAGGCGCGAGCGCAGGGCGCCCAGGCGCCGCTGCAGGCCGCCGTCGATGCCGGCCATGGCCAGCTGGGCCGCGCGGCGCGAGCGGGCCGTGATCATCTCGCCAATCGCCTCGGCCCGGGTGAGATCGAGCCGGCCGTTGAAGAAGGCCCGCTGGCTGAACTCCCCCGGCAGGGCCCGGCGCGCCCCGGCCGCCAGCACCAGCTCCAGCACCCGCTGCACCGCCACCAGGCCGCCGTGGCAGTGCAGCTCCACCACGGTTTCACGGGTAAAGCTGCGGGGAGCCCGCATCAGCAGTAGCAGCGCTTCATCCACCCGCTCACCGCTGGCGGGATCCACCACGTGGCCGTAGAGCACCCGGTGGCTATCCCAGGCCTGCCGCCCAGGCGCCGCAAACAAAAGCCGGCCGATCGGCTCCGCCTCGGCCCCGGAGATTCTTACGATCGCCACACTGCCTTCGCCCGGCGCCACCGCCGTGGCGATGGCCGCGATGGTGTCAGCGGTTCCGGAGTCGTTGAGGCGCATCCCCCCATTCCAACCCCACACCGCCGTGGGCCGCCGCCTGCGCCAGCTGCTGGCCTGGCTCTGGCACCAGGAGGGCAGCCATGGCCAGCGGGCCCGGGGTCTGGCCGCCGGACTGTTCTGCGGCTGCTACCCGTTCTTCGGCCTGCAGATCCTGGGGAGCGTGGCGCTGGCCTCGTTGGTGCGGGGCAATCACCTGCTGGCCGCGGCCGGCACCTGGGTGAGCAACCCCTTCACCTACGTGCCCCTCTATTGGTTCAACTACCAGGTGGGCTGCTGGCTGCTCGGGCCCGGGGGGGGATGGCCCGGCCCCGACAGCCTTCAGGACGGAAGCATCTGGCACAGCAGTGGGGCGTTCGTCAGCCGCCTGCTGCTGGGCTCCACCCTCGTTGGCCTGATCACCGCGCTCCTGGGGGGCTGGCTCTACTGGCACTGGCTGGAGCGGGAACATCGCCGCCGGCAGCAGGGCTGATCAGCTCCGCTCAGGAACTGGCCAAACCGGGAAACACCATCAGGTCGATATGGCCCCCTTCAGGGTGGCGCCACTCGCGGAACTCCTCGGCCAGGGCATGCTGCTCCCGGGGCAAGGCCTGGGCCTGCAGGTCCTGGAGCCGCTGATGCACCAGGTCGAGGGTTTCGTCGATCAGTTGGGCCGCTTGCTCGGAGGTCATGGCGTGGCACGCGGGGGATGGAGTGGTTGTAAGGGGGCGCCAGCCGAGCCGCTGTAGCCGTCGTGACGGCTGAACCAGCCCTGTGGTCAGACCCTCACCCAGGAGCGGCCAGGCCGGTGGTGCGAAGATCGGCACTCATCAACGCGAGCCTGTGGCGGACGGCAAGGGTTCAGAAGGCAAGGGAACTTCGCGCTCGGCACTGTCCGGCCTGCTGCTGGTGTTGGGCTCCATGGGCGGCCTGGCCCTGCTGGTGTGGGTGACGCTGGTGATGCTCGACCTGAAGCACCTCAACACCGGCGGATTCACCCTGCCCTAGCCGATCCCGGTGCGGGCGATATCGAGCACATCCGCCATCGAGCGGATCTGATTGATCGTGTTGGCCAGCTGGCTGGCACTGTCGAGCTCCACCCGCAGATCGATGCGGGCGGGCTTGCCGGGATTGGTGCGCACCCGGGCATCACTCACGTTGATGCGGTGGTCGGAGAGGCGGGTGAGGATGTCTTTCAGCACGCCCACCCGGTCGAGCACCTCGATGCGCAGCTGCACCGGATAGCGGCGCGGGCGGGCATCGGTGGCCGAATTCCAGCGCACCGGCAGACGCCTCTCAGCCGGCACCTGGTCCACGTTGGAGCAGTCCTGGCGGTGGATCGTGATGCCGTGGTTGCCCAGGGCCACGGCTCCGAGAATCGGCTCACCCGGCAGGGGACTGCAGCAGCCCCCCAGCCGGTAGTCAAGGCCCTCGAGGCCGAGGATCGGGCTGGCGCCGCCCGCTCCGCTCCCCTGGGAGTCGGCCTGGCCTGCATGGGCGGCCGCCACGCTGGCTGCCACCTGCTCGTTGCTGGGCACGGGGGCCGAGGCCTCGCTGGCCAGGCGCAGTTCCTCCCGCAGGCGGTTGAGCACCTGGTGCAGGGTGACCCCGCCGAACCCCAGCGACGCCAGCAGGTCTTCGGTGCCCGTGAGGTTGCAGCGGCGGGCCACCTTGGCCATCGCCTCCCCATGGAGCAGGGCATCGAAGCCATCGCGGCCCAACTCCCGCTCCAGCAGTTCCGTGCCGCGCAGGATGTTCTCCTCACGGTGGCTGGTTTTGTACCAGTGGCGGATGCGATTGCGGGCCGTGGGGGTGGCCACGAAGTTGAGCCAGTCGAGGCTCGGGTGCGCCGTCTTGGCGGTGATCACCTGCACGAAGTCGCCGTTCTGCAGGGGAGTGGCGAGGGGGCAGAGACGGTCGTTGATGCGCACGCCCTGGCAATGGTTGCCGATCTCCGAGTGGATCCGATAAGCGAAGTCCACGGCTGTGGACCCCTTGCGAAGGCCCACCACATCGCCATTGGGGGTGAACACGAAGACCTCTTCATCGAAGAGGTCTTCCTTGATCGAACGCAGGAAATCGCTGCTGTCGGTGCCGCCGTCATCCTTCTGCCAGTCGACCAGCTGCCGCAGCCAGTTGAACCGCTCCGCATCGGCACCGGACGCCGCTGGCGAACCACCTTCCTTGTACTTCCAGTGGGCCGCGATGCCGTACTCGGCCACCTGGTGCATGTCGGTGGTGCGGATCTGCACCTCGATCGGCCGATGACGGCCGATCACGGCCGTGTGCAGGGATTGGTAGCCGTTGGGCTTGGGCAGGCCGATGTAGTCCTTGAAGCGCCCAGGGATCGGCCGGAAGGTGTCGTGCACCACCGCCAAGGCCCGGTAACAGCTCTCGAGATTCGGGCAGAGAATCCGCAGGGCGGCCACGTCGAAGATCTCGTGGAACGCCTTCTGCTGGCGCTGCATCTTGCTCCAGATGCCATAGAGGTGCTTGGGCCGGCCGCTTACCTCGCAATGGGCCAGCCCCACGGCGGCCAGCCGATCGCGCAGCAACTGCACGGTCACCTCCAGCCGCTCCTCGCGCTCGCTGCGCTTGGTGGCCACCTGCTGCTGCACATCCCGATAGGCCTCGGGCTCGAGGATCTTGAAGGCCAGATCCTCCAGCTCCCACTTGAGCCGGCCGATGCCGAGGCGATTGGCCAGGGGGGCGTAGATCTCCCGGGTTTCGCGGGCGATCCGCAGCTGCTTCTCGGGCTTGAGGGCACCCAGGGTGCGCATGTTGTGCAGGCGATCCGCCAGCTTCACCAGCACCACGCGGATGTCGCTGGCCATGGCCAGAAACATGCGGCGCAGGTTTTCAGCCTGGGCCTCTGTGTGGTTGGTGAAGTGGATGCCGCCGAGCTTGGTCACCCCCTCCACCAGGGCCCGCACCTCGGCGCCGAAGTGCTGCTCGATCTCCTCGGGCGTCGCCTCGGTGTCTTCCACCACATCGTGGAGGAAGCCAGCAGCGATCACACCGGCACTGGCGCCGATGTCGCGCAGCAGATCGGCAACGGCAACCGGATGAATGATGTAGGGCTCGCCGCTGGCCCTGAACTGGCCCTCGTGGAGCTGGTAGGCGAAATCAAAGGCGGAAGCCAGCAGGGCCTCGGGATCGGTTGGGCAGCTCTCCCCCTCCCCCGGCGGCACGTGCTCGATGCAGCGCTGCAACCACTCGGGCAGGGGCAGGCCGTAGTCGGCGGGGGTGCGGATCGGCCGGCGTCCCAGGGCTTGGCTCTCCGGGGCTGGCCCAGGGGCAGGTGGAACAGCCGCGACTGAAACAGCCACGGCGGTTGCGTCCAGATCGGGAACCGCCCTGAGCATTCCACCCTGCGGAGTTGCCTCATCGTATGCAGCGGCGGCCAAGCTGGGGACCATGACCAGCCCCGTGCTTGCAATCGACAACCTGGTGGTGCGCTACCCCGGTGCGGAGCGTCCCACCCTCGATGGGCTGACGCTCAGCCTGAGCCCGGGCGAGCGGCTGGCCCTGGTGGGCCCCTCCGGCTGCGGCAAAAGCACCGTGGCCCGGGCGGTGCTGCAACTGCTGCCCCCGGGCAGCCAGTGCAGCGGTGGGCTGCTGCTGGCGAGGCAGGATCCCAGCCGGCTGCGGCGAGCGGCCCTGCGGCAGCTGCGCGGCGAAGCGGTGGGGCTGGTGTTTCAAGACCCGATGACCCGCCTGAACCCGCTGCTCACGATCGGCGACCATCTGGGCGACACCCTGGCGGCCCACCGACCCCGGTGGCAACGGCGCCAGGTGCGGGAGCAGGCCGAAGCCTTGCTGGAGCGGGTGGGCATCCAGGCGGAGCGCTACGGCAGCTACCCCCATGAGTTCAGCGGCGGCATGCGCCAGCGGCTGGCGATTGCGCTGGCCATGGCCCTGCAGCCGCCCCTGGTGATCGCCGACGAACCCACCACCAGCCTGGATGTGGCTGTGGCCGGCCAGGTGATGGGGGAACTGACCAACCTCTGCCGGGAAGCGGGCAGCGCCCTGCTGCTGATCAGCCACGACCTGGCGATGGCGGGCCGCTGGTGTGACCAGATCGCCGTGTTGGATCAGGGCCGGCTGATCGAGCAGGCCCCAGCCCAGCAGTTGCTCACCGCCCCGGCCTCCCCCCTGGCCCAGCGGCTGGTGGCCAAGGCGCGGGAACGGGAAGGCGCCCAGAGCCCCGCACCGCTGCCGGCCGCTGCCTTGCTGGAGCTGGAGGAGCTGCGCAGCTGGCACGCTCTGCCGTCGCTGCCCTGGCAAACCCGCTGGCTGAAGGCGGTGGATGGGGTGAGCCTGCGGCTGCAGCCGGGCGAAACCCTTGGCCTGGTGGGGGCCTCCGGCTGCGGCAAGAGCACCCTCTGCCGGGCGCTGATGGGACTGGCACCGGTGCGGGGCGGCAGCGTTCGACTGGAGGGCCGCAACCTGCTGAGCCTGCGGGGCCGGGCTTTGCGGCAAGCGCGGCGTGGCATCCAGATGGTGTTCCAAGACCCCCTGGCCTGCCTCAACCCCCAGATGGCGGTAGGTGAGGCGATCGCCGATCCGCTGCTGATCCATGGCCTGGCCAGCCGCGCCCAGGCCCGCCAGCGCGCCCGCGAGCTGCTGGGCGCCGTGGGGCTCACCCCGCCCGAAGCCTTCGAAAACCGCCTGCCCCGCCAGCTCTCGGGGGGCCAGCAGCAGCGGGTGGCCATCGCCCGGGCCCTGGTGCTCGAGCCCAAGGTGCTGCTCTGCGATGAGAGCGTGAGCATGCTCGATGCCGAGGTGCAGGCCGACGTGCTGGCCCTGCTGCGGGAGCTGCAGCAGCGGCTGGGGCTGGGGATGCTGTTTGTGACCCACGACCTCTCGGTGGCCAGTGGCTTCTGCCACCGGGTGATCGTGCTGGAGGGGGGAAAGATCGTGGAGGAAGGCCCCGGCGCCCGGCTACTGACCGATCCCCAGGCCGCCATCACCCGCGCATTGGTGGAGGCATGCCCGCGGCTGCCGGGCGTCGCCTGAGCACCGCCAGCAAGCGCTCAAACACCTCCGGCAGCGGCGCCTCGCACACCAGCCGCTCGCGGCTGATCGGGTGATCGAGGCCCAGCTGCACCGCATGCAGCGCCTGGCCGGGCAGCTCGATCGGCAGCTTGCGGCAGCGGGAATACACCGGATCGCCCACGATCGGATGGCCCATGTGGGCGCAGTGGACCCGGATCTGGTGGGTGCGGCCGGTGTCGAGCTTGAAGCGCAGCAGGGCGTAATCCCCCAACCGCTCGATCAAGCGCCAGTGGGTGCAGGCATGGCGGCCGCTGTCGTCGTGCACCACGGCGTATTTCTTGCGGTCGGCCGGATGGCGGCCGATGGCGCCCACGATCGTGCCGCTGTCGCCCGCCGGCTGGCCGTGCACCACCGCCAGATACTGGCGCGAGGCGATCCGCTTCTGAATCTGCACCTGCAGCTTCACCAGGGCCTCCTGGCTCTTGGCCACCACGATGCAGCCCGTGGTGTCCTTGTCGAGACGATGCACGATGCCGGGGCGCAGCTCGCCGCCGATGCCGGGCAGGTCGGGGCAGTGGTGCAACAGGCCGTTCACCAGGGTGCCGTCCCGGTTGCCAGGCGCCGGGTGCACCGTGAGGCCGGCGGGCTTGTTGAGCACGATCAGATGCGCGTCTTCAAACAGCACATCCAGCGGCATCGCCTGGGCCACCAGGTAGGGCAGCGGCTCGGGCGGCGGCATCCACAGCGCCACGCTGTCGCCCTGGCGCAGGGGGGTCTTAGCGCGACCCGTGACGCCGTTCACCCGCACATAGCCGGCCTCGATGAACTTCTGGATGCGGGCTCGGCTCTGCTCCGGCCGCTGGGCCACCAGCCAGCGATCGAGCCGCATTGGCAGCGGCTTGGGGTAGGTGAGCGTCAGCAGCTCCCCCTCGCCTTCACCGAAACCGCTCATGACGGCAACGCAAGGGCCGGCAATTCCAGGGCAATGGCGCCCAGGCGGGCGCAACGGAAGTCGTCGAGCAACTTGGTGGCCATGCGCAGGCTGTCGCCACTGGTGTGGCGCGCCGCGGCGGCGGCCAGCCAGCCCTCCACGTCGGGGCCGCCGCCCACCATCGCACCGAGGGGAATGCCGTAGCGCTTCTCCACTAGGGCGGGTTGCACCCCGGCGGCCGGCTCAGCCTCCAGCAGGGTGAGCAGCTGCAGGAAGGCCCGGGCGGCGGCTTCGTTGTCGTAGGCGGCCTGGCCGATGTCGTCGCAGAGGGCCAGCCGTAGGGCCGCCTGCTGGTCGTCGAGGCGGGGCGGCAGCACGCCGGGAGCATCGAGCAGGTCGAGGTCCTGGCCGAGGCGCACCCAGCGCAGGCTGCGGGTGACGCCAGCGCGGCGGGCACTGTCCACCACCTTCTGGCGCACCAGCCGGTTGATCAGGGCCGATTTGCCCACGTTGGGGAAGCCCAGCATCAGGGCCCGCACCGGCCGTGGCTTCATGCCCCGCCCGGTGCGGCGGGCATTGAGGGCCGCGCCGGCCCGAATCGCCGCCTGCTGCAGCTGTTTCACACCGGTGCCGGCCTTGGCGTCGCACCACCAGCAGGTCTGGTCCTGGGCCTTGAACCAGGCGGTCCAGGCCTGGCGCACCGGCGGCGGGATCATGTCCACCCGGTTGAGCACCAAGAGATGCTGCTTGCCGCTGATCCAGCGCTGCAGCCGCGGGTGGGAGGTGGCCAGGGGGATGCGGGCATCCCGCACCTCGATCACCAGGTCCACCTTGGCCAGATTGGCGTTGAGGGCCTTCTCCGCCTTGGCGATGTGGCCGGGATACCACTGAATCGCAGGGGCATTGACGCTGAGCGGAAGCGTCTGGGGCATCAGGGCACCACCAGCACCGGACAGGGGGCCAACTGAATCACCCGGGCCGCGGTGCTCTGCTGGTCGCTCTCGATCGCGACGCCACGGGTGCCCATCACGATCACATCGGCGTTGATCTCATCGGCCACATCGCCGATCACGAAGGCCGGCTTGCCCTCCCGCTCGATCACCTGACAGCTGACCCCCGCCTCGTCAAAGCGAGTCCGCGCTTGCTGCAGCAGCTCCGCCACGGCCGTGGGATCGTCCTGACCGGGCTCCACCACCGACAGCAGCACCAACGTGCTGGCGTGCTGCTGGGCCAGTTTCAGGGCCACCGCCGCCGTGTCCATCGCCTGGCGGCTCTGGTCGATGGGAAAGAGAACGGTGTCAAACATGGAGCAATGACCGAAGGCAGGGCCCAGGCAGGTTGGAGTTTCAGTCTGGGGGGGCGTCCGGGATCCGGCCAGGGCGGCTGGTTGGCGGAAATCCGAAATCCGGGGAGCAGAAGGCGCCGCGGGGGCTAACCTCCCCCGGCAATTCCGTAATTTCCATACCCCCATGGCGAAGCGATCCCTGGCCAGCCTTTCGGCCGATGAGCTCCGCGGCAAGCGCGTGCTGGTGCGGGTCGACTTCAACGTACCGCTCGACGACGCCGGCGCCATCACCGATGACACCCGCATCCGGGCCGCCCTGCCCACCATCAACGACCTGACCGGCAAGGGCGCCAAGGTGATCCTGGCCGCCCACTTCGGCCGTCCCAAGGGTCAGGTGAACGAAGCCATGCGCCTCACCCCCGTGGCCGCCCGCCTGGCTCAGCTGCTCGGCAAGCCCGTGGTGAAGACCGACAGCTGCATCGGCCCCGATGCCGAAGCCAAGGTGGCCGCCATGGCCGAGGGCGATGTGGTGCTGCTGGAGAACGTGCGCTTCTTCGCCGAGGAAGAAAAGAACGACGCCGGCTTCGCCGCCCAGCTGGCAGCCCTGGCCGATGTGTATGTGAACGACGCCTTCGGCGCCGCCCACCGCGCCCACGCCTCCACCGAGGGCGTCACCAAGGCCCTGAGCCCCAGCGTGGCCGGCTACCTGATGGAGAAGGAGCTGCAATACCTGCAGGGCGCCATCGACGAGCCCAAGCGTCCCCTGGCGGCGATCGTGGGTGGCTCCAAGGTGAGCTCCAAGATCGGCGTGCTCGAAGCCCTGATCGACAAGTGCGACAAGTTGCTGATCGGCGGCGGCATGATCTTCACCTTCTACAAGGCCCGCGGCCTGGCAGTGGGCAAGAGCCTGGTGGAAGAGGACAAGCTGGAGCTGGCCAAGGAGCTCGAGGCCAAGGCGGCCGCCAAAGGCGTGCAGCTGCTGCTGCCCACCGATGTGGTGCTGGCCGACAACTTTGCCCCCGACGCCAACAGCCAGACCGTGTCGATCAACGCCATCCCCGATGGCTGGATGGGCCTCGACATCGGCCCCGACTCGCTCAAGGCTTTCCAGGAGGCCCTGGCCGACTGCAAGACCGTGATCTGGAACGGCCCTATGGGCGTGTTCGAGTTCGACAAGTTTGCAGCCGGCACCAACGGCATCGCCCACACCCTGGCCGACCTGAGCGGCAAGGGCTGCTGCACGATCATCGGCGGCGGTGACTCCGTGGCCGCCGTGGAGAAAGTGGGTGTGGCCGAAAAGATGTCGCACATCTCCACCGGTGGTGGCGCCAGCCTGGAGCTGCTGGAAGGCAAGGTGCTGCCCGGCGTGGCGGCCCTGGATGAGGCCTGATTTCGCAGAGGCCTGATTTCGCAGAGGCCTGACGGTTCAGAAGGGGGCTTCAAGCCCCCTTTTTTGTTGGCAGAGTTTGTGCAACAACCTGTTCAACAGGCGCAAAACGCCGGCTCAGACCACGCCGAGGCAGGCTGAGGATCGGACCAGGCAAGTGAATGAGCCCAACAGACAGGCCTGCCGTCGGCTGGATTGGACTGGGGGCCCTGGGCGCACCGATGGCGGCCAATCTGCTAGCCGCTGGCTTTCCACTCACGGTTCACAACCGCAACCGCAGCCGGGAAGCACCACTGCTGCAGGCGGGGGCCAGGGGGGCCGGCAGCCCTGCGGAAGCGGCGACCGCGGCCGAGGTGCTGCTGGTGTGCGTCAGCGACGACTGCGCCGTGGAGGCTGTGCTGCTCGGCGCTGAGATCCTGGGCACCGACCAAACCGCGGCCCGCCAAGGGCTGCAGCCGGGGACGCTGGTGATCGACTGCTCCACGGTCAGCCCGGCCACCAGCCGGTGCATGGCGGCACAGCTCGCTCAGCAGGGCGTGGACTACATCGACGCTCCGGTGACCGGCGGCACGGAAGGCGCCCGCACCGGCACGCTCTCGGTGCTGGTGGGGGGCGATCCGGCCCAACTGGAGCGGGCCCGCCCGCTGCTGGAGGTGATTGGCAGCCGCATCAGCCACTTGGGCCCCGTGGGCTCGGGCCAGCAGGCCAAAGCGGTGAACCAGGTGCTGGTGGCCGGGAGCTACGCCGCTGTGGCGGAAGCCATGGCCCTGGGGCAGCGGTTGGGGCTGCCGATGGAGCAGGTGTGCGAAGCGTTGGCAGCTGGCGCAGCCGGGTCGTGGGCCTTGGAGAACCGTGCCGCCAACATGCTCAGGGGTCAGTTCCCCCTCGGCTTCAAGCTGGCGCTGCACCGCAAGGATCTGGCGATTGCCCTGGAGGCGGCCGCTGCCGCCGGCATGGAGCTGCCGGTGAGCCAGCTGGTGGCCGCCATGGAAGACAGCTTGCTGGCGTCGGGCCACGGCAACGACGACGTGTCGGCCCTGGCCCGTTGGTTTGGCAGCCAGGGCTAAGCACCCTGAACTCAGGGATTCAGCTGGGCCTTATCGGCCACCACCAGCACCCGCTTGGTGGCACTGACGATGCCCTGGGGATGCACCAACAGCACCGCCCAGGTCTGGGAGCCGGGGGTGAACGGAGCCTGAACCGACTTGAACAGGCCACCGCCACCCAGGGCGCCCAGCTGCAGATTGGGGCTCTCGAGGGCATTCACCTGCTGGCCGGTGAGGGCCACCAGGCCGCCGGCAGCAATGGCGTCCTCCAGGGGCTCATCGAATAGCACATCCACGTCGTAGCGCTGACCCGTGAGCACCGCATCGGGGATCTGCAGGCTCACGGGCAGGTCGGCTTCACCGCTGCGCAGGAGGGTCTGCTCACGGATCACGCTTTGGCCGTTGATGCGGCCACCGGGGCCACCGCTGCGGCTGAGCACCAGCTGCTGCTGGGCCAGGAGCCGATACAGGGTGGGGCCCTCCTGGCGGCTGCCCGTGAGCTGGATCTGCACGGTGCTGCGACCATCGCGCAGCGCTTTGCCCGGGCTCACCTGCCAGCGGGCATCGGGGAACTGGCGCAGCAGGCTGCGGCGGCGCAGCTCCACCAGGGTGACATCGAGGCCCGGACCGTTCTCCAGAACAGCCGCGAGCTCACCGGTGCCATTGAGGGCCGCCTCCAGGGCCTGCAGCTGAACCGCACTGGGGCCGGCGGCAGCCGCAGCCGGCAGGGCTACGCCCAGCAGGGCGGCCAGGCCGAGCAGGACGCTAGGCAGTAAGGGGTGCAGGATTCGGCTCGGCGGCTGGGGACGCGGCATCAGGGCGGCGGAAACCGCTTTTAAGTTAGGCGCGCTGCAGGCCAACACCCATGCCCAGGCTCCTGATCGCTGCCAGCGGCACCGGCGGCCACCTGTTTCCCGCCCTGGCGGTGGCCGATGCCATGCCGCCCGGCTGGAGCGTGCAGTGGCTGGGGGTGCCCGACCGCCTGGAAACCCAACTGGTGCCCAGCCGCTATCCGCTCCACACCGTGCGGGCCGGCGGGCTGCAGGGCCGGGGGCTGCGGCGACTGCTCAACCTGCTGCAGCTGCTGCAAGCCACCCGCTCGGTACGGCGGCTGATCCGCCGCGAACAGATCGACGCCGTGTTCACCAGCGGCGGCTACATCGCCGCACCAGCAATCCTGGCGGCCCGCTGGTGCGGCGTGCCGGTGGTGCTGCACGAGAGCAATGCCCTGCCCGGCAAGGTGACCCGCCTGCTCGGCCGGCTCTGCCGCCAGGTGGCGGTGGGATTGCCCCAGGCCGCCGCCCGCCTGCCCGGCTGCCGGCCAGTGGTGACGGGCACGCCGGTGCGGCAGGCATTTCTGGAGCCAGCCCCCCTGCCCGCCTGGGTGCCGCCGGGCCCCGGGCCCCTTCTGCTGGTGATGGGCGGCAGCCAGGGCGCCGTTGGCCTCAATCAGATGGTGCGCCCCCTGCTGGCCAAGCTCACGGCGGCGGGGGTGCGCGTCGTGCACCTCACCGGCCGCAACGACCCCGATGCCGGCCAGCCAGTACCCGCTGGCGCGGTGGAACGCCCCTTCAGCGACGACATTCCCGGCCTGCTGCAGCACGCCGACCTGGCCATCAGCCGCAGCGGTGCCGGCGCCCTCAGCGAGCTGGCCGTGTGCGGCACCCCGGCGATCCTGGTGCCCTACCCGGCCGCCGCGGACCGCCACCAGGATGCCAACGCCGCCGCCGCCGCCGAAATCGGCGCCGCCGTGATCGTGTGGCAGCACCTGCCCAGCGAGCCCGCCCTCGAGCGCAGCCTCTGGCGCCTGCTGGGCCCGCGCCTGCGGGGGGCGGCGGCCGCGCGCGATCCCTTGGTGGGCATGGGCGCCGCCATGGCGCGACTGGCGGTGCGCGATGCCGATCAACGGGTGGCCGCGATGCTCAGCCAGCCCTGAACAACCAACCCCGTCAGCGGCCCTAGAGTTGTCCCGTAGGTCTGTCCAGCAGATCCGGCCCATCGGTATGGCGAGGCGATGCCCATCAAGAGGGAAGAAGTAGCCATCGTGGCCGCCGATGAACTGGCAGGCCTATTGGAAACGGCCCACCTGCTGCGTTCACCCGCAAACGCGGAGCGTCTGCTCACGGCCCTAACCAGAGCTCGCGAACAAACACTGCCGCCACTTGGCGCCTGCCCAGGTGGGTCGAATCCTGCAGCGGCTCGGGCTGCTGGGAAAGCTCCTAGACGGTGACCTTCGGCTTGTTGCCGTCAGAGGCTCCAGCTGATGTCCGTAGGGCCTACTCGGCAAGCGCAGCATGCCTGGCAGACCTGTTGATTCAGCCGATACTGAACAGATCGATCTGGCGCTATGACCAGTTCAGTGGACACCACGATCCGAGAGCGGCTGACTGCTCTCATGCCGGAGGTGCTGGCCGTCGCCACGCGCCATGGTGCCTCAAATCTGCGGATCTATGGATCGATCGCCACGGGCCATGAACATCCCGCCAGCGATCTTGACCTGTTGGTCGATCTCCCAGAAGAGCAGTCTCTGCTAGGGCTGATCAGTCTGCGCCAGGACCTGGAGGACCTGCTGGGCTGTTCGGTGGACGTCACAGAAGCGGAGACACTGCATCCACTGATTCGGTCTCAGATCCTGGAGCAGGCCCTGGCCCTGTGAACAAGGACCGCCTCTACCTCGAAAGCATTCGCGACTGATCCAGGACGGCGTGATCCGCAATCTGGAGGTAATCGGTGAAGCCACGAAGAACCTCAGCACCGAGCTGCGGGATGCCAACTCTGCAATTCCCTGGCGTCAGATCGCTGGCATGCGTGATGTGCTCATCCACGACTACCTCAAGGTGAATCTCGTCAGGGTCTGGCGCACCGTGGAACTGGACTTGCCGCCCCTCCAGGCAGTGTTGAGCCAACTGCTGGGCCAATGAGGAGGACCACCGCCTGTTGAGGCAACGGGTGGCCGCGATGATCAGCCAGCCCAGGGATTAATTACGTCAAGCCCCACATCAGCGAAGTCGGCCCCATCTCGGGTGGCGAGCTGGGCGCCATGGGCGAGGGCCGTGGCCGCAATCACCGCATCAGCTGTGGCCATGGGCCGCGCCAACCGTTCACGGGTGCGCAAGAGATCGGCATACCAATGGGCAGCTTCGCTGCTGAAGGGCCAGACCCGGCCAGCAAAGATGTCGGCCACCAGTTCGTCCCAGCACTGCTGAAGAGCAGCCTTACGACGGCCATCCGGCAGCCGCCTGATGCCGTGCAAAATCTCCGCTTCATTCATGGCCGTGATCGCTACGAGGCCAGGATCCAAACCATCCACCCAAGCCAGCACCTGGGGGTTGGGCCGAGGACGCATCAGCTCGGAGAGCACATTGGTGTCGAGGACGATCACGCCGATCACGCCCCAAGATCCGCCGGCTGCGGCTGCGAGCTGCGGTCGGGCAGCTCCAGTTCAACGCCACCCAGCGGGGCGAAATGGGCATGAATCCGTTGGCCAAGCCCCTGGCGACTGAGCCCACTGGGTTTGGATGGCCCGCGAAACAAGGCCTCGCGCAGGATCGTGCGCACCTCCTCCTCCATCGAGCGGCCGTGGCGTGCTGCCTGAAGACGCAGCTGCGCCTTGGTGGCCTCATCCAGGTTGCGAATCGTCAGCGTTGCCACGGACATGCATGCAATGCAATCAACGCTAGCGAACAAGCTCCTGCCGCAAGGCCCGAATCATGCGCCGGTTGTCGCGGCGGCTCTGATAACCGATCCGCAGCCAGCGTTCGCCCAGTCCGTCGAAGGAGCGGCAATCGCGCAACAGGATGCGGTGACGGCACTCCAGGCGCTCGCGCAGCGGCACCAGGGACGCGTCGCCGCGAATCAACAGAAAGTTGGCGGCCGACGGCAGCGGCATGATGCCCGGCAACGTCTGCAGCCGGGCTGAGAGCCAGGCGCCCTCACGGGCTGTCCAGCGCTGCACCCGGCGGCACCAACGCCCGTAGGCCAGCGGATCGCCCAACAACCGTTCGCCCACCGCCACCGCCAGACCGTTGAGCGGCCAGGGATCGCGCCAACGGGCCCAGCGCGCCAGTCGCTCCGGCTGGCCGAGGGCATAACCAAGACGCAGGCCGGCGATCGACCACAGCTTGGTGAGGCTGCGGATCACCACCAAGTTGGGGTGGGCCTGCAGCAGCGGAATCAGGCTCTGGGCTTCCCCGCCTGGCACCAGCGGCAGAAAGGCCTCATCGGCGATCACCAAGGCGAAGCGCTCCAACAAGGGCTCGAGGGAGGCGCGGCTCCACAGCGCTCCGGTGGGGTTGTGGGGGTTGGTGAGCCACAGCACCGCACCCGCCGCCGCACCCGCCGGAAACGGCTGCGGCCCCGCGCCGGCCTGCAGCGGCAACGGCAGCGATCGCCAGGCTCCGCCCCAGCAGGCCAGGGCGCGGGGGTAGTCGGCGAAGCCCGGCTGGGGCAGCACGCTCAAGCCGGCCGCCGCCGCATCGCGCGCTGCCCAGGTGAACAATTCCGCCGCCCCGTTGCCCGGCAGCACCGACTCGGGCTCCACCCCATGCAGCTGGGCCAGGGCTGCGCGCAAGCCAGTGGCGGGCCGGTCGGGATAGGCCCGCAGCGGCGAGCCAGCGGCAAGCCCCAGCGCCGCCTTCAGCAGGGATACGCGCACGGCCCAGGGCGGCCCGAAGGGCACCAGGGAGGCACTGGCATCCAGCAGCTGGGAGGGCCGGCAACCCAGCCGCGCGGCGGTGGCGGCCAGATTGCCGCCATGGCGCTCGGAGGGCGGCATCGGCATGGCCGAAAGCTAAGTGCCGGCGGCGAGTGCGAGGCGATCAGGCCTGTGCCGCCGGGGAAACAGGCGAAATCCTGCGCTATAAGCCGTTGCAACAGGCACGAATGCCATGCCAAGCCGCATAGTGCCTCCGACGTTGCCAGGTCAAGGGCACCTGCTGAGCGCCACCGCCAGTTTGCTCGCTGCTGTGGCCATGCTGATGGCGCCTGGCGCCAAGGCGGATTCGACCGACCTGTTCAAGCTGCTGGACACCCGCAGATGCCGTGGCTGCAAGCTCCAGAATGCGGATCTGGTGCACGCGGATCTGCGCGACGCCGATCTACGCCAGGCCCAGCTGCAACGGGCCAACCTGGGGCAGGCCCGCCTGGATGGCGCCCAGCTCAGCGGCGCCAATCTGAGCTTCACGAGCTTGATGGGGGCTTCCCTGCGCGGTGCCGACCTGCGCGGCGCGCGGCTGGATGGCACCGATCTACGCCAGGCCGATCTCAGTGGTGCCCTGCTGGACCCAGGAGCCCTATCGCGCAGCCACTGGCAACGGGCCACGGGCATCGAGCCCACACAACTAAGTTACGCGGAATTGCACAACGCTGGTGCCGAGGCGGCCCAGCAGGGCCGCTATCCAGAAGCGGAAACATTGTTCAGCGCAGCTATCAGCAAAGAACCCGCCGCCGCCATCAGCTGGGTGGCCCGGGGGATCTGCCGCGGTGAGCAGGGCAAGAGCGAACTCGCCGCCAACGATTTCAACTACGCCGCGAGCCTCTATGGAGAACGCGGCGAGCAGGAGCAGGCGTTGCAATTGAAGCAAGCTGCCAACACAGTGGTGGCATCAACCAAGCCGAACACCCCCGACGGCAACGGAGCGGGCAGTAAAGCCCTGAGTGGCGCCCTCGCCGCCTTTCAGTTTCTGGCCCCGCTGGCGGCCAAGGCCTTTCTGCCAATGGGCCTGTAAGGGCTCTCAAAGTGCGGGGCCGAACTCAGAGGCGGTGAGTACCGCCAGCCACCGCTTGGGCATACCCGTCATTTTCTAATACCCCGATGCCCCCATAAAGCTGCGAGCATCAGGAGTTGAAGGCTGATAGCCGTAGCCATAGACACCACCTTCTACATCATTAATGATTTTTGGCGTCACCATGATCACCAACTCTCGCTTTTCGCGGCGAGTCCCACTAGAGCGGAATAAAGAACCAATCAGGGGCATATCACCAAGAACAGGCCACTTGCTGACTTCAGCACGATCAAACTCTGAGATCACACCCGTCATGATTAACGTTTGACCATCTCGCACCCGTAGCGCACCCGTATCCAATCTCCGCACACTCAAAATATCAATATTTCCGCAGCCGGGGACTGGCTCACGATCCGTTACAGCAGAAACACTGGGAGACAAAGCAAAAGTGACAAAGCCATTATCATCAATCTTCTCGATACGGGCCCCTAAAACAAGTCCAGCCGTGGAAAGGGTGGGCTGACAGGTGATTATATTGCTGGCACCAGCAGAGTTTGCCGCATTATTAACTTGGTACTGGGTAATCACATTGGTGCCAACCCTGACGACCCCCTCGTTAGCCCTGCGGCGGCCAATTGGCGAATCAATACTATACTCATCTAATGATCCTCCCTGGCTTTGACCAGAGCCGCTACCACTCGAAGAACCACTTTCAGCTGCACGCAGCTCAGCAGGATTTTCTTGAAGAATTAAAGTTGGACTTGCCAAAAGCTTAGTACTTTGAGAAATAATTTGGGCCCTGAGAAAGTCGTAAAACTGGTTTTTTGGATAAGCCGTACCAGGATTTGATTCGGCGGAGCTAAAACCAGTCAAAGGATTGTAGCTAGGTGGCAAATTATTCCCGAAAGCTCCGAGCAGCTCGCCACCATCATTGACAATGAAGTTATTGCCCCACCTAATTGCAAAGCTGTTTTCCATAACGGAATCATTGTCAAGATTCACATCTAATATTTTTACCGACAATGCCACCTGCCTTTGGCGCAAATCAAGCTGACGCAAATATTGCTCGGCGACCACAACTACAGAAGAACTGCCTACCAAAGTTATAGTCCCAAGCCTTGTATCTGTAGTCGCCCTTAGGCCAATAAGTGGTCCAGCTGAAGCCCCATAGGCCTCCACCCTAGTCTGACTACTAGATTGAGTAGTAGCACTAGAAGGTGCATTACTTACGGTGCTTGATTGACTTACCCCCTGCGTAACAGCAGTCGTTATGGTGTTCGTCTTAGTGACTGAAGCGCCTAGATTGGCAAGATATTCGGCCGAGGCATTCGGGCTAACTTGATTTAGTCGATAAACCTTGGACACAAGAGATCCTAACGCCAATCCCGACACCCTGGGGCCCACTATGATTACATTTCCATCTTTTTTGGCCTGAAGGCCAGATACGGCCAGGATGAAATTAAAAGCCCGTTGATAGCTCTCACCTTTAAATGCTACAGTGACAGGGTAGCTCCCATCCACCTGGACCCCGGCAGGCTTAGTAGTATTAGACTCTTGAACTGTTCCAAAGCTATATGATCTAATTTCGGACAAAGTAGTTTCATTTCTTCCTGAATCAGAAGAAAAAGCGAATCCATATCCACCCAATTGAGCGAGTGCCATTAAAGCATCTCTGGCAGGTGCATTTTTTAAAGTCATTGTGACCGGTGGCCCACTCACTTCGACATTCAATGGATTACGAAGTGTCATCGTCCCCACAGCCATATCTCCCAACGGCGGAGCAACAGCCCTCGCCTGCAGCGGAGGCGCATAGGCGGGCTGTGGCACCGCCCCAGGCTGACTTAAATCCAGCCGATTTGTCTGCAGGGAAACCTGCGGAGAAGCAGGAAACGTGAGAATCAGATTCACACCATCAGCACTCACCACCGGACGTGCCAGGAGAACCCCGGGCATCGGGGTCACCGACAGGCTGTACCTGCTACCCGAGCCATCAAGGCTGACCGACTGAAACCCCAGCTCCGGCATCGATAGCCGTTGGGGGCCAACCCGCAGACCCGTCGGCGATGCCGTGGTGAGCTGACCCTGCCAGCCGTTGGGCTGCGCCAACTGCTGCAACTGAGGCGCAGGACCAGCTCCCACAACCACCAGCTCCACCGCATTGCCCAGGCGACGCACCTGCAGCTGCATCGGTCCCGCTGCGGCAGCAGCAGAGCCGCGGGAGGAGGCAGAGGTTTGGCGCGGGGAGGCCTGGCCAGCAGCATCAAGAACAGCAAAGCTAGGGAGAACTGCTGCCGCAGCGGCCGTAGCAAAACGACGACCCCAATCCCTACCCAACGTTCTTCACACAACTTTGTGCGGATCTTACCGAACCAATTTCTGAAAAGCCAGGGCAGCAAACAAGACGTCGGCGCTTGCTAAGTTTGTTTCTTGGGCGGCACAAGTGTGAGCCTCACTGCATTGCCAGACTGATAATAGGTTAGCGTCAATTTCAACTCAGTTTTCGCCGCCACAGGGATAGCCGCTGGTGCAACCGTGCCACCTTGATTACCCGCCTGATTGCCACCCTGGGGCGCAGACTGGGGGGCTGCCTTGGGAGGCTCCACGGCAGTCAGAGACAAGTTGCTTTGTGACACCAAGACAGTCAGCTTTTCCGTGGCGCGCAAAAAGGCCAACACATTGGGGTAGGGCCCCTTGGCCGTGAGCAGCACCTGCTGGGCCTTCAGCCCAGCCGCCTCAAGGGGAGATTTGGGGGGCGCCGCCGGCTGCTCGCCTTTTTGAGCCGTCTTCTCATCCGCCGCTGGAGGCGGCAGTGCCGCCACAGGCTCATACAGATCCAGCTGCACGCCGAGGCGGCTGGCCTCCCGATCCAGCTGGGCCAGGAAGGTGACCAATTCGCCACTCCCTTCGATCAGTTGCAGCACCTTTTGCTGCTTGCGCTCCGCCGCCTCCTGGCTTTCCGCCGTTTTGGCGATCTGGGCCCGCAGCAGGGGGATCCGGCCCTGGATGTCCTCCAGCTGGGCCAGTCGTTCGCTGTCGGACTGCAGCTTCAACCACTGGGGAACCACCCCCACACCCACCACCAAAACCGCCAGCACCGCACCCACCCCGATCGGCAGCCCGAACAGCAAGCGCTGCTGCACCTGGGCGGCATTCCGATCAGCCCCCTCCTGAAGGTTGGTCATCAGAGCAAGCCCTCCTGCTGGAGCAGATCAAGGCGACGCACCAAGCCCTCCGCTCCGAGCTGGGTGAGAATCTGCTTCTCCGCAGGCGGACTGATCGGCGGACGAAAGGTCACCAACAACTCAAAACTCACCGGTCCTGACCCCGCAGCACCCCGTGACGCTTTGACAAGGGTGACGCCATTGGGATCCAGCAACGGGGAGCGCTTCAACTGGAGCAGAAGCGCATTGATGCGGGCAAAGGCCTGGGGATCCCGCGACACCCCCTTGAGCCGGTAGCCACTCCCCTCTTCCGTGGCAGCGGTGAGTTGCACCCCTGCCGGCACCCGCAGCTGCAGATCACGCATCAGCGCCGATCCGGAACGCACCGCAATCAATCCCTTGACCAGATCCGCATTGGCGTTTTCCACCACCTTGAGCTTGCCCTGAGCCGCCGTGAGCTGGGTTTCAAACAACTGCACCTCCGCCTCCACCGTGCCAAGGCGATCCACCGCAGCGCTCACCATCAAGGCGCGCAACAACACGAGCACAGCCATGCCCAGCGAGAGGCCGATCAGGGCAGCACCGATTGCCACGCCCTGCACCAACCGCTGACGCCCCTGCAGGGCAGCCTGAACAGGGTCCGGCAGGTTGAGGCCCTGGCGTTTTTCGCGCAGCAGGTCGAACTGGCTGGTGGTTGGCGTTGTCGTCATTGGACCAGCTCCAAGCTGCCCAGGCCCTGCAAACAGAGGGAGCCAAAGCCATCGTGATCGACCACTTCGGCCTCCAGATCCAGCGCCGGCTCCAACAACGCCTGATCCTCCAGCGGTGCCGCCAACAACAACCGCACCGGCGCGCCGGGAGCCTGCAGGTTCCGGTAAAACGCCAAGCTCTGTTGCAGGGCGGGGATCAGATCGACCATCGGCCCAGGCAACATCCGCTCAAACTCGGGCACGCCCTGGTGCCAGAGGATCAGGCTGGTCTGCTGATCAAGCGGCTGCAACAGCGCCACCAGGGTGCCGGCAGGCGTGGCCGCCAGAGCGTCGCGCAGGCCCCACATCAGGCACACCTGCGACGGCAACAGATGCTGGAGGGTACTGCCGGCGATCGCAAACACCTCCACCCAGGCGTCCACCACCGACCGCTCCGCCGCGATCACCAACGAACTGGCAGGACGACCCGGCAGGGGATGCACATCCAGATAAGCCGCTTCCAGCGAAAACGGCCAGCCCAGATCCGGATTCAGCGCGCGCAGGGCATCGACCGAGTCACCCGGCTGCTGACCCGCCCGCCAATCCACCACCCGCCAGTGAGACGCCTGCCGAGGCAGGGACACCACCAGCTGGGCGTCGATCCCCTCGTACTCCAGCAGCAGGTCGCCCAAAAAATCCCCCACCGCATCCTTGAGCTGCGGCACCCCATCCCGGCAGGTGAGTGCCGGGATGGGAGCGGTCCAGATCGGCTCCTGCGGCCTGCCCCGCTTCACCGGCTGGCCGATCACCAACTGCTCGGACAGATCGACCATCACCAGCTTGGGGAACAGCTGGGCACGGAGGGGGCGCCATGTCTCCTGGAGTCCCGCCAGTACCAACGATCGGATCGGATTGTTCAAGGGAACCTACCGAACTTTCAGCGCCAGGGAAGCCCCGAGCCCACGGCCTCGCCCACATGGGACAGTCCGTGGCGCTCGAGTTGGGTCACCAACCCTTCAAGGATTTCGGGCACCAAGGCCGGGCCGCCGTAGATCCAGCCCGTGTAGAGCTGCACCAGCGAAGCGCCGGCCGTGATCCGCTCCCAGGCGCTCTCGGCTGAATCGATGCCTCCCACTCCGATCAAGGGCAGGGCTGGCCCCGCCGTGGCCCGCAATCGCCGCAGCACCTCCAGGGCCCGGGCCCGCAGCGGCACCCCACTCAGGCCGCCGGCCGCCTCGGCCAGCGTTTGGCCCGTTTGGGCCAAACGGCGCCGCTCCAGCCCCAGGCGGTTGAGGCTGGTGTTCACGGCGATCACACCAGCCAGGCCCTCCTCGTAGGCCATGCGCGCGATCGCATCGATGGCGTCGTCCTCCAGGTCGGGAGCGATCTTCACCAGCAGGGGCGGGCAGGCGGGCAGCCGCCGCAGCCGCTCCACCAGGCGCCGCAGCAGGGTTTCCTCCTGCAGCTCCCGCAGGCCTGGCGTGTTGGGCGAGCTCACGTTGATCACCGCGTAGTCGGCCAGGGGGGCGAGCAGCTCCAGCGATGAGGCGTAGTCGTCGGGGGCGAGCTCCAGCGAGGTGATCTTCGATTTGCCGAGGTTGATGCCCAGCACAGCCGGGCGCCGGCCCGGGGCGGGGAGCTGCTGACGCTCCAGGGTGCGGCGCAAGGCCTGGGCGCCGTCGTTGTTGAAGCCCATGCGGTTCAGCGCCGCCCGCTCCGCCGCCAGGCGAAACAGCCTGGGCCTGGGGTTGCCCGGTTGGCCGTGCCAGGTGACCGTGCCCAGCTCCGCAAAACCAAAGCCGAACAGGTGCCAGATCCCCGCGGCGACGCCGTTCTTGTCGAAGCCGGCCGCGAGCCCCACCGGATTGGCAAAGCGGCAGCCAAACAGGCTCTGCTCCAGCCGGGGATCGGGCCGCTGCAATTCGGCGGCCAGACCGGCCAGGGCGCCACTCACCAGGGGCCACTGGCGCCGCAACGAAGCCTGGGCCAAGGCCGTGAGCGTCAGCTGGCTGAGCTGCTCCGCATCGGCGCCGTCATCCCGGCTGAGCAGCGGCCCCACCAAGCGCCCGTAGAGCGCGCCCGTGTTGGTTGCGGTGCCTGAATCCGCCATCTCCCCGCCTACTCCCGGTCGCCCAATCCTCCCGCGTCGCGTTGCAAACGCCAGCGGCCGCCCTCCAGGGGCAGCACCTGCCAGTCGCGCCAGCGCCAGGGGCTGCTGCGGCGCTCCAGCTGCTGCAGGGGCTGCTCCACCAGCTGGGCCAGCTCCACCAGGCTGAGGCCGTAGCCCTGGGCGGCGAAGCGTTCGGCCAGCTCCAGGCGGGAGAGCAACTGCTGCAAGCCTGGGGGCGGCACATCCGCCTCGATCCGGGCGGTGGTCAGCACCTCGCCGGCGGCCATGGCCGGCATCAGGCCGCGGGAAAAGGCCACGGCGATGGCATCGCAGCGGTCGTTGTCGGGGTCGCCGCTATGCCCCTTCACATGCACCAGCTCCACGCCCGGCAACCGGGCCTGGTCGAGCTGCTCCCACAGATCCCGGTTGAGCACCGCCCCACCGGATGCCGTGCGCCAGCCCTTGCGCTTCCAGCCCTGGATCCACTTGCCGAAGCCGTCGATCAAATAGCGGCTGTCGGTGCGGATCGTCAGCCGGGGATCACGGGGCAGGGCCTTGAGGGCCTCCAGCAGGGCCAGGGCCGCGGTGAGCTCCATGCGGTTGTTGGTGGTGGCCGGGTGGGCCCCGCCCATTTCATGCACCGAGCCGTCGGCAAAGCGCAGCAAGGCTCCCCAGCCCCCGGGGCCAGGGTTGCCGCTGCAGGCGCCATCACAGGCCGCAGCCACCACGTTCACCGGCTTAGCCGCCACTGGACAACCCCAAAAAATTCGCTAAAGAGCATCCCTGACCCACTGTCGCGCCCAGCCATGGACTCCTCCACCCCGGGCCCGTCCGTGGGTCGAACAACAGGACGACTCTTGGCTCGAACTTACCTGGCCCTGGCGGCTGCAGGGCTAGCCGGCGCTGGCGTGGCCGCACTCAGCCCCTGGGCCCAGGCCGCCAACGTGTTCAACAGCCGCCCGCTTGATGCCAGCCGCTTTGCCGTGCTGGCGCGGCCGGTGGGCAACAGCGCCTGGAGCCTGTTGGTGCTCGAGCAGATCAAAACCCAGCCCCTCTGCTGGGAGCAGCGCCCCGACGGCCTGGTCGATCCGGCTCTCAACCGCTTCAACTTCACCGGCATCTGCAGCCGCTACCTCGACAGCAACGGCTACTCCCTGCGCATCGCCGATCAGGATCTGGCCAGCCGCTACCGGCTGCAGCTGCGCCAGAGCGGTACCGAACTGCAGCTGGAGGCCAGCACCACCAGCGATCCCACGGTGCTGGTGGTGGGGCGGGCCCAGGTGCCCGCACGCGAACGGGATGGCTTCGTGGCGCTGAAGCTCGAGCCAGGCTGGGATCTGCAGCGGCGGGCCTATGGCGAGCAGACCCTCAGCCACATCTATTTCGCCAACGCCAGCCCTCTGCCGGAGCTGGTCGCCAAAGCGAGAAGCTCCTCGTCGGGAGGCCCCGGCCAGAAGATGTTCCACGCCAGCCTGCAGCCGCCGGTGGCCCCACCCAGCCTGGTGGCTCAAAACCTGGGCCCGGGGCCGATCCGGCTGCCCGTGATCCCCTTCAGCAACCAATAACCCCGTGACAGTTGCCAGAGAGTCCTCCCGCCCCTCATGGACCCTGAAAGCAGCCGTTAAGTTTCCCTCGTGTGAGGAGTGGGAACGCTCTTCCGGGGTCGAAACGAGGACAGACTCCCAGAATCGTTCCAACTCAGAGCCCTGCCTTCGGCGGGGCTTTTTTATTGGCTCGATCCCCCAACAAAAAGCCGGCCCTGGAAGGGGCCGGCGAGGAGACAGAGGAGCTGTCGACGGACGAGGCAGGGCCGCAAGCGGCCCCAGCGATCACTTGATGGTGACCTTGCCGCCGGCTTCTTCCACGGACTTCTTGATGGTTTCGGCTTCAGCTTTGGCGATGCCTTCCTTGATGGCCTTAGGAGCGGCTTCCACCAGAGCCTTGGCTTCGCCCAGGCCGAGGCCGGTGGCCTCGCGGACAGCCTTCAGCACCCTGATCTTCGCCGTATCTTCGAAGCCATCGAGGATGACGTCGAATTCGGTCTTCTCTTCGGCGGCTTCAGCACCACCACCGCCAGCGGCGGGGGCGGCCATCATCACGCCAGCGGCGGGAGCGGCGGACACACCGAAAGCCTCTTCGATCTGCTTGACGAGCTCGGAAGCCTCAAGCAGCGAAAGGGTTTTCAGCGATTCGAGAATCTTGTCGGTAGTAGCGGACATGGTTGGGAATCAGCAACAGATCTGTTTGTGAACAGTCGGATCGAGGGAGCTCGAACTCGCGAAATGCGATCAGCCTTCGCCGGATTCGGCGTGCTGGTTGAGCGCCCGGGCAAGGCCGGACGGAACCTCGTTGATGCCCACAGCCAGCTTGGTGGCCACGGCATTGATCGCACCGGCGATCTGGGCCATGAGCACCTCCTTGGAGGGCAGATCCCCGATGGCCTTGATGTCGTTCTGAGAGAGGAGCTTGCCTTCGAAAAGGCCACCCTTCACATCCGACTTCTTCGTGTCCTTCTGGAAGGACTGCACGGCCTTCACCGCACCACCCACATCGCCCTTGACCAGGACGAAGGCGTTGGTGCCGGTGAGCAGGGAATCGAGATTCGACCAGGCGCTATCGCCATCAATGGCCCGGCGCATCAAGGTGTTTTTGGTCACCTTGCACACACCGTTGCTGGCCTGCAGACGGGTCCGCAGATCAGACATCTCCTTGATGGTCAGGCCCTTGAAATCAAGGACCAACGCCATTTCGGCCTCGCCGAGGAGCCCTTTGAGCTCTTCGACGATCTGTTGCTTGTTCTCCAGAGTGCGGCCCATAGGGAAGGAACGGATCGGGGGAACAAGCCGGGTACGCGGCCCTGACGCCCCTGGAGGGGGCTCGAGGCCGCGGCCTGTTCAACACCCGATGCAATCCAGCTGACGATCAGCTGAGCCGCGGCGGAGAACCAAACCAGTCGCGTGAACCTCGGCAGGACTTATGGGCGTGAACCCACCTGCTGTCTGGGGTAGGGCGCGTGCCCTTCTGGCCTAAGCCAGTTAGCCACCCTACACCACAGCAATTCAACCCTCCTGCTTGATGTCCTGCAGGGCCGAGAAGTCCACTTCCACCGAGGGGCCCATGGTGGAGGTCACATAGAGGCTCCTCCAGTAGCGGCCCTTGGCACCGCTGGGCTTGTTGCGGTCGATGGTTTCCTGCAGGGCCTTGAGGTTGTCGAGCAGCTTGGCCGCATCGAAGCTGGCCTTGCCGAAGCGCACGTGCACGATGCCGGTGCGGTCGGCGCGGAACTCGAGCTTGCCGGCCTTGAACTCGTTGATGGCACCAGCCAGATCGGTGGTGACAGTGCCGGCCTTGGGGTTCGGCATCAGACCCCGGGGACCCAGCACCCGGCCCAGCTTGGCCACCTTGGGCATCATGTCGGGGGTGGCGATCAGCAGGTCGAAATCCATCTCGCCCTTGGCGATCTGATCCACCAATTCGTCGTCGCCGGCCAGGTCGGCACCGGCTGCCTTGGCAGCGGCCACAGCTTCACCGCGGGCGATTACCGCAATGCGAATCGACTGACCGGTGCCATGGGGCAGGGCCACGGTGGTGCGCAGCTGCTGGTCGGTGTATTTGGGGTCGATCCCGAGGCGCACGTGGGCCTCCAGGGTCTCGTCGAATTTGGCGTTGGCGTTGGCCTTGACCAGCTCAATGGCCTCGAGGGGGGTGTAGCTGCGGTCTTCAACCGTGGCGCTGAGCGCGGAAAAACGCTTGGAAATTTTGGGCATGGTGGGAATGGGGTGCGAGCGATTCAGAATGGGGCCCCTCAGGGCTGCCTGGATCTCCCCCGGCTAAGGGTGGATGGGTTTGGGGATTTAATCGTTGACGGCGACGCCCATGTTGCGGGCGGTGCCTTCGATGATGCGCATGGCCGATTCAACGCTGGTGCAGTTGAGGTCGGGCAGCTTGGTCTTGGCAATCTCCTCGAGCTGGGCGCGGCTGATGGCGCCGACGCTGCCCTTGGCGGAGGTGGCGGCACCCTTCTCGATACCGGCTGCCTTGGAGATCAGCACGGAAGCGGGAGGGGTCTTGGTGATGAAGGTGAAGCTGCGGTCTTCGAAGACCGAAATTTCAACCGGAATCACATAACCGGCCTTCTCCTGCGTCCGAGCGTTGTACTCCTTGCAGAACGCCATGATGTTGACGCCGTGCTGACCGAGGGCAGGGCCCACCGGCGGTGCAGGGTTGGCTTTGCCGGCCTGGAGGGCCAGCTTGATAACGGCAACGACTTTCTTGGCCATCGTCTCGGGCTACTGGGGCAAATTCTGCGGATCACCCCCATCGCCGGAGGTGTGGACTGAACGGCCGTCCTCCGCAGGGAGACGGCCGCTGAGCTGGGCCGAGGCCTAGCTCTGTTTGCTGATCTGGGAAAACTCCAGCTCCACCGGGGTTTCCCGGCCAAAGATCGAGAGCAGGGCCTTGAGCTTGTTGCGCTCGCCGCTCACCTCGATCACCTCGCCCTGGAAGTCTTTGAACGGACCGGCCGTGACCAGGATCTGATCGCCCTCGGTGAGGTCGACCTTGACGACGGCCTTCTTCTCGGCGGCCCGCTTGAAAATCCGGTCCACCTCGGAGCGGCTCAAGGGGCGGGGCTTGATGTGGCCCCGGGCCTTGGCGGTGGCACGCCGCTCTTCCGCCCCCACGAAATTGATCACGTTGGGGGTGCTGCGCACCGCCATCATCGTGTCCTCATCCAGGATCATCCGCACCAGCACGTAGCCGGGAAACACCTTCTCCTCCGTGCTCTGGCGGGAGCCATCCTTCTTGAGCTTCACCCCCGGGGTCTGGGGGATCTCGATCTCCAGGATGCGGTTGTCCACGCCGAGGGTGACGGCCCGCTGCTCAAGGGTGGCTTTGACCTTCTTCTCACAGCTGGAGGCCACCTGCACGGCGTACCAGCGGGCCACCTGGAGCTTTTCGCCGCTGGCGGCGGGCACCTCCAGCGCCTCTGCTGCAGGCTCCAGAACGTCGAGGGGGCTCTCAGACAGGGGCTCGGACACGGGGCTCAAGAAAGGAACGGGATCAACGAAACACTTGACGAAGCACTGGCCTTAACGGGACACAGGCTCAACGAAACACCTGAAGGGCGGCCCAGCCGTAGAAGCGATCAATCGCAGCGATCGCCGCCGCCGAGAGACTCACCATCAAGATCACGGCCACCGATTCACTGAACAGCTGCTGGCGACTGGGCCAGACCACCTTGCGCAATTCCGCCAGAGTGGCGGCAGCAAAGCCCTGGGGCTCGGCTGGCGGTGTGGGCTGATCAGGGGTAGGGGAATCTGGATTGATGGCGTCGGAATCCACGGGCGCTGGCGCACGGGGACGTCCGCGCGTATCGGCAAACGGCCACCCTACCCGAGGGGCACAAAGGTCAAGGGAGTGCCGGGCTCAACGCGCACACCCCGGGCGCCGCTGAAGCGCTCCGCCAGCAGCTCGGTGGCCAGGGGATTCTCCAGCTGACGGCGCAGCACCCGCCGCAGGGGCCGAGCGCCGTATTCGGGCTCATAGCCCTGCTCGGCCAGGGCCTGCACCACCGGCTCCGGCACCTCCAGCTCCAGGTGCTGCTCCGCCAGCAGGCGGGCCAGCTCGGCCAGCTGCAGGCGCACGATCCGCTGCAGATCCGCCGGCCCCAGCGGCCGGAAGCGGATCACCTCGTCGATCCGGTTGAGGAATTCCGGCCGGAACTGGGACGCCAGCGCCTGGTCGATCTGCTGGTCAAGCCAGGTCTGCTGCTCTTCAGCTCGTGAGGAATCGGCCCGGGCGCTCTCGAGGATGGCGCGGCTGGCCAGGTTGCTGGTCATGATCACCACCGTGTGGCGGAAATCCACGGTGCGGCCCTGGGAATCGGTGAGCCGGCCGTCGTCGAGCACCTGCAGCAGCAGGTTGAACACCTCCGGGTGGGCCTTCTCCACCTCATCGAGCAGCAGCACCGCGTAGGGCCGGCGCCGCACCGCCTCGGTGAGCTGGCCACCCTCCTCGTAGCCCACGTAGCCGGGGGGCGCCCCCACCAGCCGGGCCACGGCGTTGCGCTCCATGAATTCGCTCATGTCGAGCCGCACCAGGGCGTCGTCCTCGTCGAAGAGAGACGCCGCCAGGGCCTTGGCCAACTCGGTTTTGCCCACGCCGGTGGGGCCCAGAAACAGAAAGGAGCCCACCGGCCGGGTGGGCGACTGCATCCCCGCCCGGGCCCGCCGGATCGCCGCGGCCACCGCCGCCACCGCCTCCGGCTGGCCAACCACCCGCTCGCCCAGGCTGGCCTCCAGCTCCAGCAGCTTCTGACGCTCACCAGCCAGCAGCCGCTGCACCGGAATGCCGGTCCAGCGGGCCACCACATCGGCGATGTCGCCCTCCTCCACCTGCTCCCGCAGGATCGTTTCCCCCTGCAACTCCGCCTCGAGGGTTTCGCGGCGCTGCTGCAGGGCATTGAGCTGGTCGTGCTGCAGCCGAGCCGCCTCCTCGTAGTCGCCGTCGCGCTCGGCTTCGGCGATGGCGTGGCGCAGGTCTTCGTCCTGCTGCAGCAGGTCGCGCAGCTCCGCCAGCCGCTCCCGCTCGGCCTGCCAGCGCTGCTGCACCCGCTGCAAAGCCTCGGTGGCCTGGCGGCGCTGCTCCTGCCACTGCACCCGCTCCTCCAGCGGCGCCGCCTCGGCCGAGAGCAGGGCCAGCTCCACCCGGCGCAGCTCGGCCTCGGCCGCCTCCACCAGCTGGGGCTTGGAGGTCACCTCCATGCGCAGCTGGGCTGCGGCCTCATCCACCAGATCAATGGCCGAATCGGGCAGGCAGCGGTCGGTGATGTAGCGGTCGGCCAACCGGGCGGCCGCCACCAGGGCCGGATCGGTGATCGCCACGCCGTGGTGCAGCTCGTAGCGCTCCTTGAGCCCCCGCAGGATCTCCACGCTGATGTCGAGGCCGGGCTCCTTGATCAACACCTGCTGGAAGCGGCGCTCCAGGGCCGGATCCTTCTCGATGCTGCGGCGGTAGTCCTCGGGAGTGGTGGCGCCGATGCAACGCAGGTAGCCCTGGGCCAGGGCCGGCTTGAGCACGCTGCCGGCATCGGCATTGGAGCGGTCGTTGCTCACCACCGTGTGCAGCTCGTCGATGAACAGCACCACCCCTGCGGCACCCGGCACCGCATCGGCGTCGCGCACCTCCTTGAGCACGGCCCGCAGGCGCTCCTCAAACTGGCCGCGAAACTTGGCGCCAGCGATCAGAGCGCCCAGATCGAGCGCCACCAGCCGCAGACCCTGGAGCGAATCCGGCACTTCACCGGCCACGATCCGCTGGGCCAGCAGCTCGGCCACGGCGGTCTTGCCGACGCCGGGCTCGCCGATCAGCACCGGGTTGTTCTTGCTGCGGCGGGAGAGCACCTGGATCAGGCGGCGCATCTCCAGGTCGCGGCCGATCACCGGATCGAGCTCACCGGCGCGGGCCGCTGCGGTGAGGTCGCGGCCGTAGCGCTCCAGGGCGCTGGGCTCAAGCGGCTCCTGCTCCAACCGCAGCTCGGCGCTGGGCGCTGCTGCCGGTGGCGGGGCGGGAGTGGCGGTATCGATCCAGGCGTCGGGAGGTGCCGCGGGGGCAGCTGGGGGCGGTGCAGACACCGGGGCCGCCGCAGCCCCACTGGGCCGGAACTGCCGCAGCAACAGGTCTTCGCTGAGACCCTCCGGCCCCAGCAGAGAGGCACCGATGCGGGGCTCCCGCACCAGGGCCACCAGCAGATGGGGCACCTCCAAAAGGCGCGCGTCCCAGGCGGCCCGGCAGCGGTCGGCGTCCTCGAGCAGGTCTTCCAGGGCATCGCCGATGTAGAGCTCGCTACCGCTGCCACCGGGCTGGTCGGCGCAGAAGCTCTCGAGCCGATCCAACAGGCGATCGGGATCGAGGGGCAGGCGATCCAGCCAGCAGCCAAAGCGCCGCTCCAGCAGCAGGGCCTGCAGCAGGTGCTCCACGTCCATGGCGCCATGACGCCAGCGCCGGGCCGTGTCCTGGGCGGCCAGGAGCAGCTCCCAGGCGTCGTCGCTGAAACGATCGGGATCGCTGGTGAGGCTGGAGGGCACTGGATCGGCGCGCATGGGCTTGCGGGGTCAGCCGCGGGACGAGAGCTGGATCAGTTCCACCTTGTAGCCATCGGGATCCTCCACAAAGGCGATCACCGTGGTGCCGTGCTTCATCGGCCCGGGTTCTCGCACCACCTTGCCGCCCTTGACGCGGATGGCGTCGCAAACGGCCTGGATGTCATCCACCCCCAGGGCGATGTGGCCGTAGCCGCTGCCAAGGTCGTACTGGCTGGTGTCCCAGTTGTGGGTGAGCTCCAGCACGGTGTTGTCGGCCTCATCGCCATAGCCGACAAAGGCCAGGGTGAAGCGCCCGGAGGGGTAATCCTTGCGGCGCAGCAATTGCATGCCCAGCACCTCCGTATAGAAGGAGAGGGAACGCTCCAGATCTCCCACCCGGAGCATGGTGTGCAGCATGCGCATCAATCAACCCGGCCGAGCATCAACCAGGACTCACGAACTCCCATTCTGGCCAGCAACTTCAGCCGTTGTACCGAGTGGCACAAAAGGAGCGGAGGGGGTGCCCCATAGGATCGCCAATCAGACAGCCGTGGCGCGCCAACGTGATTGACTCCCTCGACCTTGTGATCGACACCGTGGTGGCACGGGAGGTGCTCGATTCGCGCGGCACGCCCACCGTGGAGGCCGAGGTGCTGCTGGAGGGTGGTGCCAGCGGCCGGGCGATCGTGCCGAGCGGTGCCAGCACCGGCGCCCATGAAGCCCACGAGCTGCGCGATGGCGGCAGCCGCTACTTCGGCAAGGGGGTGACCCAGGCCGTCAACAACATCGAAGAGCGCATCGCCCCGGCCCTGTGCGGCCTCAGCGCCCTGGATCAGAGCGCCGTCGATGGCGCCATGGCCGAACTGGACGGCAGCGACAACAAGTCGAGCCTCGGCGCCAATGCCGTGCTGGCCGTGAGCCTGGCCACCGCCCGGGCTGCCGCCAACGGCGTGGGCCTGCCCCTCTACCGCTACCTGGGTGGCCCGCTGGCCAATCTGCTGCCGGTGCCGCTGATGAACGTGATCAACGGCGGCGCCCACGCTTCCAACAACATGGACTTCCAGGAGTTCATGCTGGTGCCCCACGGCGCCAGCAGCTTCCGCGAAGCCCTGCGCATGGGCGCTGAGGTGTTCCACACCCTCAAGGGCCTGCTCCACGACCAGGGCCTGTCCACCTCCGTGGGTGATGAGGGTGGCTTCGCCCCCAACCTGGCCAGCAACGATGCCGCCGGTGAGCTGCTGATCCAGGCGATCGAAAAAGCCGGCTACCGCCCCGGCGACCAGATCTCCCTGGCCCTGGATGTGGCCAGCACGGAGTTTTACAAGGACGGCCGCTACACCTTCGGCGGCGGCAGCTACAGCAGCGCCGAGATGGTCGACCAGCTGGCCCAACTGGCGAGCCGCTTCCCGATCGTGTCGATCGAGGATGGCGTGGCCGAGGACGACTGGGACGGCTGGGCCCTGCTGACCGAAAAACTGGGCAAAACCGTGCAACTCGTCGGTGACGACCTGTTTGTTACCAACACCGCCCGGCTGCAGCGCGGCATTGATCTGGGTGTGGCCAACTCGATCCTGATCAAGGTGAACCAGATCGGCTCCCTCACCGAAACCCTGCAGGCGATCGATCTGGCCGGCCGCGCCGGCTACACCAGCGTGATCAGCCACCGCTCCGGCGAAACCGAAGACACCACCATCGCCGATCTGGCCGTGGCCACCCGGGCTGGCCAGATCAAGACGGGCTCCCTCAGCCGCTCCGATCGGGTGGCCAAGTACAACCAGCTGCTGCGCATCGAAGACGAGCTGGGCAGCCAGGCGATCTACGCCGGCGCCGAGGATCGGGGCCCCCGCGGCAAGGCCTGATCCACGGAGCTGATCCACGGTGCTGATCCACAGTGCGAAGGATCAGCCCTGGCCCACCCCAGGCAACTGATCCAGGCGCCCATCGCGCTTGAGCCGGCCCTGAAGCTTGAGCCAGCTCAGGCCCAGGGGCAGGCCAGCCACAAGGGGGATCGCCACCAAAGCTGGCCGCGCACTGGCTGCCAGCAGGGCCGCAGCCACCGCCAGCCCTGCCAGCAGCATCGACTGGCCAGCAGCCTGCTGGGCCAGGGCGAGCCGGCGCAGCAGCCGATCAGTTTCTCCGGCCCGGATCTGCACCTGCAGATCGCCCTGCTCGATGCGGGCCAGGCTGTCGTCGAGGCGTTTGGGGATGCCCAGGGCGCGGCTGCCTACCTCAGCGGCCTGCCGTGAAATCTCATTGAACAATTCGCTGCCGAAGCGGTCGCCACTGCCGCCACTGCCACCGCCCACACCGCTTCCCGAACCGCTTGAAGTCATCAGAGGAAGCAGGTAAGGACGAGCAATCGCCACCAGGCTAAAGCCGCTATCGAGGCTGCGGCCGACCCCCTCGAAGGTGGAGAGCGCCCGCATCACGAAGATCAGCTCTGGCGGCAGGCGGAAGGGCTGGCCGTAGACCAGGTCGTAGAGATCGCCCGACAACCGCTCCAGCACGTTGGCGGAGAAGGGGGGCGTCAGGGCCTCCTCGAGCATCACGCGCACCAGGCGGCGCACCGGCCCGGGATCGACGCCAGGGGCAATCACCCCAGCCTGTTGCAGTTCCGCCACCAGGCCGCTGGCATCGCGGGCCGCGGCGGCGCGCACCATGGTGCCCAGGCGGCCCCGGAGCTGACCCGACAACTGGCCCATCATGCCGAAGTCGTAGTAGATGAGCGCTCCGTCGGGGGCTACGGCCAAGTTGCCGGGGTGGGGATCGGCGTGGAAAAAGCCAAAGCGCACCAGCTGCTGCAGATAACTGGCCGCACCCTTCTCGGCCACCGCCGCGGGCACGATGCCGGCCTCGAGCAACGCCTGACGGTCGGTGATCTTGATGCCGGGCACGTAGTCGAGGCACAACACCCGCCGGGTGCTCAGCTCCCACACCACTGCGGGAATGCGGATGCCGGGATCATCAAGAAACTGCTGGCGGAAGCGGGCCGCATGCTCCGCTTCGAGGCGGAAGTCGAGCTCCCGCAGCAACACCCGCCGGCACTCCTGGGCGATGCCGATCCAGTCGCGGCCGCGGCCCCAGCGGGGATGGCGCTGCACCGCGGCGGCCACCTGCTGCAGCACCTCCAGATCCAGCCGGAAGGTGCGCTCCAGGCCAGGGCGCTGCACCTTGAGCACCACCTGACGGCCGCTGCGCAGGCTGGCGCGATGCACCTGGGCCAGGCTGGCGGAACCGAGTGGTTCGGCTTCAAGGTCGATGATTTCAGCGCAGCGCTCACCCAGCTCCTGCTCCAGCAGGTCCTGCACCACGGTGAAGGGGAAGGCGGGCACCCGGTCTTGGAGGGTGGCCAACTCCTCGACGAGCTCCGCGGGCATCACGTCCGGCCGGGCCGACAACAACTGACCCAACTTGATGAAGGCCGAGCCCAGGGCCAGAAATTCCTGGGTGAGCCAGCGGGCCCGGCGACGCTGACGCCGTTGCCGGCGCTCCAGGGTGACGCCACCGGGATAGGTCCAATCCTGACCGTCCCACCACAGCCCCAGCACAAGGGCCAGGGCCAACCACCAGATGCGCAGCGGCCGCAGAATCACGAACGCTGGTCCAGACGTCGCGCCAGTGCCGCCACCCGAGCGCGCAGGGCATCGATCTGATCCTGGGGATCGAGAGGGCCAGCGGCGGTCGGGGCCGCTTCAGGCCCTTCTGCCTCCCCCCGTTCGATCCGGGCCGCCTCGGCTTCCACCTCCTCCCAGAACAACTGCAGCTCCTGGCGCAGCCGCTCGGGCGCATCCTGGGCGAGCAGGGCCAGGTTGGCGGCTGCATCGACGAGACCGCTGCCCAGCCGAACCCCCAGTCGCTGCACGGCGGCCTGCACTAACGATTGCGGCGCACTCATCGCGGCCCGGCCTCTGGGGAGAACTGTGGCAGATCCGCACTCGGCAGCTGGGGCGGCGGTGGGGCCTCCAAGCGGGGGACAGGAGCTGTCGGCCGGGGCATCGGAAGCGGCGCCGGGTCCAGAGGGGCCTCACGCAAGCCAGCCCCTGGATCGGGGGTGGGCTGATCCTCAGGCTTTGCCGCCGGTGGATCAGCCGTGGGCTTGTTCTCCAGCTCCAGCAGATCCAAATCGCCGCGAATCTCCTGATTGTCTGCGCCAAACCGCAGCCGCAGGCTCTCCAGCGTGATGCCGGGAAAGGGCCTCATCTCAAAGCCCTGACCCAACCGCACCAATGAAGGCAATTGCAGGGCAAGCAGCCGGTGGGTGATGCCGTAGCCAAAGCCAAAGCAAACACCCACCACCAATGGCACCTGCCAGTGTGACCGAGGGCGAGCAGGAGCGGGAGCAGCGACCTGGGCGTGTGCCATGAGGTTCACCCTAAGAGGGAAGGCCTGGCCAGGGCGGAGCGTTTCGGGCTTCAGCCATCGTCATCGGCGTGCGGCATCCCGCAGCTCCTGAACAGGGAGACAGCCAAGGGTTTGCCCCTGGCTGAATCGCTGCAGAGCTTGGCTGGTGCTGCCCAGATCAACGGGCGGCCTGTCGTGGCGGGTTTTGGTTTCAAAAGCGCCAACGCTGCGCATGGTCCGCAATGTCAAAGCCCCAGCTCCTACGTCGTGTAATCGGCGTTAGTGCCAACGTAATACAAAAACCATTGCCACAACAGGGTTTTGAGGTTCTTAGGTTACCGTAAGCATACCGTAAGCGTTCCTGAAATCCCTTGCCACACGGTGACCGCTGTAAGCGTTCCGTAAGCAAACGGCAGGATTTTGCGCCTTGCCGAGGGCAGGAAGCACCCCTGTGGCGAAGGTTCTACACAAGCGCCCCATCGCCCACGTGACGTGACCCCCTTTACTGGTCCAGTTCTTATGAGAGCTGATGGGGTGATCAAGCCGCTTTCCATTGCTGGAGGACTTCCAGGGGCGTACGCCCCTGGAGCGCCGAATGCGGTCTGTAGACGTTGTACTCCATTCGGTGCTGTCCTGCCAACAGCCTGGCTTCCTGCACCGTGGTGAACAGTTCGATGTTCAGGAACTCGTCCCTAAATCGGCCGTTGAACGACTCCACAAATGGGTTCTCCCAGGGTGAGCCCGGCGGGATATACGCCGTTCCCATACCGCTGCCTGTGCACCACTCCTGCAGGGCATGGGCAATGAACTCAGGGCCATTGTCCATCCGCAGGTGGGTGGGCGCTGGATACAGCTTCAGCAGCTCCTCGATCGTGTCGATCACATCCACAGCCTGACAGCGCCGGCCCACCCGAATTGCCAGGCAGACCCGGCTGAATTCGTCGATCACGTTCAGGAACTTGAGCGTGCGGCCATCCATCGTCTGGTCGAACTGGAAGTCGATCGCCCACACGTGGTGCGGGTATTCGGCCCTCAGGAGATCTCTGGATCCGTCTGTGGGCCTTG
>NZ_JAGQCT010000007.1:0-117983 GCF_024346335.1 Cyanobium sp. ATX 6E8 | reverse complement strand
TCACCACCTTGTTGGTGCCGGCCACGGCCTTGGCCGCGGCCTCCAGCAGGTCGGTCTGGCGGCAGAGAAAGGCCGGGATCTGCAGCACGTCCACCGCCTGGGCGGCGGCGGCGGCCTGGTGGCTTTCGTGGATGTCGGTGAGCACCGGCAGGCCGAAGGTCTGCCCCACCTCCTGCAGGATCGCCAGGCCCTCCTCGGGGCCGGGCCCACGAAACGATTTGCCGGAGCTGCGGTTGGCCTTGTCGAAGCTGGCCTTGAACACATAGCGGATGCCGAGGCGATCGGTGATCGCTTTCACCTGCTCGGCCACCTGCAGCACCAGATCGCGACTTTCGATCACGCAGGGGCCGGCGATCAGGGTGAAGGGGATGGCCGTCATGGGCGCTCAGCGGCGGTGCTGGTGGTGAACCCAGCCTGCACCAGATCGTGCAGCCGCAGCAGACCCAGCAGCTGGCGGGGCCGGGTTGGATCCACCACCGGCAGCACCGAAATCGCCTGGCGGGGATTGCGCTCCATCAGCTCCAGCGCCGCGATGGCCAGGGTGTCGGGCGCCACCGTGATCGGGTTGGCGGTCGCCATGGCGCCGGCTCGCAGGGCAGCCCAGTGCTCGGGAGCATGGCGTTGCAGGGTGCGGCGCAGATCGCCATCGGTGATCAGCCCGGCCAGCTCGGCGGGGTTGTGAGCCGCCTGCACCCAGGCGGCGCCAAGGCTGCCCTTGCCGTTGCTGCCCTCGGTGAGCCGGCCGATCACCTCAGCTAGGGGGGCTTCGGGTGAGAGGCCCGCCAGATCGCTGGCCGGCACCATCAGATCGGCCACGGTGAGGGTGAGCTGGCGGCCGAGGGAGCCGGCGGGATGGTTGATGGCGAAGTCTTCCGGCGAGATGCCAGCCCGCTCCATCCACACGGCCGCCAGGGCATCCCCGATCGCCATCGCCACCGCCGTGCTCGCGGTGGGGGCCAGGTTCAGCGGGCACACCTCCCGATCCACCGCCCCATCGAGCACCACGTCGCAGCCCAGCGCCAGGCTGGAGGCCAGGCGACCCACCAGGGCGATGCGAGCGGTGCCGCGGCGGCGCAGGTGGGGAAGGATGGCCAGCAGCTCTTCGGTTTCGCCGCTGTTCGAGAGCAGCAGGGCCACGTCGTCGGAGGCGACAATGCCCAGATCGCCATGCAGGGCGTCGACCGGGTTGAGAAACACGGCCGTCAGGCCGATCGAGGAGAAGGTGGCAGCGATCTTGCGGGCGACGATGCCGCTCTTGCCCACCCCCGTCAGCACCAGCTTGGCGCGGCGCTGCCGGCAGCCCTCCAGCAGCTCCAGGGCGGCTTCCACCTGCTCGCTGCTGAGGCGCTGGGCGACGGCGGCGATGGCAGCAGCCTCTTCCTCCAGGCAGCGGGTGAGGGCAGACAACAGGCAGGGATCAGCAATGGAGTCATTCTCCCTGCCGGGTCGCTGTGGCGGTGCTCAGGTGTGCACCTGGCCGATCACGGCGGCCTGGGGGAAGCCCGCCTGCTGCAGCGCGGCAAGGGCGGCGTTGCACTGATCGGCGGGAATCGCTGCCAGCAGGGGGCCGCAGGTCTGGGGATCGATCAACAGGTCCTGCTGCGCCGCGCTGGCCATTCCCTGCAGCTGCACCCGTTCCCCCAATAGGGCCAGGGCGCTGGCGTTGGAGGGAGCCAGGCTGCTGGCCCAGCCCTGCTCCAGCAGCTGCAGCGCCCCGGGCAGGGCTGGGATCGCGGCAGCCTTCAGCGTCACGCGGCAGGAGTCGGGGCTGGCCGCCAGCATCTCGCCCAGGTGGCCCAGCAGCCCGAAGCCGGTCACGTCGGTGCAGGCCCGGCAGCCGTGGCGGGCCAGGAGCTCCACCAGGGCCGCCTGGCTCTGTTGCATCTGGAGCAGGGCGGCGTCGATCCACTGGGGCGCGGCGGCCCCGGCCATGGCGGCGGCAAACAGCACGCCGCTGCCGATCGGCCGGCTCAGCAGCAGGCCATCGCCCGGGCGCAATGGCCCCTTGCCCCAGGGTTCACCGGCGCCAGTGCGGCCATTCACGCTCAGCACCAGGCTCAGGCTGCCCCCAGCGGGCTCTGGCTGGTTTTGGGTGTGGCGGGCCTCCAGGGTGTGGCCGCCGATCAGCCGGGCCCCCAGCGGCGCCAGCACCGATTGGATCCCCGCCAGGGTGTCGCTGAGCAGGTCGGCCTGCACTGGAGCCGCCAGCTCGGGCAGGGTGACCACCGCCTGCACGCTCTCCACCCGGGCGCCGCAGGCCCAGAGGTCGCTGCAGGCGTGCAGGGTGGTGAGCCGGGCATTGAGCCAGGCGTCAGCCACCAGCGCCGGGAAGCCATCCACGCTCTGTAGCAGCAGCGTCCCATCCGGCGTGGGGCCGATCACGGCGGCGTCCTCGGCGCTCGCCGGTGTGCCGCCGCCCAGGCTGTTGCGTGCCAGGGCGTCCTGCAGCGGACTGGCGGCCAGCTTGGCGGCGCAGCCCCGGCAGGCCATCGGCGCGGCCCCGTTTTGATCCATGGCCTTCAGGCGGCTGAAGCGAGCCATGAAGCGCTGATCGAGGTGGTGCTTCCAGCGCCAGAGCAGGGGGCTCGGCCCGAAGGCCCAGGGGCCCCAGAAGGCCACGGCTTGGGGCTGCCGCATCAGGCTGCCGCCATCCCCCAGCAGTTGCAGGGCCCAGCGCTGGGGCCGCCAGGGCCGCAGCGGCCGGCCCGCCACTGCGGCGGCCAGGTTGCGGGCCAGGGTCGGGGCGCAGCGCACGGCCCAGACGCCGGCGGGAGGGCGTGGGTGGCCTGTGATGACGCCGCAGTCGCCGCTGGCAAACAGCCTGGGGTGGTCCTGCACCCGCAGGCTCGCTTCGGTGAGCAGCCGCCCCTGGGCGTCGCAGGGCAGTCCACTGGCGGCCAGCCAACGGGGCCCGCGGCTGCCGGTGCAGGCCAGGTCGGCCGCCGCACCTGCGGGGCTGTTCGTCTCAACGGTGATGCCTGCGCCCTGGAGCAGCCGTTCGCCGAGCCGGTTGGCCGCTGCCGAGCCCAGATGCAAGGCGTGCCCCCGCAACAGCAGCTCGGGTTGCAGCCCCCGGCCCCGCAGGGCCAAGGCCACCTCCACGGCCGCCGCGCCACCGCCCCGGATGCGCAGAGAGCCCTGCTCCTGCTGGGCGCACCACTGCAGGAAGGGCTCCAGGGGCTTGACGGCCACCGTCGCGTGCTCGCTGTCGACGGTTTCCGCCCCCACATCGAGGCTGAGCCAGTCCCAGCGCAGGCTGGGCCGGCCCTCCAGCTGCAGCTCCCGTGCCTGGACATCGAGGCCCGTGATCTCTGCCTGCATGAAGGTCACCTTGGCCAGCCGGCAGAGGCGACGCAGGTCGATGCTGCAGGCCTGGGTGTCGTAGAGGCCGGCCACCAGCCCCGGCACCATGCCCGAATACAGGGCGGTGCTGCACCGACTCACCAGCGTGATCTGGGCTGGTGGGCGCAGACTGGGCCGGCGCCTGGCCATGCCCCACATTCGCAGCAGCAGCGCATGGCTATGGCCGCCACCGGCCAGCACCAGTCGGGCATCAGCCGCCATAGCCCTGGGGGTTGGCCTGCTGCCAGCACCAGCCGTCGCGGCACATGTCGGACAGGCTGCGGCGGGTGCGCCAGCCAAGCCGCTCGGCGGCCAGGGCCGGATCGGCCACCGTGCTGGCGGCGTCGCCATCACGCCGCGGCACCACGCTGTAGGGCACCGGGCGGCCACTGGCCGCTTCGAAGGCGTGTACCACCTCCAGCACGGAGTGACCCACCCCGCTGCCCAGGTTGAGGGTGAGCAGCTGGGGTGGCTCCGCCAGCAGCACATCGAGGGCGGCCCGGTGGCCGTCCGCCAGGTCCATCACGTGGATGTAGTCGCGGATGCCGCTGCCATCGGGGGTGGGCCAATCGCCGCCGAACACCTGCAGCCGCTCGCGCCGCCCCACCGCCACCTGGCTCACGAATGGGAACAGGTTGTTGGGGATGCCGCTGGGGTCTTCGCCGATCCGCCCGCTGGGGTGGGCTCCGACGGGGTTGAAGTAGCGCAGCCGGGCGATGCGCCAGCCGGGCTCACTGGCGGCCAGATCGGCCAGCAGCTGCTCCACGGCGGCTTTGCTGTGGCCGTAGGGATTGATCGGCTGAATCGGCGCTGTCTCCGGGATCGGCACCGCCTCGGGGTAGCCATAGAGAGTGGCGCTGCTGCTGAACACCAGGGTGCGGCAGCCGCGGGCCTGCATGGTCGCCAGCAATTGCCGCGAGCCCGCCAGGTTCACATCCCAATAGCGCAGCGGTTCGCGCACCGATTCCCCCACCGCCTTGAGCCCGGCGAAGTGGATCACAGCCGCGATGGGCTGGTCGCCGGGGGCGGCGGCGAAGGCCCGCTCCAAATCCCCAGCGGAACGGATGTCGCCCTCCACCACCGTGAGCCGGCCGGCTGCCTCAGGGCCGGCCAGCTCCTGCACCCGCCGCAGCGCTTCTGGGGAGCTGTTGGTGAAGTTGTCGAGCACCACCAGGCTGTGGCCGGCCTCCAGCAGCACCAGGGCGGTGTGGCTACCGATGAAGCCGGCGCCTCCCGTGATCAGCAGTTGGGCCAAGCGGGGCATCCCGTGCTTCAGGGATAGTCTCTCGCTATCGGCCTGCCGCGTTCCATGGCGTCATCGACCATTCGCAGCATTTGCTGTATCGGCGCGGGCTATGTGGGCGGTCCGACGATGGCGGTGATTGCTGATCGTTGCCCGCAGATCCAGGTGAGCGTGGTGGATCTCAATGCCGAGCGCATCGCCGCCTGGAACGATCCCGATCTCAGCCAGCTGCCGGTCTACGAGCCGGGTCTGGATGCGGTGGTGGGCCGCTGCCGTGGCCGCAATCTGCACTTCTCCACGGCGGTGGAGGCGGCGATCGCCGCGGCCGACATGGTGTTCCTGTCGGTGAACACGCCCACCAAGACCAAGGGTTTGGGCGCTGGTCAGGCCAGCGATCTCAAGTGGGTGGAGGCCAGCGCCCGCACGGTGGCCCAGGCGGCCCGGGGTCACACGATCGTGGTGGAGAAGAGCACCCTGCCCGTGCGCACCGCAGCGGCGGTGAAGGCGATCCTGGATGCGGGCCCGGCGGGCAAGAGCTTTGCGGTGCTCTCCAACCCCGAGTTTCTGGCGGAGGGCACGGCGATCGGTGATCTGGAGGGTCCCGATCGGGTGCTGATCGGTGGCGAGGATCCAGAGGCGATCGAGGCCCTGGCAGGGATCTATGGCCAGTGGGTGGCCCCCCAGAAGATCCTGCGCACCAACCTCTGGAGCAGCGAGCTCTCCAAGCTCACGGCCAATGCCTTTCTGGCCCAGCGGATCAGCTCGATCAACAGCATTGCGGCCATCTGCGAAGCCACGGGTGCCGATGTGCGCGAGGTGGCCAAAGCGATCGGTGCCGACAGCCGTATTGGCGCGAAGTTTCTGCAGGCGGGCCCTGGTTTTGGTGGCAGCTGCTTCCAGAAAGACATCCTCAACCTGGTGTATCTCTGCCGCCACTACGGCCTAGAGGAGGTGGCGGCCTACTGGGAGCAGGTGGTGCTGCTCAACACCTGGCAGCAGCACCGCATCGCCAAGCTGGTGGTGAACAAGCTGTTTGGCACGGTGACGGGGAAACGGATCGGGGTGCTGGGCTTTGCCTTCAAGGCCGACACCAACGACACGCGCGAATCGCCGGCGATCCGCATCTGCCGGGATCTGTTGGAGGAGGGGGCGGTACTGGCGATCATTGACCCCAAGGTGAGCGAGCGGCAGATGGCGCGCGACCTGGGTCAGCCGGCTGGCGCGGCAACCGGCGATCACACAGCCGAGGGGAGCTGGCACCCGGTGAGCGATGTGCAGCAGGCGGCCAGCGGAGCCGATGCCCTGCTGCTGCTCACCGAATGGCAGCAATTCGCAACGATCGATTGGCCAGCGGTGGCGACGGGGATGCGACAGCCGGCCTGGCTGTTTGATGCCCGGGCTAAGGCGGACGCCAGCGCCGCCCGGGCGGCGGGTCTCAACGTCTGGACCGTGGGGGAGGGCTGAGCGATGCCGGCTTCGATCACGCGCAACCTGGTCACCGGCGGCGCCGGCTTCGTCGGCTCTCACCTCGTCGATCGCCTCATGCAGGCCGGTGAGGAGGTGATCTGCCTCGACAACTTCTTCACCGGCCGCAAGGCGAACATCGCCCAATGGATCGGTCATCCGCGCTTTGAGCTGATCCGCCACGACGTCACCGAGCCGATCAAGCTTGAGGTCGACCGGATCTGGCACCTGGCTTGCCCGGCATCTCCGGTGCACTACCAGTTCAACCCGATCAAGACCGCCAAAACCAGCTTTCTGGGCACCTACAACATGCTGGGCCTGGCCCGCCGCGTTGGTGCCCGGCTGCTGCTCGCCAGCACTTCCGAGGTGTATGGCGATCCGGAGGTGCATCCCCAGCCCGAGAGCTACCGGGGCTGCGTCAACACCATCGGCCTGCGCAGCTGCTACGACGAGGGCAAGCGCATTGCCGAAACGCTCTGCTTCGACTACCGGCGCATGCATGGCACCGAGATTCGCGTGGCGCGGATCTTCAACACCTATGGCCCGCGCATGCTCCCCGACGACGGTCGGGTGGTGAGCAACTTCATCGTGCAGGCCTTGCGGGGCGAACCGCTCACCCTCTATGGCGACGGCAGCCAGACCCGCAGTTTTTGCTATGTGGATGACTTGGTGGAGGGCTTGATCCGGCTGATGAATGGCAGCCACACCGGCCCGATCAACATCGGCAACCCGCGAGAGTTCACGATCCGCCAGCTGGCCGAGCTGGTTCGCGCCCGCATCAATCCCGACCTGCCGTTGACCTGTGAACCGCTGCCGGCCGACGACCCGCTGCAGCGCCAACCGGTGATCGAGCTGGCCCAGCAGGAGCTGGGCTGGCAGCCCACGGTGCCGCTGGAGCAGGGCCTGGACCCCACGATCGCCTACTTCCGCGAGGCGATCGGCTGAATGTCCAAGGCCCCGTTCCGCAAGCTGCTCTCCCTGATTCCGTACTGGTTGTACAGAATCCGGCACAGGACGCCGTGGAGCTTGCTGGCCGTTCCCCCCGCAGGTCCGGAGCCCCTTCCATGACTATTTTCTTGACTGGTGCTGCCGGCTTCATCGGTGCAGCCGTGTGCGAGCGCTTGTTGGCTCGCGGCGAGCGGGTGGTGGGGTTCGACAACTTCAATCCCTATTACGACCCCGCCCTGAAACGGGCCCGGATTGCCCAGCTCCAGGCCACGGCGGCCACCACGGGCACCTCCGGCACCCCCTTGGCGCTGATCGAAGCCGATCTGGAGGATCGGGCTGCAGTGGAATCGGCCTTCGCGCAGCACAAGCCCACCACAGTGATTCACTTGGCGGCCCAGGCAGGGGTGCGCTACTCGATCGCAAACCCGGCCGCCTACATCCAGGCCAATCTGGTGGGCTTCGGCCACATCCTCGAGGGCTGCCGGCACCACGGCATTGAGCATCTCGTCTATGCCTCCAGCAGCTCGGTGTATGGCGGCAACACCAACCTGCCGTTTGCCGAGCATCAGCCGGTCAACCATCCGGTGAGCCTCTATGCGGCCACCAAGAAAGCCAATGAGCTGATGGCCCACACCTACAGCCACCTTTACGGGCTGCCCGCCACCGGCCTGCGCTTCTTCACGGTGTACGGCCCCTGGGGCCGGCCCGACATGGCGCCGATGCTGTTTGCCCGGGCGATCCTGGCGGGGGAGCCGATCCGGGTGTTCAACCAGGGGCGCATGCGCCGCGATTTCACCTACATCGACGACATCGTGGCCGGGGTGATCGCCTGCGCCGACAAGCCGGCGACCGCCAATCCCGCCTTCGACGCCGCGGCACCCGACCCAGCCACCAGCTGGGCGCCCCACCGCCTGTTCAACATCGGCAACAGCGAGCCGGTGGAGCTGCTGCGTTTCATCGAGCTGCTGGAGCAGGCCCTGGGCCGGCCGGCGATCCGGGATCTGCAGCCAATGCAGCCCGGCGATGTGGAGGCCACCGCCGCCGACACGGCTCTGTTGGAGGCCTGGGTGGGTTTTCGGCCTTCGACGCCGATCGCCGTGGGCGTGGAGCGCTTCGCCCGCTGGTACCTCGCCAGCAACGCCGCCACTTACTCCTGAGCGCCGGCAGGCAGACTCACCCCACTTGCTCCTTTCGCCTTGGCGTCGCTGCAGAGCCTGCGTGGCATGGTCGATCTGCTGCCGGAGCAGATCGGCCTGTGGCAGCACGTGGAAGCCACGGCCCGGGAGCAGTTCCGCCGCGCGGGGATCGCCGAGATCCGCACGCCGCTGCTGGAGGTCACCGAGTTGTTTGCCCGCGGCATCGGCGAGGCCACCGATGTGGTGGGCAAGGAGATGTACACCTTTCTCGATCGCGGTGAGCGCAGCTGCACCCTGCGGCCGGAGGGCACCGCATCGGTGGTGCGGGCGGCGATCCAGCACGGTCTGCTGAGCCAGGGGCCGCAGCGGCTCTGGTATGGCGGGCCGATGTTCCGCTACGAGCGCCCCCAGGCGGGCCGCCAGCGCCAGTTCCACCAGATCGGCCTGGAGCTGCTGGGCTTTGCCGATGCCTGCAGCGATGCGGAGGCCATCGCCGTGGCCTGGGATCTGCTGGCCGCGCTGGGCGTGGGTGGCCTGGCCCTGGAGCTCAATTCCCTCGGCAGCGCTGAGGATCGGGCCCGCTACCGCGAGCTGCTGGTGGCTTGGCTTGAGCAGCGGCGCGAGCTGCTCGATGCCGATTCCCAGGCGCGTATCCACAGCAACCCCCTCAGGGTGCTGGATTCCAAACACCCAGGCACCCAGGCGCTGCTGGCGGAGGCCCCCAGCCTGGCGTCAGCCCTCAGCGACGACAGCCAGGCCCGCTTCGCCGCCGTGCAGCAGGCCCTCGCAGCCTTGGAGATCCCCTTTGTGCTCAACCCCCGCCTGGTGCGGGGCCTCGACTACTACAGCCACACCGCCTTCGAGATCACCAGCAGCCAGCTGGGCGCCCAGGCCACCGTGTGTGGCGGCGGCCGTTACGACGGCCTGGTGCAGCAGCTGGGCGGCCCAGTCACTCCCGCGATCGGTTGGGCCCTCGGTATGGAGCGGCTGGTGCTGCTGCTCAGCCAGCTCGAGCGGCCGCTGGCGGCCGCTCCGGCGTTGGATCTTTATGTGGTGAGTCGCGGCGAGGCGGCGACCACGCAGGCGCTGGCGCTGGCGCGGCTCTGCCGCCAGGCTGGCTTGGCGGTGGAGCGCGATGCCAGTGGCGCGGCCTTTGGCAAGCAGTTCAAGCGGGCCGACCGCTCCGGAGCCCGCTGGGCGGCGGTGATCGGTGAGCAGGAGGCGGCTGATGGCCTGGTGGGGCTCAAGGATCTGCGCGCCGCAGCTAGCGACCAGGAGGGCGCCCAGGCCGATCAGCGGCTCAGCCCCGCGGCCCTGCTCCAGGCGCTGCAGGCTGCCCTGAAGGGGCCATGACGCCGCAGGACCTGTCCACCACAGCCAGCCACTCCAGGGTGTTGGGCCTTTGACTGCCCATACCACTGAGCGCGGAGCAGTTTCGGCCCTGATGGGTGATCCGACCCTCGCGATCATTGCCGGTGAGGGCGCGCTGCCGAGGATGCTCTCGCAGGCCCTCGCCCGGGCGGGCCGCTCCCACATCGCCTGCTACCCCCATGGGTTGGAGGTGGATGTACCAGCGGCGGAGGAATTCTTCTTCGAGCGCTCGATCGCTTTCATCAAGTCGCTGCAGCAGCGGGGCATCGAGCAGATCGTGATGGTGGGCAAGTTTGTGCGGCCGCGCTCGCTCAACCTGCTGCGCTTCGAGGGTTCCACCTTGATGGCCGCTCCGCGCATCCTGGCCTCGCTGCGCAACGGCGATGACGCCTCCCTGCGGGCCCTGGCCCAGATCATCGAGGAGCACGGTTTGCGGGTGGTGGGCATCGAGGATGTGGCGCCGAACCTGCTGCCGGAGCCCGGGCTCTACGCCAGCACCGTGCCCAGCGACATGGACCGGGCTGATGTGGAGCGCGCCGCTTACATCGTGGAGGCCATCTCCCAGGTGGATGTGGGGCAGGGAGCGGTGGTGGCCAAGGGGCTGTGCCTGGCCACCGAAGCCCTGCCGGGCACGGACGCCATGCTCGAGTGGGTGGCGGCCACGCGCACTGATCGGCCGGATACGGGCCGCTCCGGCGTGCTCTACAAGGCCCCCAAGCTCAACCAGGACAGGCGCATGGACCTCCCCGGCATCGGTCCCACCACCGTGGCCAAGGCCGCGGCGGCGGGCCTGGCCGGCATCGCCTGGGAAGCGCGCAGCGCCCTGTTGCTCGATGCGGAGCAAACGATGGCGGATGCCGAGCGGCTGGGGCTGTTTCTGTGGTCGCGGGAGTCGGATCCGGGCTAGTGGGCTAGTGGTCCCGGCAGTGGCCTTCCTCAGCTCCCTGCCTGCTCCAGCACGCCTTTGCTGCTCGGCACGGCGCCGGCGCGGCGTGGATCCACTTCCACGGCCAGGCGCAGCGCCCGCGCAAACGCCTTGAAGCAGGCCTCCACGATGTGGTGGGAGTTCACCCCATCCAGCTGGCGGATGTGCAGGGTGAGGCCACTGTTGTTGGCCACGGCCACGAAGAACTCCTTCACCAGCTCCGTGTCGTAGCTGCCGATCTTCTGGGCCGGGATCTGCAGCCCGTAGCTGAGGTGGGGCCGGCCGGAGCAGTCGAGCGCCACCTGCACCAGCGCTTCATCGAGGGGCGCCACGAAGTGGCCGAAGCGGTGGATGCCGCGCCGGTCGCCCAAGGCCTGGGCCAGGGCCTGGCCCACGGCGATGCCCACGTCTTCGTTGGTGTGGTGGTCGTCGATGTGGGTGTCACCCCTGGCGCTGATCTCCAGGTCCACCAGGCCGTGGCTGGCCAGCTGGTGGAGCATGTGGTCGAGAAACGGCACGCCGGTGTTCACCGTGCAGCGGCCGCTGCCGTCGAGCCCCAGCGTCACGCGCACGTCGGTTTCGCCGGTGACGCGGTGGATGGTGCCGGTGCGCATGGGACAACCGCGCCTGCGGGCGCCTGAGCAAGATGAACCGATCATGCCGAAGCCAGGCCCTTCGCCGCCAAGCATCTTGATGCCATGATGTCTTAGGCGTAAGCACTTTGATGCCATGCGCACCACGCTCACCATTGACGACCGCCTGCTCCGCCAGCTGCGTCAGAAGGCGCTCGACAGCGGCAGGCCTTTCAAGCAGGTGGTCAACGAGGTCCTCCAGGCCGGTCTCAACGCGCCTCCGGTGGGTATGCGGGAGCCCTATCGCTGCCCCACGTTTTCCATCGGTGCCCTGGCTCCAGGGGTGGATCTCACCAGGGCCAATCAACTGGCGGCAGCCCTGGAGGATGAACTCCTGATCGAGAAACTGCGGCAGGGCCGGTGATCCTGATCGACACCAACCTGTGGCTGTATGCCGCCCTGCAGGAGAGTTCCCAGCACCAGCAAGCCAAGGCCTGGCTGGAGGCCAGCTTCAACGGCGATGAAGCGATTGCCCTGCCCTGGAGTGTGGTGTTGGCCGTGCTGCGGATCAGCACCCAGAGCCGGTTGATGCAATCGCCGCTCACTGCCGTCCAGGCCCTGGAGCTGGTTGAGGGCTGGCGGCAGCATGCCCTGGTGGCGGAGCTGCAGCCGGGCCCGAGCCATTGGAGTGTGCTGCGATTGCTGCTCGAGGAGGCTGGAACGGCCGGCAATCTCACCAGCGATGCCCATCTGGCCGCCTTGGCCATTGAGCACAACTGCACGCTCTGCTCGGCCGACAGCGACTTCCTCCGCTTTCCAGGCCTGCGCTACCGCAATCCGTTGCGCTGAGGCCCAGCCCTCACATGCCGGTGATGCAGTAGCCGGCATCCACGTAGATCACCTGGCCGGTGATGCCGGAGGCCAGCGGGCTGGCCAGGAAGGCGGCGGTACTGCCCACCTCCTCCTGGGTGACCGTGCGCTGCAGGGGAGCCTTGGCCTCCACGTTGTGGATCATGTCGAGGATGCCGCCGATGGCGCTGCTGGCCAGGGTGCGGATCGGGCCGGCGCTGATCGCATTGACGCGCACTTGCTTTTCCGGGCCCAGCTCGGCGGCCAGGTAGCGCACCGAGGCCTCCAGGGCCGCCTTGGCCACGCCCATCACGTTGTAGTTGGGGATGGCCCGCTCAGCCCCCAGATAGCTGAGCGTGATCACGCTGCCGCCTTCGTTGAACAGGGGCTTGGCCCAGCGGCAAAGCGGCGCCAGGGAGTAGGCGCTCACCTCCAGGGCCCGGGCGAAGCCCTCGGGGCTGATGGCGGAGTAGTCGCCGATCAGTTCGTCCTTGCCGGCGAAGGCCAGGCAGTGCACCAGCACATCGATCGAACCCCACTGCTGCTTCACCCGGTTGAACACGGCCTCGATCTGGGCCGGCTCCTGCACGTTGAGGGGCTCAAACAGGGTGGGTGCAAGCGGAGCGGTGAGTTCGCGCACCTTGCCTTCGAAGCGGCCTTTCTCATCCGGCAGGTAGGTGACGCCCAGCTCAGCGCCGGCGGCATGCAGCTGTTGGGCGATGCCCCAGGCGATCGACTTGTTGTTGGCAATACCCGTGACCAGGGCCTTCTTGCCGCGCAGATCGAGGAGCATGGGAGAAATGGCCAGGAGCCGAAGTGATGCGATCGGGGGATTCTCTCCCACCCGGGGATCTGCCCCGCCAGTTCGCCAGCCGCGCCGAGCTGGAAACCACCCTGCGGCAGCTGTTTCCTGAGGCCCCTGGCGGGTTGAGCCCGATCCCAGGTGGGCGCCGGGCGGCTGAAACGGCGCTCGCCGCCATCGATCCGCTGGCCTATGGCCGTAGCCGCAACCACCTCGATGGGGCTGTGACGCGCCTCTCGCCCTGGATCCGCCACGGCGTGCTCAGCCTGGTGGAGGTGCGCGAGGCGGTGTTTGCCTGGCTGGAGCGCAGCGGCCAGCCTCCGGCAGCGGCCCAAAAATTAATCAATGAGCTGGGTTGGCGCGACTATTGGCAACGGCTCTGGCGCCAGCTGGGCGATGGCATCTGGCATGACCGCGAACCGCTCAAGACCGGCCATGCCCCCGAGCGCTACGCCGCCGCGCTGCCGGCCGACCTGCTCGAGGCCCGCACCGGCCTGGCCTGCATCGACGGCTTCGCCCACGAGCTGCACGCCACCGGCTGGCTGCACAACCATGCCCGGATGTGGCTGGCCAGCTACGTGGTGCATTGGCGCCGGGTGCGCTGGCAGGCCGGCGCCCGTTGGTTTCTGCAACACCTGCTCGATGGCGACCCCGCCAGCAACAACCTCAGCTGGCAGTGGGTGGCCAGCAGCTTCAGCAGCAAGCCCTACCTGTTCAACCGCGACAACCTGGAGCGCTTCAGCTCCGGGCGCTACTGCCGCACCTGCGTTGCCGCCACAGACGGCACCTGCCCGTTTGACGCCAGCTACGAGCAGCTGCAGGCCCAGTTGCTGGCGGTCGAATCGGGTTCTGAATCGGAGATCGCGCCGTGAATCCCGTGCTCTGGATTCATGGCGAGGCCCTGGGGCCGGCCAATCCAGCTCTGCTGGCCCATCCGGGGGCGCCGGCGGTGTTTGTGTTTGATCGGCAGCTGATCGCCCAGGCGGGCCTCAGCCTCAAGCGCCTGGGCTTTCTGTATGAGTGCCTGCTGGAGCTGCCGGTGACCCTGCGCCACGGCGATGTGGCCGAGGAGGTGCTGGCCTTCGCCCGTCGCCATGGGGCCGATGGCGTGGTGACCAGCGCTGGCGTGGATCCGCGTTTCGCCCTGCTGTGTGATCGGATCGCCGCCCAGCTGCCGCTGCAGGTGCTGGAGCCCGAGCCCTTCGTGGCGTTGCCGGAGCCGGTCGATCTGCGCCGTTTCAGTCGCTACTGGCGCCGGGCTGAGCCGGTGCTGTGGGCGCGGACTGAAGCAGGCGCTCCTCCTGCTCGAGCACGGCGTTGGGATCGCTGAGCAGGTCGGGCTCCTCCAGCAGCGGATAGGTCTCCGGCTTGACCTCGCCGGCATTGCGGGGGGGCTCCACCCAGCTGAAGCTGCTGCGGGGTGCCCGCGCACGGCAGAGGGCTTCGCTCTGCTGGCGCAGGGCGCGGTGCACATCGGCGCGGGCCACGGCCTCGAAGAACTCCTGGCGCGGGGCTAGGCCCGAGCTGAACGGCGCCGTGCCGTTGCCGTTGAAGAGCCGGGCCGTATCGACGCTCCAGCGGGGCTGGCAGCGGCCGCTCTGGCGCGTGTCGGTGTCGAGCCAGATGTGCAGGCCGTAGCCATCGGGTTGGCTCACCACGGCCAGGCCGTCGTTGGGCACCACCCGCTGCAGGGGGTAGATCGCCCAGCTCGCGTGGCGGTGGGCCGGCACGCAGGCGCTCAGCAGGGCAGCGCCGAGGGCGATGGCAAGGGCAGGACGTCTCCGGAATGGGGTCAAAATTGCTGGCACATGGCGGAGCCGCAGGAATCATGGCCCTCACCCCCTCCACGATGCTGCCGCTGGGCACACCGTTGCCGCTCGAGTTGATCCGCTCTGAACTGGCCGCCGGCAGCACCCAGCAGGTGAGCGGCAGCCCTCTGGATCTTCAGGCGCTGGCGGGTCGGCCGGTGCTGGTGCTGTTTCTCTGTGCCCACTGTCCGTTTGTGAAGCAGATCGAGCCGGAGCTGACCCGGCTGGCGGGCGAGCACGCGGGAGGCGCGGGCGTCTCCGGGTTGCAGCTGATCGGCATCTCCAGCAACAGCACCCTCACCCATCCCCAGGAGGGCCCAGAGGGTCTGCGGGCTCAGGCCGCTGCCCATCACTGGAGCTTCCCGTACCTGTTCGACGCCGACCAGGCCCTGGCCCGGGCTTTTCAGGCCGCCTGCACGCCCGATCTGTTTCTGTTTGGCGCCGACCATCGCCTCGCCTATCGCGGCCAGTTGGACGACAGCCGACCTGGCAATGACCTGCCTTGCAATGGCCGCGACCTGCGGGCTGCCATCGCCGCCGTGCTGGCCGGCGATCCGGTGCCTGGGGAGCAGCGGCCGGCCATCGGCTGCAACATCAAGTGGCATCCTGAGCGCGGGCCGGTGGTGCGGGCGACTTAAGTTGCTCCGATGCAAGTGCCTCCGTTCAGCCTCAGCGAGCAGATCCATGAGCTGGGTGCGGCTCTCGATCAGGCCGTTCTGGAGGTGTTGCGCAGTGGTCAGTACATCGGTGGCGCCACGATTGGCCGCTTTGAAGATGACTTCGCGAGGGCCTGTGGCGTGCCCCACGCCATTGGCTGCAACAGCGGCACCGATGCCCTGATCCTGGCCCTGCGCGGCCTGGGCATCGGCCCCGGGGATGAGGTGATCACGGCCTCGTTCAGCTTTTTTGCCACCGCCGAAGCAATCAGCGCCGTGGGCGCCACGCCGATGTTTGTGGATGTGGAGGAGAGCAGCTACCTGATCGATCTCGATCAGCTCGAAGCGGCCATCAACCCCGCTACCAAGGCGCTGCTGCCGGTGCACCTGTTCGGCCGCCCGGTGGATATGGAGCGGGTGTGCGCCATCGCCGAGCGCCATGGCCTCCGGGTGATCGAAGATTGCGCCCAGGCCACCGGGGCCAGCTGGGCCGGTCGGCCGGTGGGCAGCTGGGGCGATGCCGGCTGCTTCAGCTTTTTCCCCACCAAGAACCTCGGCGCCGCCGGCGATGGCGGGGCGGTCACCTGCCGCGATGCCGGCCTGGCCCAGTCCATCCGCGAGCTGGCCGTGCATGGCATGCCGCGCCGCTACCTGCACACAGCCCTGGGCTACAACAGCCGCCTCGATTCCATCCAGGCTGCCGTTCTCAACGTCAAGCTGCCCCACCTGCCGCGCTGGGTGGAGCGCCGCGGCGCCATCGCCCGCCACTACCGCGATCACTTGGTGGCCCTGGGTGGGGTGGCGTTGCCGGAAGCCGGACCCGCCGGCCACAGCTGGAACCAGTTCGTGCTGCGCGTGCCCCAATGCCCCGGCGCCCGCGCCTGCGAAGGGGCTTCTGCGGCCTGCGTGCCCTCCCCTGATAGTGCCAGTTTTGGCCTGCCCGAGGCCTGCTGCCGCGACTGGCTCAAGCAGCAGCTGCAGGATGCCGGCGTCAGCACGATCATTTACTACCCCATCCCGATCCACCGTCAGCCGGCCTACGCCGATCTGGGTTATGGCGCGGGATCCCTGCCGATCACCGAACGCCTCTGCACGGAGGTGCTCAGCCTGCCGATCTTCCCCGAGCTCACTGACGAGCAGCAGCAGCGGGTGATCGCGGTGCTGCGCAGCGTCGTGGCTCAGCCCTTGATCGTGGCGTAGAGGGCCTTGAAGCGGGCCTGCTGGAGTTTGTGGTTCACCAGGGGTGCTGGGTAGCCGCGGCGTTCCAGCGGTGCAATCTCGCCGCTGATCAGGTCGCGGCTGCTCACGTGCTTGAGCTCCGGCAGCCAGGTGCGGATGTAGCTGGCGTCGGCATCGAACTTGGCCGCCTGGGTCGCCGGGTTGAAGATGCGCAGCGGCTTGGGGTCCATGCCGCTGCTGGCGCTCCACTGCCAGCCGCCGTTGTTGGCGGCCAGGTCGCCATCCACCAGGCGTGCCATGAAGGCCGCCTCGCCCCAGCGCCAGTCGCAGATCAGGTCCTTCACCAGGAAGGAGGCCACGATCATGCGGCAGCGGTTGTGCATCCAGCCGCTTTCGTTGAGCTGGCGCATGGCGGCGTCGATGATCGGCATCCCGGTGAGACCGTCGCGCCAGGCCTCAAACCAGGCGTCGTTGTTGTCCCAGGGGAAGGCGCGCCATTGGGGCCGGTAGGGGCCGCCTGCCAACTCCGGGAAGTGAAACAGCGCCTGTTGGTAAAACTCGCGCCAGGCCAGCTCCTGCTCCCACACCTGAATCGACTGGCGCTCCTCCTCGCTGCGGGCCAGCGGACGGGCCTGCTGGGCGGCGGCCCAGGCCTGGCGCGGGCTGAGCGTGCCGAACTTGAGGGCGGCGCTGAGGCCTGAGGTGCCTGCCTCGCCGGGGATGTTGCGGCCTGGTTCGTAGCTCAGCAGGGGAGTCTGGCGGCCATCCCCATCGCAGAAGGCCTGGAGCTGCTGCTGGGCAGCGTGTTCGCCGGGGCGGCAGGGGCAGAGTTCGGCGCCGGAGAAGCCGTGCTCCAGATCCGTTCGCCGCGATGGCAGTCGCGGAAGCGGTTGAGCCGTGGCTTCAGATAAGCCTGCTGTCCGGTCACAACCGCACCAAGTTCTCACTGAGCAGCTCACGAAACGCCGCCACCGTGTCCACCAGCCCCTCCGCCAGTGAAATCCGCGCCCGCCAGCCCAGGTTCGCCATCCGGCCCACATCCAACTGCTTCTTGGGCGTGCCATCGGGCTTGGTCATGTCCCAGCTGATCTGTCCCTTGAAGCCTGTGGCTGCCGCCACCTGCTCCGCCAGCTCGCGGATGGTCAAGTCCACACCCGTGCCCACGTTCAGAAACTGCAGCTCATCAGGTCCCGGCTGCCAGTGCTCCAAGGCAAACACGCAGGCCTCGCCCAGGTCGTCCACATGCAGGAATTCCCGCAGCGGCGTGCCCGTGCCCCAGCAAGTGACGCTATCCGCATGGGCCTCTGCGGCCTCATGGAAGCGACCGATCAGCGCCGGCAGCACATGGCTGTTGGTTGGATGATAGTTATCCCCCGGCCCATACAGGTTGGTGGGCATCAGGCTGATCGCATCAAAGCCGTGCTGACGGCGCAGCGCCTCGCACAGCTTGATGCCGGTGATCTTGGCGATCGCATACCACTCATTCGTGGGCTCCAGGGCACCGGTGAGCAGGGCCTCCTCGCGAATCGGCTGCTCGGCAAACTTCGGGTAGATGCAGCTGCTGCCTAGAAACAGCAGCCGCCGTACGCCGCTGCGCCAGGCCGTTTCGATTACATGGGTCTGGATCTTGAGGTTGTCCAGCAGAAAATCGGCTGGGTAGCTGCTGTTGGCCTGGATGCCGCCCACCTTCGCAGCCGCCAGCACCACCACCGTGGGCTCGTGCTCTGCAAACCAGCGCTGCACCGCCTGCGCATCGAGCAGATCCAGCTCCTGGCGGCTGGCGGTGAGGATCTGGTTGTAACCCGCCCGTTGCAGGGCGCGGCAGATCGCGCTGCCGGCCATGCCGCGGTGGCCGGCCACGAAGATGCGGTCGGCAGGGGTGATCAAGGGAATGATGGGGGTCATCGCTTCCTCCAGAGACAACGGCCCACCCGTTGCACGTGGGCCTCAAGGTCGGCTGGAAGTTCATGTTGCAGGGCCAGATCCACCCGCCAGGGCAGCAACAGGTCGTCCACGTCGGCCATCAGGCGCAAGCGGCCGCCATGGCTGAGCTGCGGGGCGTCCAGGCAGAGATCGATGTCGGAGCCCTGCTGATGCCGCCCCATCGCCCGCGAACCAAACAGCCACACCGCCTGCAGCTGCGGCTGGGATGTCAACAGCTGAATCAACCGCTGCTCGGCCTGGGCAGAGATGCCGGGGATGGACCTCATGGCGCCTCCTGCAGCAGACGCTGCTCCAGCGTGGAGCGCAGCTGCTGAAAGCAGGGCAGGTAGCAACCGATGATCTGAGCCGCAATGGCATCCGCTGTGGCGCGGTTGTAGGTGTGGCTGGTGAGATTGCGGTCTTGAAGCATCAGCATCCAGGCCTCGCCCTGCTCGATTAGGCCCAGACGGAAGGCTTCGCGCAGGGTGTCGCGCGATCCCAGCAAGGAGGCATCACCCTGGCTGCGCAGCAGATCGCGCAAGGTGTTCCAAGCCAGTTCGTAGGTGTATTCAAACGCCTTGATCAGCCCCTGCTGCTCGCGTTCATTCAACGCCGGAGGCTCCAGGAAATCCTCCAGGCGCTGCAGTGCCTTGCGGTAATTGCTGAAGCGCTGCTGCCAGCGGACGTCCTCCGCCATCAGCCCACGCCAGATGCGTTGGTGGGTGGGTTCTCCATCGAGCCCACCACGTTGAAGCCCTTCAGGCGCAGGATCGCCTCCTTGCGGGCTTCCTCCCGATCGGCCTCCACCATTTCGGCTACTAGTTCCTCCAGGGTGGTGGTTGGCGTCCAGCCCAGCTTCTCGCGGGCCTTAGTGGGATCACCCAGCAGGGTTTCGACTTCGGCTGGGCGGAAATAGCGCGGATCGATTCGCACCACCACTTCACCAGTGCTGCGCCGCCCCAGCTCTTCTATGCCGCCGCCCTGCCATTCGATTGCACCCCAGCCCAGCTCAGCGGCCGCCAGCTCAATGAAGCGGCGCACCGATTCCTGCCGGCCCGTGGCGATCACGAAATCTTCCGGGATTCCGGGCTGCTGCAGCATCCGCCACTGCATCTCCACATAGTCGCGGGCATGACCCCAGTCGCGCAGCGAATCGAGGTTGCCCATGTAGAGGCAATCCTCCAATCCCTCATTGATGCGGGCCAGGCCGCGGGTGATCTTGCGGGTCACGAAGGTTTCACCTCGCCGCGGTGATTCGTGGTTGAACAGGATGCCGTTGCAGGCATACATGCCGTAGGCCTCGCGGTAGTTCACCGTAATCCAGTAGGCATAGAGCTTGGCCACGCCGTAGGGGCTGCGCGGGTAGAAGGGCGTGGTTTCCTTCTGGGGGATCTCCTGCACCAAGCCGTAGAGCTCGGAGGTGCTGGCCTGATAGATGCGGGTTTTGGCGCTGAGCCCGAGCATCCGGACGGCCTCGAGGATCCGCAGGGTGCCGAGGGCATCGGAGTTGGCTGTGTATTCGGGAGCCTCGAAACTCACCGCCACATGGCTCTGGGCGCCGAGGTTATAGATCTCATCGGGCTGCACCTGCTGGATGATCCGGATCAGGTTGGTGCTGTCCGTCAGATCCCCGTAGTGGAGCACCAGCCGGGGGTCGCTCTCGTGCGGGTCTTGATAGAGGTGGTCGATGCGAGCGGTATTGAAGCTGCTGGCGCGCCGCTTGATGCCATGCACCGCATAGCCCTTCTCCAGTAGGAGCTCGGCGAGGTAGGAGCCGTCTTGGCCAGTAATACCCGTGATCAGCGCGGTTTTCATGAACGCGTTTTGCTGGTGATTAGTATTGCAATGAAACGTCTGTTGAGCTCTTCATCACCCCTTAGATCGTGGCGTAGAGGGCCTTGAAGCGGGCCTGCTGGAGTTTGTGGTTCACCAGTGGAGCCGGGTAGCCGCGGCGCTCCAGTGGGGCGATCTCCCCACTGATCAGGTCGCGGGTGGCCACATGGCGCAGCTCCGGCAGCCAGGTGCGGATGTAGGTGCCATCGGCATCGAATTTGGAGGCCTGGGTGGCCGGGTTGAAGATGCGCAGGGGTTTGGGGTCCATGCCACTGCTGGCGCTCCACTGCCAGCCGCCGTTGTTGGCAGCCAGATCGCCATCCACCAGGCGTGCCATGAAAGCCGCCTCGCCCCAGCGCCAGTCGCAGATCAGGTCTTTCACCAGGAAGGAGGCCACGATCATGCGGCAGCGGTTGTGCATCCAGCCGCTTTCGTTGAGTTGGCGCATGGCGGCGTCGATGATCGGCATCCCGGTGAGACCGTCGCGCCAGGCCTCAAACCAGGCGTCGTTGTTGTCCCAGGGGAAGGCGCGCCATTGGGGCCGGTAGGGGCCGCCTGCCAACTCCGGGAAGTGAAACAGCGCCTGTTGGTAAAACTCGCGCCAGGCCAGCTCCTGCTCCCACACCTGGATTGAGTGCAGCTCCTCCTCGCTGCGGGCCAGCGGACGGGCCTGCTGGGCGGCGGCCCAGGCCTGGCGGGGGCTGAGCGTGCCGAACTTGAGGGCGGCACTGAGCCCTGAGGTGCCCGCTTCGCCGGGGATGTTGCGGCCTGGTTCGTAGCTCAGCAGGGGAGTCTGGCGGCCATCCCCATCGCAGAAGGCCTGGAGCTGCTGCTGGGCAGCGTGTTCGCCGGGGCGGCAGGGGCAGAGCTCAGCACCTCCAAATCCGTGCTCTAAAAAACCGTGCTCCAGCTCGGGGCTCACCAGTGGCAGCCCTTTGAGCTGGGTGGACTCGCAATCCATCAGGGCGCTCGGCGCCGGCAGGGGATCCAGGCCACCCGAGGCTGCTGATCCGAGGGCGCTCGCCTCCTCCACCCAGCGGCGCCAACTGCGCCAGTAGGGCCCGTACACCCGGTAAGGGTCGCCAGCGCCGGTTTTGATGGCCTCCGGTGCCACCAGGAGCTGGTCCCAATCGGCCAGCACCTTGCGCCCATCCGCCTGCAGCGCCCGCGCCACCCGCCGGTCGCGCTCGCGGCCGAAGGGTTCCACGTCCCGGTTCCAGGCCACCACTTCTGCGCCCAGGCCAGCGGCCAGGCGGGGTAATAGCTCGGCGGGGTCGCCGTTCAGGATCACCAGCCGGCTGCCGGCCTTCTGCCAGGCTTGCTGCAGCTCCCGCAGGCTCTCAGACAGAAACCACAGCCGCGCAGGCGCCATGCTCGGCTCCGACAGGATGGCGGGATCCAGCACGAACACCCCCGTCACCGCTGGAGTAGCGGTGACGGCCGCCGCCAGGCCCCGGTTGTCGGCCAGGCGCAGATCGCGGCGATGCCAAAACAGCCAGCGCTCCGGAGCCATTAGATCCCCAGCAGTTGCTTGGCCCGCAGCCAGGCGGTGACGCTCTTGCCATCGAGGTATTCGTCGCCGCTGGCCAGGGCCGCATCCAGTTCGTCGGGCTCCATCAGCAGCACCTCCAGGTCCTCATCGTCGTCGCCGGCGGGGGGCTCGGCCAGGGGGCTGAGGTCGCGGGCCAGAAACAGGTGGATCACCTCGTCGGAGTAGCCCGGGCAGGGCAGCATCGCGCCCAGGGGATCCCAGCGGCTGGCGCTGTAGCCGGCCTCCTCCTGCAGCTCCCGCTGCATGGTGCTGAGGGGGTCTTCGCCGTCATCGAGGGTGCCGGCAGGAAATTCCAGCAGGCGGGTGGCCACGGCGAAGCGGTATTGGCGCAGCACCACCACCCGGCCGTCCTCGAGCACGGGCACCGCCAGGGAGGCGCCGGGATGGCGGATCAGGCCGAAGCTGCCCACCACGCCCATCGGCAGCTCGACGCGGTTGACCTCGAAGCGGATCTTGCGGGCGTCCAGGGCGGCAGTGGTTTCCAGGTGGCGCGCAGGCTCGGGAGCGGGGAGGGGCGCCATGGGCGAGCGGTGGCTGCAGCAGTGCCATCAGCATCGCGCAGGGATAGCGCGCGGGGTGGTTTTCGCTGGCCGTATTGGCGGGTCGCCGTCTGATCCAGCCCTGCCCGGTCGGGATTTTGTCCTGTCCTGGCCTGTCCGAAATATGGTCACACTTGTGACTACATGGCTAACACTCGGAACAAGCGGTTCCTGGTAGCCCATGGATGCAGAGGTTATGGATGCACCAGTTCAAGTCAGCCTGCGGGATGCCAAGGCCCAGCTCTCGCGCTTGGCGGATGCTGCCCATCAGGGCGAAACCGTGCTCCTCACCAAACACGGTCGGCCCTGGGCGCGGTTGGTGCCTCTGGAGGCTGGCCCGGTGCCGCGGCGGTGCCCTGGGCGGTTGCTGCGGGAGGGGCTCGAGGTGGATCCCTACGGCCTGGTGCCCGGCGCCCGGTTTGCCCGGCCATGACCCCGCGATCGCCAGCTTCAGGCTTTCTGCTCGATACCCATGCGCTGCAGTGGTGGTGGTGTTCGCCCCGATTGCTTTCGGAGCCCGTGCTGGAGGTGCTGCGCGATCCCGCCCAGCGGGTGGTGGTGAGTGCGGCCAGTTGGTTTGAGTTGGCGGAGGCCCATCGGGCAGGTCAGCTGCCGGGTTTGGAGGTGGCCCTGGAGCGCTTTCCCCAGTTGCTGGAGGCCGATGGCCTGGGTTACCTGCCGGTGTGGCCCAATCACCTGCAACGGGCTGGCAGGGCTGCCCAGTCTCCGGTTGATCCAGGCTGCGTGGATCGGGTGGATGCCCTGTTGGTGGCCCAGGCCGAGCTGGAGAACCTGCTGCTGATCAGCCTGGACGCGGGTCTGCTTCGGCTGGGGGCTCGTCTGTTCTGGTGAGCCAAGCGGCTCCCAGCTGCTCGGGCCAGCCGGGTTGGCCGGCCAGGGCTACAGCCGTGCAGTTGGGGCCTGGGGCCGTGGCCTCCAGGGCCGCACCCAGGGCCGCCAGTGGGGCCAGCACGAAGTCCCGTTCCTGCCAGCGGGGATGGGGCAGCTGCAAGCGGGGGGTGTGGCAGCGCAGATCCCCCCACCAGAGCAGGTCGAGGTCGAGGCTGCGGGGTCCCCAGCGTTCCTGGCGCTCCCGGCCGAAGTGTTGCTCCAGTTCCTGCAAGTGCCCCAGCAGGTCCTCGGCAGCATCTGCGGTGGCCTCTGGGGCGGCGTCGGCAGTCACGCTTGCGCCCTCCACCAGCACGACGGCATTGACGTAGTTGGGTTGGCCGGGGGGGCCACCCACAGCTTGGGTTTCAAACAGCGGAGACCAGCGGAAGGCAGTCGTCTCTCCTGGGCGCCGCAGATCCTGGCTCCATCCCCGCACGCTCGCTTCCAGCAAAGGCCGCACCGCGATCAGGGTGGCGATTGGGTTGCCGCAGCGGCTGGGCAGGTTGGCGCCGAGGGCGATGGCCAGGCTCGGCGTGGCACCGCCGCCGGTCTGATCAGCGAGACTGGCTCTCACGTGAATCGGCTCTGGGCCCCTCCATGGTTGCAAGCGAATCGGTTGCAAGCGGATCGCCCACCACCAGTGATGCCGCGGCCCGTGCCTTCCCCCTGGCGGCGATCACCGGCCACGGCACCCTCAAGCTGGCCCTGCTGCTGGCTGCGGTCGATCCCGGCCTGGGCGGGGTCGTGATCGCCGGAGGGCGTGGCACCGGCAAGTCGGTGCTGGCCAGGGGTTTGCACGCCCTGCTGCCGCCGATCGATGTGCTCGATGTGGGCGGTACGGCCCTCAACATCGATCCCCAGCGCCCCGACGACTGGGACGCCGCCACCTGTGCACGCCTCACCGAGCTGGGCGCCGACCCCACCGGCGCCGATGCCAACGCCCTGCTGCCCACCACAGTGGTACCGGCGCCGTTCGTGCAGGTGCCTCTGGGCATCACCGAAGACCGGCTGGTGGGCTCCGTGGATGTGACCGCCTCGCTGGCCAGCGGCCAGGCGGTGTTCCAGCCGGGCTTGCTGGCGGAAGCCCACCGGGGCGTGCTCTATGTGGACGAGCTCAACCTGCTCGACGACAACATCACCAACCTGCTCCTGGCGGCGGTGGGCTCGGGCGAAAACCGGATCGAGCGGGAGGGCCTGAGCCTGTCGCACCCCTGCCGCTGCCTCCTGATCGCCACCTACAACCCCGAGGAGGGGGCCGTGCGCGATCACCTGCTGGATCGCTTCGCCATCGCGCTGTCAGCCAACCAGGTGCTGGAGCTGGATCAGCGGGTGGAGATCACCCGCAGCGCCATGGCCCAGGCCGAATCGAGCCAGGCCTTCCGGCAGAAGTGGCAGGACGACACCGATGCCCTGGCCACCCAGCTGCTGCTGGCGCGTCAGTGGCTGCCCGATGTGCACATCTCCCGCGAGCAGATGGCCTACCTGGTGAACGAGGCCCTGCGGGGCGGTGTGGAGGGACACCGCAGTGAGCTCTATGCGGTGCGGGTGGCCAGGGCCCATGCGGCCCTCAGCGGCCGCGATCGGGTCGAGGCCGACGACCTCCAGGTGGCGGTGCGGCTGGTGATCGCGCCGCGGGCGCTGCAGCTGCCGCCCCCCGATCCCGATCAGCCGATGGAGCCGCCGCCACCCCCCCCACCGCAGGGCGAGCAGCCGCCGGAGGAGCCGGAGCCGCCCGAAAATGAGCAGGATCCGGACGAACCGGACCAGGACGACACCGAGGACGAACAAGAGGACGAACAAGAGGACGACACCCCCGAAGACCAGGCGCCTCCCCAGGTGCCGGAGGAGTTTTTGCTGGATCCCGAGGCCATCGCCATCGACCCCGACCTGCTGCTGTTCTCCTCGGCCAAGGCCAAGACCGGCGGCAGCGGCAGCCGGGCGGTGGTGTTTAGCGATTCGCGCGGCCGCTACGTCAAGCCGATGCTGCCGAGGGGCCCGGTGAAGCGCATCGCTGTGGATGCCACGCTTCGGGCTGCGGCGCCTTATCAGAAATCCCGCCGTGAGCGCGAACCGCACCGCACCGTGATCGTCCAGGACGGCGACCTGCGGGCCAAGCAGCTGCAGCGCAAGGCTGGTGCCCTGGTGATCTTCCTGGTGGATGCCAGCGGCTCGATGGCCCTCAACCGCATGCAGAGCGCCAAGGGGGCCGTGATCCGGTTGCTCACCGAGGCCTATGAAAACCGTGATGAGGTGGCCTTGATCCCCTTCCGCGGTGAGCAGGCCGAGGTGCTGCTGCCCCCCACCCGTTCGATCACCGCCGCCCGCCGGCGGCTGGAATCCATGCCCTGTGGCGGTGGTTCACCCCTGGCCCACGGCCTTTCCCAGGCCGCCCGCGTGGGGGCCAACGCTCTGGCCACCGGTGATCTGGGCCAGGTGGTCGTGGTGGCGATCACCGATGGCCGCGGCAACGTGCCCCTCAGCCGCTCCCTGGGGCAACCGCAGCTGGAGGGCGAGGAGCCGGTGGACCTCAAGGAGGAGGTGAAGCAGGTGGCCAGCAAGTACCGGGCCCTGGGCATCAAGCTGCTGGTGATCGACACCGAGCGCAAGTTCATCGGCAGCGGCATGGGCAAGGACCTGGCCGAGGCCGCCGGTGGCAAATACGTACAACTGCCCAAGGCCAGCGATCAGGCCATCGCCGCCATCGCCATGGAGGCGATCAGCGGGGTGTAGTGGCCTTCTCTCGTGCCGCTTTGTCGCGGGCGGCACCGGTCTGGGCGGGGTAGAGCTCTTCGAAGAATTTGCCCAGCCCCACGGCCACGCTGCGGATGCCGTCCATGAAGCGGGGGTCGTCGGTCAGCTTGGTCACATCACCGCCCACGGCATTCCATTTGGCGGTGAGCTGCTCGGCATTGCTGACGGTGGACTGGAGCTCGTGCAGGGTTTTCGGGTTGTCGAGGGCGGCGATGACGCGGCGCAGGTGGGCGGTGCTGCTGTTCAGATTGGTGATGGTCGGTTGGGCCGCTTTCACCGTGGTTTCCAGCTCCCGGGCCAGGGCCTGGCCGTCCTTCATGAAGTCCGAGGTGTCCTTGGCGGTGCGGTCGAAGCTGCTGGTGGCAGTCGACACCTTGCTCAGCAGCTGCATCTGGTCGGCTTGCACCAGCAGCTTGTGCATCAGGGTGGTGACGCTGGTGAGGCTCGGCCCCTGCAGTCCTGTGATCGTGGAGCCATTGCACAGGGCCAGGCTGGGATTGCAGGCCTTGGAGCGCGGATTCGGAGCGCTCGGAGGCATCGGTTTGCCGCTGCTGACCAGGGACACCTGCGCGTCCCCGCCCAGGAGGGACGCCTCGCCGATCTGGGCGAAGGCCGGCCGAGCCAGCTTGAGGTCGGGATGGTTGATTTCCAGCTCGGCGACCACGGCCTGCGGGGTGACCCGCACCTTCCGCACGCTGCCAACCAGCACTCCTCGATAGACGACCGGTGAGCGCTCGGCCAAGCCCGCGGCTTCATCGAAGTTGGCCTTCACGGTCCAGTTCTGACGGCCCAGGGAGATGCCGCGTAGCCAGAAGGACAGTCCCATGGCACTGGCAATGGCCGCCAGCAGGGAGAAGCCAACGATCGCCTCACGAATACTGCGGCGCATGGACCTAAGACTCCGCCGGCTGCATCGGTCCGCGCAGGCTACCGCTCCTGAACTGCACCACGTAAGGATCGCTGCAATGGCGGTAGTCCTCAACCGTGCCACTCCAGCGAAACTGTCCGTCGTAAAGCAGCACCACCCGCTCGGCTGAGCGTTCGATGGTGCTGTGCACGTGGCTGACCACCACCGACGTGGCCTGCGCCACATCGGTGGTGCGCACGATCAGATCTTCAATCCGGGTGCAGGCCACCGGATCGAGGCCGGCGGTGGGTTCATCGAACAACAGCAGCGGCATCTGATCGCTGGCTTTGCGCGGATCGTTGATCAGGGCCCTAGCAAAGCTGACCCGTTTCTGCATGCCGCCGCTGAGCTCCCCGGGCAGTTGCTCTTCGGTGCCATGCAGCCCGACGGCATCGAGGGCGGCGCCCACCCGGTCGCGAATCTCCCGTTCGCTGAGGCGGCCGAAGCGATACAGCAGGAAGCCGACGTTTTCGCGCACGGTCAGCGAACCCAGCAGAGCAGGGTTCTGAAACACCAGGCGCACATCGGGAGGGTTGCGCTGATCAAGGCGCAGGTAGGTCTGGGGAACGCCGTAGAGGCTGAGCTGGCCGCTGCTGGGCAACTGCAGCCCGGCCAGCAGCCGCAGGATCGTGGATTTGCCGGCTCCAGACGGACCCACCACCACCAGGCGTTCCCCCGGCGCGATCTGCAGGTTCACCCCGTCCAGCACCCGCCGGCTGCCCCAGCGCACGCTGAGGTTGTCCATCACAGCCAGCGGCGGGGCCTGGAGCGGTGCTGAGGAAGCCAGGGGCGGCGCGGCAAAGCTGGATCCCATCCTGACCCTTTCCGCCCGCGAACAGCCTCCGTAAAGTTCAGCCAGTTGCGGCAGCGTCCTCCCTCGCCCTTTGCCCCCCCCCGCTCCAGCCTCCCGATTGCGGCCCTCCCGCCGACCGCTGCCGAAACCGGGCTGGTTGGGCCGCGGCGATCTGCGCCAGAAGGATCTGATGAGCCGCTCCAGGCGGGCGGCCCGCTGGTTGCAGCCCGGGTTGGTGGTGAAGCGTTGGGTGCTCACCTCCGGCCTGGGCTTGCTGGTGGCCCTGCTGGGGGCAGCGGTGTGGGCCGATCTGCAGCCGATCTACTGGATGCTCTCGAGCATCCAGTGGCTGCTGGCCCAGGTCACCGGGGTGCTGCCCCGCAAGATCACCGGCCCCCTGGTGCTGCTGGTTGGAGCCCTCTTGATCTGGCTCGGCCAGAGCCGCAGTTTTGGCTCGATCCAGCAGGCCCTGGCCCCGGAAAAGGACACCTTGCTGGTGGATGCCCTGCTGGCCCAGCGGCGCCTCAACCGGGGGCCCAGCATCGTTGCGATCGGGGGTGGCACCGGCCTCTCCACCCTGCTCAGCGGCCTGAAGCGCTACAGCAGCAACCTCACCGCCATCGTCACGGTGGCGGATGACGGCGGCAGCAGTGGGGTGCTGCGCCGGGAGCTCGGGGTGCAGCCGCCCGGCGACATCCGCAACTGCCTGGCCGCCCTGGCCAGGGAGGAGCCTCTGCTCACGCGTTTGTTCCAATACCGCTTCAAGGCTGGCAGCGGGCTGGAGGGGCACAGCTTCGGCAATCTGTTTCTCTCGGCATTGACGGCGATCACCGGCAACCTGGAGTCGGCGATCACGGCCAGCAGCCGGGTGCTGGCCGTGCAGGGGCAGGTGGTGCCAGCCACCAATGCCGACGTGCGCCTCTGGGCGGAGCTCGAAAACGGTGAGCGCATTGAAGGTGAATCGAAGATTGGCCATGCCGCCAGCCCGATCGTGCGGTTGGGTTGCATCCCGGAGCGGCCCCCAGCCCTGCCCAGGGCCCTGGAGGCCATTGCCAACGCCGATCTGATCGTGCTGGGCCCCGGCAGCCTTTACACCTCGCTGCTGCCCAACCTGTTGGTGCCCGCATTGGTCGAGGCCATCCGCCGCAGCAAGGCCCCCCGCCTCTACATCTGCAATCTGATGACCCAACCCGGTGAAACCGATGGGCTCGACGTGGAGGGGCATGTGCGGGCCATCGAGGCCCAGCTCGCCAGCCTCGGCGTGGATGAACGCCTGTTCACGGCGGTGTTGGCCCAGGAGGATCTGGGTGATTCCGCCCTCGTGGCCCACTACCGCCATCAGGGGGCCGAGCCCGTGACCTGCGACGCGCGCCAGCTGCGCCGCCAGGGGTACGACGTCACCCTGGCCCCACTTCAGGGGGCCAAGCCCACCGCCACCCTGCGCCACGACCCCCGTAGCGTTGCCCTGGCGGTCATGCGCTTCTTCCGCAAGCACCAGCGCGGCGCCTGAACAAACGCCTTCAGTAAGCGTCCTGCATTTCGTAAAAGTCGGGCTGCACGTAGTCCTTGCGCAGCGGGAAGCCCTTCCAGTCTTCGGGCATCAGCAAGCGCTTGGGGTGGGGGTGGCCGGCGAATTGGATGCCGTACATGTCGAAGGTTTCCCGTTCCTGCCAGTCGGCGCCACGAAACAGCCCGTAGAGGGTGGGAATGGTGAGCTCGCCGTTGCGCTCCAGGAACACCTTGAGCCGCACCTCTTCAGGGCTTTGATCGGCAGCCACCACGCCGGCGCTGGAGTGATCGGCCAGGGCTGCCAGTTTCACCAGGTGGTAGAAGCACACCAGCCGGCCGCCCGGCCCTTCGTCGTAGCCGCCCTGGCATTGCAAGTAGTCGAAGCCCTGGGTTTTGAGGGCGGTGGCGATCACGGGCAGAAACGCCGCTTCCACCCCGATCATCTCGACGCCCAGGTGGTCGCTGCCGAGGGCCAGCTGCTCAAAACCCTGGCTGGCCAGCCACTGGCCCACGGGGCCCGGTGTTGGGCTGTCAAGCGCTCCGCTGTCGCTGGCGTCGGTCTGGGGGGTGGGGGTGTCTGCAGGCATGGCGGGCGCGCTCAGGCGTTGGCTTGGGCAGGGATGGCGGTTGCCGGGGCGGGCATGGGCAGGGCGCTGGCAGCCGCCAGGGCCTGCTTCTGGGTTTCGGCCGCCAGATACTGACCGTTAACGATGGGGGCCACGGCCTTCATCTGGTGAGAGACGGTGCAGTAACGGTGTATCTGCTGCACGTTGCCACGCTCTGCCAGGGCCTCATTGCCCACCTTCTTGCGCAGCTTGATCACAGCATCGAAGATCGCCTCAGGCCGCGGCGGGCAGCCGGGCAGGTAGAGGTCCACCGGGATCAGCTTGTCCACGCCGCGCACGGCTGTGGTGGAGTCGGCGGAAAACATGCCGCCGGTGATCGTGCAGGCCCCCATGGCGATCACATACTTGGGCTCTGGCATCTGTTCGTAGAGACGCACCAGGGCTGGCCCCATCTTCATCGTCACGGTGCCTGCCACGATCAGCAGGTCGGCTTGGCGCGGGCTGGAGCGCGGCACCAGGCCGAAGCGGTCGAAGTCGAAGCGAGAGCCGAGCAGCGCCGCAAATTCGATGAAGCAGCAAGCGGTGCCGTAGAGCAGCGGCCAGAGGCTGCTGAGCCGAGACCAGTTGTGCAGATCGTCGAGGGTGGTGAGGATCACGTTCTCGGACAGATCCGAGGTGACCGTGGGAGCACCCACCGGATTGCAGCTGGCAGCGCGCAGATCCTTGAGGGCGTCGATGGAGAGGCTTTCGATTGATGGGGTGTTGGTCACGGGATCAGCTCCACTCGAGGGCGCCCTTGCGCCAGGCATAGGCCAGCGCCACCACCAGGATGGCAATAAAGACGAGGGCTTCGATGAAGGCCAGCAGGCCGAGCCGGTGGAACGCCACGGCCCAGGGATACAGGAACACGGTCTCAACGTCGAAGATGACGAAGACCAGGGCAAACATGTAGTAGCGGATGTTGAACTGAATCCAAGCGCCGCCGATCGGCTCCATGCCGGACTCATAGGTGAGCTCCCGCTCGCCCATGCGGCTCTTCGGCGAGAGCAGCTTGTTGGCCACCAACGCCAACACGGGCACCACTGCTGAGATCAGCAGGAAGCCCAGAAAGGCGTCGTAGCCGGAGAGCACAAACACGCGAGCCAGGCCAAGCTGTAGCGCAGTCTGGCATCCGCGCCCGCAGCCCCGTCGATAAACTGCACCCACCACCTGAGGCCCAGGGATGAGCTCCACGTCCACACCTGAGCTCACGCCTGAGCCCCCACCCGAGCCCGCAACCGAGCCCACACCCGAGGCCCAGAGCGAAACCGGTGGCGCACCGGAGCCAGATCCGGTGGCCAAAGTTGATTCGGCCACCGAGCTGGACGTTGATCCAGCCACCCACCGTTTCGAGTGCCGCAGCTGCGGTTTCGTTTATGACCCGGCTGAAGGGGTGCGCAAGCTCGCGATTGAGCCCGGCACGCCCTTTGTGGAGCTGGATCCGATCGCGTTCCGCTGCCCGGTGTGCCGCAGTCGGGTCGGGGCCTTCAAGGACATTGGCCCGCGCAACAAGCCCAGTGGCTTCGAGGAGAACCTCAATTTCGGCCTGGGCGTCAACCGGCTCACCCCCGGCCAGAAGAATGTGTTGATCTTCGGGGGCTTTGCTTTGGCTTTCGCCTTCTTCCTCTCCCTCTACTCCCTGCGCTGATGACTGGCTCACCCTTGCCCCGTCTGCTCCAGGCCGTGCTGCGGCCCCTGCTCAGCCTGGTGCTGGTGGTGGGCCTTGGCTTCGGTCTCTCCGGTTGTGTCACCACGGGATTGCCCGTGGCCGCGTCCAGCCCTTGGCAGCCGGTGCCCTTGGCCACCAAGGCCAACCCTCTCGATGTGGCCTTCACCGACGACCGCCATGGCTTCCTGGTGGGCAGCAACCGTCTGATTCTGGAAACCAACGACGGTGGTGCCAGTTGGGAGGAGCGGGCCCTGGATCTGCCGGAGGAGGAAAACTTCCGTCTGATCAGCATCGACTTCCGCGGCGACGAGGGTTGGATCGCCGGTCAGCCCGGGCTGCTGCTCCACACCACCGACGGTGGTCAGAACTGGAGCCGCCTGTTTCTCGACACCAAGCTGCCCGGTGAGCCTTACCTGATCACGGGTCTGGGCACCAACCAGGCAGAGCTGGCCACCAATGTTGGTGCCGTTTATGAAACCCGTGATGGCGGCATCAACTGGCAGTCCGAGGTGGAGGATGCCGCCGGTGCCGTGCGGGAGCTGCGCCGCTTCAACGATGGCCGCTACGTGAGCGTCAGCAGCCTGGGCAATTTCTTTTCCACCTGGGATCCCGGCCAGGGCACCTGGCAACCCCACCAGCGCATGAGCAGCCAGCGGCTGCAGTCGATGGGCTTCCAGCCCGATGGCTCGCTGTGGATGCTGGCCCGCGGCGCCCAGATCCGTTTCAATCCCGACGCCAGCAATGTGGAGGACTGGGGCAAGGCCGTGATCCCCATCACCAACGGCTACGGCTACCTCGACATGGCCTGGGCGCCTGATGGCTCGATCTGGACCGGTGGCGGCAGCGGCACCCTGCTGGTGTCCGGCGACGGTGGCAAGAGCTGGCAGAAGGACCCAGTGGGCGCCCAGCAGCCCTCCAACTTCACTCGCATCAGCTTCAGTCCCGATGGCAAGGGCTTCGTGCTGGGCGAGCGGGGCTCCCTGCTGCGCTGGGTGGGCTGAGGCCGATGGCCTGCCGCCTGCTCGGTCGCCAACTTCTGTAACCAAGCGCGCTTCCGCCTCCCATCCACCCAAGCCCGACCCCTAGGATCTCTGGGCTGAACGCTTGTCGCTATGGCTGCCGGCTCAACAGGAGAACGCCCGTTCTTCGAAATCATCACGAGCATTCGTTACTGGGTGATCCATGCGGTCACCCTGCCCTCCATTTTCTTGGCCGGCTTTCTGTTCGTGTCCACGGGCCTGGCTTATGACGCCTTTGGCACGCCCCGCCCCGATGCCTACTTCCAGGCCCAAGAAAGCAAGGCTCCAGTCGTGAGCCAGCGTTATGAGGGCAAGAGCCAGCTTGATCTGCGCCTGCAATAAGCCATGACCCAGACACCCATTTCCACCACGCCGCGCAACTACCCGATCTTCACGGTCCGGTGGTTGTCGGTTCATGCTCTCGGCATCCCCACGGTCTTCTTCCTGGGCGCCCTGGCGGCCATGCAATTCGTTCGCCGCTGAGCCGGTCACTCCCTATCAGCCATGCAACGCTCCCCCAATCCCAACAACCTGCCGGTTGAACTCAACCGCACCAGTTTGTTTCTCGGGCTGCTGTTCGTGTTCACGATCGGCATTCTGTTCTCGAGCTACTTCTTCAACTAAGTCCTCTTCACGTCACCAGGAGAGCCCCCGATGAGCGGCAAGAAATCCAACCTGCCTGACGGCCGGATTCCGGATCGCCTCCCCGACGGTCGCCCGGCTGTGGCCTGGCGCTCCCGCTGGACCGAAGGGGTGTTGCCCCTGTGGCTCGTGGCCACCGCCGGCGGCATGGCTGTGATCTTTGTGGTGGGTCTGTTCTTCTACGGCTCCTACGTGGGTGTCGGTTCCGCCTGAGTCCGGGCAGGTTTGTTTAGGGGTGCCCCCGTTGGCTCGTCTTGTGGCGGCCTTCGGGGGTTTTTGATGGAACGGCTCTGCGGAGCGTGGTACTGCGAAGACGCTGGGGTCACCGGTTTGGCGAAGAAGCGAACCCTGCTCAACAATCGGCTCCTGGCCACGGTCGCGGGGTTCCTTCTCAATGCCTATGGGGAGGTGTTTCGCCTCAGCTCACGGATCCAGATCCAGGCCCATCCCGAGGTGGATCGGCTGGTCAAGGAGCAGGGCATCGCCGTGATTTACGCCCTCTGGCATCGCCATGCCTTTTTTGTGCCGCTGTTGCGCAGCTATGGCGGCAGGTCTATGGCGGTGCTGCTGAGCACCCATCGGGATGCCCAGATCGTTGCGGTGGCGGTGCGGCTGCGGGGCCTCGCGGTGGTGTCCGGCTCATCGACCCGCGGCGGCCTCAAGGCCTACCGCCTGCTGCGGCGCTTGCTGGAGCAGCGCCAGTCGGTCTGCATCACACCGGACGGGCCCAAGGGGCCGCCGGAGTCGGTGAAGAGCGGGGTGATCCACTTGGCCCAGCAATCGGGCTGCGCGATCGTGCCGGTGTCGGTGTTCTGTTCCCGCGCCCATCGGCTGCGCTCCTGGGATCGCTCGGTGTTGCCCCTGCCCTTCGCGCGGGTGGTGCTGCAGTTGGGCGAGCCTCTATTTCCGCCATCGGGCTTGGCGGAGGGGCAGGCCCTGTTGGCGGGGCGGTTGCACGCGACCGCTGCGCTGGTCGGTGAGGGATCGCCATGACTGGTCGCGGCTGGTTGCTGCTTGGCGGTTATCGGCTGCTGGCCCTGGCGCTCACCCCCGTCTGGCTGGCCCTGTTGCTGATGCGGCTGGTGCAGGGCAAGGAGGATCCACGGCGGCTGGTCGAGCGCCTGGGCTGGCCGACGCGGCGGCGGCCTCCGGGGCCCTTGGTGTGGTTTCACTGCGCCAGCGTCGGCGAGCTCAACAGCCTGCTGCCGGTCTTGCGGCAGCTGGGCCCCCTGCCGGTTGTGTTGGTCACCACGGTGACGCGCACCTCGGCGGCCCTCGCGGCCCGGGTGTTGCCCGCCGGGGTGATCCACCAATACGTGCCCATCGACCACTGGCTGGCGATGCTGCTGTTTCGCAGCTATTGGCGCCCCCGGCTTGGCGTGCTGGCGGAGGCGGAGCTCTGGCCTGAGCTCATGCTGGCGATGCCCCATCTCCTGTTGATCAACGCCCGCATGAGCGAGCGCTCCTATCAGCGCCACCGCCGCCATCCCTGGTATGCCGCGTGGTTGCTGGCTGCTGTGGAGATGTGCCTGGCCCAATCGCAGGCTGATGCGGAGCGGTTTAGGCGCCTGGGTGTTTGCGATGCCCGTGCCCTGGGATCCACCAAGCTCGATGCCGAACCGCTGCCGGTTAATGCGGTCCATCTGAGCCGATTGCGCCAGGCTTTTGCCGGCCGCCTGGTGTTGCTGCTGGCCAGCAGTCACCCCGGCGAAGAGCAGCAGTGGTTGGAGGCGTGGGCTGGCTGCGACGCTGCGGCCCGGCCCGTGGCGCTGCTGCTGGCACCACGCCATCCCCAGCGGGCCCTCGGGGTGCGAGAGCAGGCTGCCGCCTTGGGGTTCACGGTGGCCCTGTGGAGTGAGCTGTTGGCAGGAGCGACCCCGCTCCACCCGGATGTGGTGGTGGCGGATGTGATCGGGGAGATGGGCGTCTGGATTCGTGCGGCGACTGTGGTGGTGATGGGCGGCAGTTTCCATCCGATGGGCAGGCCCCACGGCGGCCAGAATCCCCTCGAACCCGTTGCCCTGGGGCGCCCGGTGTTGTGTGGCCCTGATATGGCCAATTTTTCCGATCTGATCGAGCCGTTGATCGAGGCCGGTTGCTTGCAGCAGCACCCCGACATGGCAACGACCTTGGCGGCGGCCTTGGCACTGCTTGCGTCGGCGCCGCGGCCTGTTCGCCCCCAGCTGCGGGGGCCGTCCCAGCTGGTGGCGTCGTTGGTACGGGATCGATGCCGCTGACCACTCCCCGTTTCTGGTATCAAAGCCGCCGCGGTTGGCAGGCCTGGTTGCTGTTGCCGCTGGGTTGGCTCTACGGCGCCGCCGTCGGGCTGCACCGCCGCAGCACCCGCTCCTGGCGGTGCGGTGTGCCGGTGCTGTCGATTGGCAATCTCACCCTGGGGGGAACGGGCAAGACGCCGCTCGGGATCGCCCTGGCCCAGGGACTGGCCGCGCGTGGCTGGCGGGTGGCGGTGTTGCTGCGGGGGTACGGAGCCCGGCGCCGCCAGGCGTGTTTGGTCACCGCCGCCAGTCGCTTCGAAGAGGTGGGCGATGAGGCCCTCGAATACGGCCAGAGCCTGGGCGAAGACGTGGTGTGGGTGGGTTCCAACCGCCGTCAGAGCGCCAAGCTGGCCGTGGCCGCCGGCGCCGATTTGATCCTGCTCGACGATGGCCTGCAGCATTGGCCTCTGGCCCGGGATCTTGATGTCTCGGTGTTGGATGCCCGCCACGGCCTTGGCAACCGTTGGGTGTTTCCGGCGGGTCCCCTGCGCGAGCCGCTCCGCCAGTTGGCCCGGGCCGATGTGTTGGTGCTGACCGGATCTGCTGGCCCGCTGGCCTCGCCGGCTGCGTCGCAGCTTGCCCCACCAGGTTGGCCTGCGGGTAAACCCTGGTTTGCGGTGCGCTTCTGCCTGGAGCCGCCGGCCCATCTGTTGGACTCCCGTCTGCTGGCCTTCTGCGGCATCGGGTTGCCGGAGAAATTCTTTGCGGCCCTGCGGGCCTGCGGCCTGCAGGTGGTGGCCACGGAATCCTTCCCAGATCACCACGTCTATGCTGAATCAGATCTGCAGCGCCTGTTGGATTTGGCCCACGCCAATGGCGCCCGCTTGGTCACCACCGTCAAGGATGGGCAACGATTGCCGCCCCGTTTCCGCGATGGCGTGAGCCTTGTGCCTTTGAGGGTTGAGCCGGCCAGCCTCGAGCCGTTGCTGCTTTGGCTCGATCGACGCCTAGCACCCCTCGCCGGGCGGTTGCACCATGGTTGAGGTGGTCCCGAAGCGGGTCTTGCTTGTGGCTGGAGAGGCCTCCGGCGACCTCCACGGAGGTTTTCTGGTTCAGGAGTTGCAGCGCCAGTTGCCTGGTGTGGAGATTGCCGGTGTCGGCGGCGATCACCTGCGCGCCCGTGGCATCGACATCCTGGCGGATGTGCGCCTGCTCTCGGCAGCAGGATTGGTGGAGATCATCAGCAGCCTGCGCCGTCACCACCGGGTGATGGAGCTGCTCAAGCACCAGATGGACCATCAGCGCCCGGATGTGGTGGTGTTGATCGATTACCCGGGCTTCAATCTGTTTGTGGCCAAGGAAGCCAAGAAGCGCGGCATCCCAGTGTTTTTCTACATCGCGCCCCAGGTGTGGGCGTGGGGCAAAGGCCGCGCCAAAAAGATGGAGCGGTTGATCGAGCGCCTGGCCGTGATCTTCCCGTTTGAAGAGGCGATCTTCAATGCCCATGGCCGGGATTTCGCCCGCTATGTCGGCCATCCGCTGGTGGATGAGCTGCATGTCAGCGGTACCCGCGAGCAGATTCGCCATCGCCATGGCCTCGCGCCCGATCAGTCCCTGCTGGTGTTGATGCCTGGCAGCCGGCGGGCCGAGGTGCGGCTGCTGCTGCCTGCGATGCTGCAGGCCGCCCAGCAGCTCAAACGCGACGGTTGGCAGGTGGTGCTGCTCAAGGCTTCCACGATCGATCGCTCCTATCTGGAGCAGGTCAGTGGCAACCGGGCACTGCCCGTTCCCTTGATCGAGGCAGATGCCTACAACCTCCTGCATGCCGCCGATGCTGGCGTGATCGCTTCTGGCACCGCGACGCTGGAGGCGGCTTTGCTGGGCTGCCCCCACGTGATCCTCTATCGCTTCTCGCTGCTCACCTATCTGATCGCCAAACTTGTCATTGGCCGGCGCATTCTTGGTTTGCCTAATGTGATCCTCGGCCGCCAGCTCTTCCCGGAGCTGATTCAACGCGATGTCACGGCAGCCAACATTGTCCGGTCGGTGCAGCGCATTCGGGATGACCGGGTGTTGTTTGATCAGGCTGTGAAGGAGCTGCAGGCTGCGATGGGGTCTCCCGGGGCATCTCGTAGAGCGGCTGCGGAGTTGGTGGATTTGATGCGATGAAGACGGGAATCTATGCGCGTTTGGCGGCCTATGGGCGCCGCCATCTGTGGCCAGCCTTTTCTTTGGCCCTGTTCTTTAATTTTCTCTATGGTGCCTCCACGGGCTTTGTGCCCCTGGTGATTCGCTATCTGTTTGATGATATTTTGCCGTCAAGTGATCGCGACCGTCTGTATATGGCGCCGGTTGTGATTGTGGTGGTGATTCTGCTCAGAGCGGTTTCCCAGTATTTGGGCTCCTATCTCACCGAATGCGTTGGTCAGTCGATTACGGCCGATCTGCGTCACGATCTTGCTGAGCGCGTTCTCGATCTGCCCCAGTCTTACGTGGATCGCAATCCTTCAACGGTTTTGGTGTCGCGGGTTCTCACCGATGTGACGCTCGTCAAAACCGGAATTGTGGATGGCTTTTCATCGATGTTCAAGGACGGTCTAACCCTGACCGTGTTGGTTTCCGTTGCCTTTTATCAGGACTGGTTCTTGTCGTTGATTGCATTCATTTTGTTTCCTGTTGCGATTGCTCCGATTCTCAATTCGTCTAAAAAAGTAAGGCGCCACTCCAGTCAAGGGCAGCTCAGTTTGGCGCGTTTGGCCTCCTTTTTGCAGGAGTCGGTGGTTGGGTTGCGCGTTGTCAAAATCTTTGGCATGCAGGCCTACGAGCTGGAGCGCTTTGATGAGGAAAATCAATCAGTGTTGCGGGCTGCTCTCAAGACCACGCGTGCCAAGCTGGCCAATCAGCCCTTGATGGAAATCCTGGGCGCGATGGGGTTCAGCGCGGTGCTGGTATACGGCGGTGAAAATGTGATCGCAGGCACCCGAACGACGGGTAACTTCTTCGCCTTCCTCACTTCTCTCTACTTGTGCTATGCCCCCTTTAAGGGGATTGCCCGTTCCAATTCCACCCTGCAGCAGGGTGTCTCGGCGGCTAAGGATCTGTTTGGCATTTTGGATACCCAGCCTGATCCCCAGGAAGCTGCGCAGCCCTGGGAGCTGGGTGGTGTCTCGAAAGGTCTCAAGGCTGCCCATGTGTGCTTTGGTTATGACGATGAGCAGGTGATTGACGATCTCAATTTGGAGGTTCCCTGCGGGCGCACGGTGGCACTGGTGGGCTCGAGTGGCGGCGGTAAAAGTACAATCATCGATCTGTTCTGCCGATTTTATGATCCCTGTTCGGGGGTGATCAGCATTGATGGAGTTGACCTTCGGGATCTATCGCTTCAGTCGTTGCGCCGCTTGATTTCGGTGGTGGACCAGAACACGTTTCTGTTTAACGATACGGTTGCCAGCAATATTGCCTATGGGTTGGCGACTGCTTCTGCGGGCCAGATTGAGCAGGCTGCTCGGGCGGCCAATGCCCACGATTTTATTTCCCAGCTACCGGATGGTTATGCCACGGTGATCGGTGAAAACGGCACCATGCTGTCGGGTGGTCAGCGCCAGCGGATTGCGATTGCCCGCGCCCTGATCAAAAACGCACCCATTCTGTTCCTTGATGAAGCCACTTCCGCGCTCGATTCGGCTTCGGAGCAGGTGGTGCAGCAGGCCTTGGATCGGCTGATGGCCAATCGCACCACTTTGGTGGTGGCCCACCGTCTATCCACGGTGGTGAATGCCGATTGCATCTGCGTCATTTCTGCCGGACGCGTTGTTGAGTCGGGCAGCCACGCCGAGCTGCTGGCTCGCGGTGGATGCTATGCCGACCTATTTTTGACTCAATTCGCTAGCGCTGAAGCGGGATCTCCTGGATGACCACCACCACCTCCCCGCAGCCGACAGGCCATCAGGCCGCCTACGCCCGTCACGACTGGTCCAGCGCCTTTCGCAACGTGGGAGTTGAACTCACGGATGTGCCTCTGGTTGCAGCGCGGGGCAGCATTCCCGCTGACCTGGCTGGCACCCTCTACCGCAACGGGCCCGGACGCCTGGAGCGAGGTGGCCGCTGGGTGCATCATCCCTTCGATGGCGACGGGATGATTGCAGCATTTCGGTTTGATGCCGGACAGGCCTATCTGACCAATCGTTTTGTTCGCACCGAAGGTTGGTTGGCTGAAGAGGATGCCGGCAAGTTTGTCTACCGGGGGGTGTTCGGCACCCAGAAACCCGGCGGCCCTCTGGCCAATGCTTTTGATCTGCGGCTCAAGAACATCGCCAACACCCATGTGGTGCAGCTCGGCGATCAGCTGCTGGCGCTCTGGGAAGCGGCTGAGCCCCATGCCCTCGATCCCCGCAGCCTGGAGACCCGGGAACTGTTGCGACTGTCCGGGGTGCTCAAGCCCGGTGAGGCGTTCAGCGCCCATCCCCATTTTGATCCCGGGCACCATGGCGAACCCCGCATGGTCACCTTTGGCGTCAAGGCCGGACCCACCAGCACCATCCGGCTGATGGAGTTTGCGACAGAGGATCAGCCTGGTGGCGTGCGGGCCGGTGATTTGGTGGCCGACAGCCGCCACGGCTTCAAGGGCTTCGCCTTCCTTCACGATTTCGCCATCACCCCCAGTTGGGCGGTGTTCCTGCAGAACGCTGTGGCGTTCAACCCCCTGCCGTTCGTGCTCGGTCAGAAGGGTGCGGCCCAATGTCTGGCGTCCAAGCCCGGTGAAGCGGGTCAGTTCTGGCTGGTGCCGCGCCAAGGCGGCCACCATGCCGGTGCCAGCCCGGTTCTGGTGCCAGCACCCGAGGGGTTTGTGTTTCACCACCTCAATGCTTTCGAAGATGCGGCGACCGGCGAGGTGGTGGTGGATTCGATCTACTACGACGATTTCCCGTCGATCGGCCCCGAGGTGGATTTTCGTGAGATCGACTTTGGTGCGATTCCAGAAGGACAGCTGCGGCGTTGCCGGATTGATCCCCGCACCGGTGCCGTGCAGAGCGAGTGGCTGGAGCAGCGCTGCTGTGAGTTCGCCATGGTGAACCCCGCACGCCAGGGACTGGAGGCCCGTTTTGCCTGGATGGCGGTGGCCGAGCGGGAGCGGGGCAACGATCCCCTGCAGGCCATTGAGAAGCTTGATCTGCACACCGGCGAGCGGCTGGTCTGGAGTGCGGCCCCCCGCGGGTTCGTTACGGAGCCGGTGATGGTGCCCCGCTCTGCCCCTGCCGAAGAGCACTCTGCCGAAGACAGTGGTTGGGTGCTGGTGCCGGTGTGGAACGGCGCCCGCTGCGCCACGGATCTGGTCATCCTCAACGCTGCCGATATGAGCGAACAGGCGGTGCTGGAGTTGCCCCTGGCCATTCCCTACGGCCTGCACGGCAGTTGGGCCCCCGGCGGCTGATCAACGCCCGAGCAGTTGTCGCAGGGCCGGTTCGAGTTTGGCGAAGGCCCGGCCGCGATGTCCCAGCTTGGCTTTGAGGTTTGACGGCATCTCCGCAAAGGTGAGGCCTGCTTCCGGCACCAGGAACACCGGGTCGTAGCCGAATCCTCCCGTGCCCCGCGGCGCCTTGAGAATCACCCCCGGGCAGCGGCCTTCCACCTCCAGGCGGATGGTGCCGTTCGGGTCGGCCAGGGCCAGGGCGGCGGCGAAATGGGCCTGGCGGCTGTGGTTGGTGCTGGTGGCCTCGGCCTGCTCCAGTTCGCGCAGCAGCCGGGTAATGCGGGCGCTGTCGCTGTCGGCGTAGCGGGCGGAGTGCACGCCGGGGGCGCCGCCGAGGGCGTCGACGCTGAGGCCGGAGTCGTCGGCCAGGGCCCACGCGCCGCTCGCTCTGGCAACGGCACTGGCCTTGAGGCGCGCGTTCTCGGCAAAGGTGGCGCCCGTTTCCTCCACCTCCAGCCCCTCGGGCTGGGGGTGGATCTCCAGGCCCAGGCCAGCCAGCAAGTGGCCGAATTCACGCACTTTGCCGGCGTTGCCGCTGGCGATCACCAAACGGGTCATGGCTCAGGCCGCCTCCGCCAGCGCCCGTGCCCAGCCCAGCACCTCAGCCACGCGGGCCTCACTGGGGGCTTCGCAGTAGAGGCGTAGTAGCGGCTCGGTGCCGGAGAAGCGCAGCATCAGCCAGTGGCTGGGGCCCAGGCGCAGCTTCACGCCATCGGTGGTGATCACCTCCAGCACGGGGCTGCCGGCGACCGCGCTGGGGGGTGCGGCGGCCAGCTTGGCCTCCAGTCGCCGCCGGGCTTCCATATCGGGCAGGCGCAGGTCGAGCCGGTCGTAGGCGGCGGCACCGCCGCAGCGCTGCTGCAGGGCATCGATCCGCTCGCCCAGGGGCACCCCACCCTCCACCAGCGCTTCGATCAGCAGCAGGGCCGCGAAGGGTGCATCGCGCTCGGGCAGGTGCATGCCGAAGCCCACACCGCCTGATTCCTCGCCGCCCACCAGCACCTCGCTCGCCAGCATTTCGGCGGCGATGTATTTGAAGCCCACGGGCTTCTCCAGCACCCGGCGGCCCAGGCCTTCGGCCACCAGCTGCATCAGGTCGGAGCCGCTCACGGTTTTGACCACAGAGCCCGGCAGCTGGCGGGCCCGGGCCAGGTGGTCGATGAACAGGGGCATCAGCAGCTGGGTGCTGCAGAAGCGGCCGCGCTCATCCACCGCGGCGATGCGGTCGCCGTCGCCGTCGAACACGATCCCCACCGCTGGTCGGCCAGCGGCCGTGCTGGCCTGCACCGCGGCGATCAACTCGCCTAGGTAGGGGGCGAGGGGTTCGGGTGGGTTGCCCCCAAACAACGGATCCCGCTGCGCCCGAATTTCGCGGATGGCGCCACTCGCCGTGGCTCGCTCGCCCAGCAGGGCCGGCAGCACCCCGGCCGCCGAGCCGTGCATCGGGTCGACGATCACCGTCAGCCCCAGGCGCTCGAGCCCTTCGGCCAGGGCGGTGGTGTTCACCTTGGCCTGGAGCCCTGCCACGTAAGCGTTCAGGGCCGCAAGCCGCCGCACCTCACCCGGAATCGGCACACTGATGCCGCCGGCGGCCAGCCGGGTTTCGACGCGGTGGGTGAAGTCGCCCTCCACCGAGCCGCCGAAGGGGCCCTTGATCTTCAGACCCAGCCATTCCGGTGGGTTGTGGCTGGCGGTGATCACCAGGGCGCCGAGGGCCTGGCGTTGCACCACTGCCCAACTGGAGGCCGGTGTGGGGGTGGGGGTGTCGCAGAGCAGGGGTTCGAGGCCACAGCCCCGCACGGCGCTGCAGATCGCTTCGGCCAGTTCAGGGGCCAGGAAGCGGCGGTCGTAGCCGATCACCACTTCGCGGCTCTCCAGGCCCTGCGGGGCGGAATGAGCCAGCTCCTGGGCCGAGGCCGCAGCCACCGGCAGCAGGCGCTCCATGGTGATGTCGACCCCGAGGATGCCGCGCCAGCCATCGGTGCCGAAGGCGATCGGACTGGCCGCCAGGGGCAGGGGGGCTGAGGCCATGGGGGCGGAAACGCCGAGCTGGGTCGATTCTGCTGTGCCGCCGGCGCTCCAGCCCTAGCGTTTGCGCTGGTGGATGCTCTCCTTGACGCCCCAGCCCCCAACGTCGCAGCCCCTGACGCCAGCTCCCCTGACCGATCGCCTGCTGCGCAGCTGGTTGCGCTGCCGGCGTCGTGCCTGGCTCGATCGGTTTGGCGAGCCAGGAGAGCGTCAGTGGAATGCCCACCGCGCCCTGGCCCTGAGCGACCAGCTGCGCAGTTTTCAAACCCTGCTCCCCCAGCGCCCCGGCCATGGCGAGGCGGCCTGCGCCGACGGGGCGCCTGGGGTGGTGGGCTTGCGCCTGCGGGGACGCGGCCCCCAGGGACTGCAGGTCGAATCCCATCCAGCCCTGCTGGAGCGCATTGAGGGCCAGAGCCGTTGGGGCGAGTTCGCCTACCGGCCGGTGCTGGCCCGTCAGGGGCGGCGGCTGACCCGCGAAGCTCGGGTGGTGCTGGCCCTGTGGGGGCGCTTGTTGGCCGAGCACCAGCAGGCCCCGGTGCCCCATGGCCTGGTGCTGGCGGGTGAGGGCCGGGCCCTGCAGCGGGAGCGCCTGGCCCTCGGTGGTGGCCTGCAGCACCAGCTCGATGAAAGCCTGCAGCGCTTGGCCGCCGACCTCGACCCGGCCACGCCCCCTCCGCTGGTGAGTGATCGCAAGAAGTGCACCCTGTGCAGCTGGCGGGGTCTCTGCGATCAGGAGGCCGCAGCGATGGGACACCTCAGCGAGGTGAGCGGCATCGGTGGCAAGCGCCGCGAGATGTTGCTGGAGCAGGGGGTGACCAGCCTGGCGGCCCTGGCAGGCCGGGACCCGGAGCAGCTGGCCGAGGCGCTCTCTGTGTATGGCGAGCAACACCGCGAGATTGCCGCTGAGCTGGTGGACCAGGCCCGGGTGCAGGCCTCAGGAATCCCCGAGCCGCTGGGGGAGGGGTCGGCCTTGCCTGAGCTCGCCGGTGCCCCTGGGGTGTTGCTCTACGACATCGAATCCGATCCCGATGCCCGCGATGATTTCCTGCACGGCTTCCTGGTGCTGGAGCGCGATGGGGCCGGCGGTTGGAACGAGGCCGGGGCCCGGTATCAGCCGCTGCTGGCCCTGCAGGAGCACGGCGAGCAGCGGCTGTGGCAGCGCCTGCAGCGGTTGCTCGTGCGCTACCCCGGTTGGCCGGTGCTGCACTACGGCGAAACCGAGGTGATTGGACTGGTGCGCCTGGCCCAGCGCCAGGGGGCCACTGAGGCCGAGGTGCAGCAGTTGCGCGGGCGGATGCTGGACGTGCATGCCCGACTGCGCCGCCACTGGCGGCTGCCGGTGAGCAGCTATGGGCTCAAGGCGGTGGCTGGTTGGCTGGGCTTTGCCTGGAGCCAGAAGGGCGTTGATGGGGCCCGCTGCCTGCTCTGGTGGCGCCAGTGGCGGCACTGGCACCGGGACGCCGGACGCCGGGGCCAGGCCAGTCGCCTCCAGCTGCAGCGGATTTTTCTCTACAACCGCGACGACAGCCTGGCCACCTGGGCGGTGGTGCGCTGGTTGTTGGCCCAGGACTGACGCTGGAGAGCTGACGCGTCAGCCCTGACGGCCGGCCCCGACGGGCGGATCCACGAAGGCCGGTGGTTTCGATAGGTGCAGCGCCGGGGCCTGGGAGCCCTCACCGGCACGGAGCTCGGAATCCTGCAGGGCCTGGCGACGCACCAGGGCCAACCCGATCCACATCCCATCCTCAAGGGCCAGGGCCGAGGTGATCTGGCCCGCCCGGCTGCTGCCGGAAGTGCCTGAAGAGCCGTTGTTGGCCCCCTCCAGCCGGAACAGGGCCGTGCCCTGGGCCGGCGCCGCTGCGGACCCCTCGGGCGCGGGCCCGTGCCAGCGCCGCAGCTGCTGTTTGACCCCGTCGTAGGTGGCGAGCTTGGCCAGGGTTTCCTGGCCCACATAGCAGCCCTTGCTCAGGCTCACCCGATCGGCCAGCCCCGCTTCAAAGGGGTTGGTGTCGTCGTTGATTTCCCCTGGGGCAGCCGGCCAGCCCTGCTGGAGGCGCCAGTGCTCCTGCTCCAGCGCCGTGAGTGGCGTGCGCTCGGCCAGCCACGGGGGCAGCTCCGCCCCCGCTAGCAGCACCAGCTGCCGGCCCAGCAGCCAGCCGTTGCCGTTCTCCCGGGCCTGCCACTGGCCAGCTGGGGCCTGGGGCAGGGCCGTGAGGGCGTCCCCCAGCGGCGTGATCCAGCGCGCTGGTGTTACGGGGCCGAGCCGCACCTGATCGGCGGGGAACAGCACCCGGTCGAGACTGTGCCAAACGGCTTCGGCATCGCCGCTGCTCAGCAGCAGCCAGGCACCGCTGTCATCCACCAGCACCTCGGCCAGGGCCCGCAGGCGGCCGGTAGCGGTGATGCAGCAGGTGGGGATCCAGCTGCCGGGAGTGCTGCTTTCGATGGCGGCACTGGTTTGGCCATGCAGGAAGCGTTGTGTATCAGCCCCATCGAGTCGAATCAGGCTGGTGGCTTGCTCCCAGCGACGCGGCCCGGCTGGTTGCCAACTCCAGGGGTCGGGGCTCATGACGCGGCCTGACTGGCGGCGATGGCCGAAGCGGCAGCGGCCACCTCCTCGAGCAGAAACAGGCTGCGCAGCTCCAGGCCGGCGGCGGTCATGGCTTCCAGGCCCCCTTCCTGGCGATCCACGATCGTGACCACCCGTTCCACCTGAAAGCCCGCCTCCCGGAGCTGGTGCACGGCCTTGAGCGAGGAGCCGCCGGTGGTCACCACATCCTCCAGAACGGTGATGGCGCTACCGGGCTCCGGCAGCGGCCCCTCCAGCCAGGCGCCCGTGCCGTGGCCCTTGGCCTCCTTGCGCACGATCAGGGCATCGAGCCCGCGGCCCCCCAGGGCGGCCCGCATCGCCACGGCGCTCACCAGCGGGTCGGCTCCGAGGGTGAGGCCGGCCACGGCCCGCGCTTCCGGCTCCACCTGCTCCAGCATCAAGGCCCCCAGCAGGGCCAGCCCGGTGCCGCTGAGGCTGACGGGCTTGCAGTTGACGTAGTGGTGACTGGTGCGTCCCGACGCCAGGGTGAAGTTGCCGTGGCGATAGGCCTTGGTGGCGAGTAAAGGCAGCAGCGCGATCCGCATCTCGGCGGGTGAGGCCGCCAGGAACGTTGCAGCCGGGGAAACGGTCGACAAGAGCTGGTGCAGACGCAATTGGTTGTCTAGTTTGCGGCCAACATGACGACAACCGCTGCTGGGATGACTTAATCCATGGCGAACATCTCTCTCACCAAGATCATTCGGGCTGCGGCTGCCAGCTCGGCAGTGGCTGCTGTGCTGATCGCTCCAGCCTGGGCGGGGCCGGTGGTGTGCACCACCACCCTTGAGGCCCCTGTGGTTGGTGGCCGGCCGAGGGGTGGCGATGCCACGGGGCCGGTGGAGGTGACCCGCTGCGGCGTGGTGCAGACCACGCCCGAGCTGATGGAGAGGCGGTTTTACAGCTACACCGCGCCCTACGCCCGCGGCGTCAGCCTCACCAACCAGATCACCGATTTGTTCGGAATTGCCATGGGGGGTGGCGATGGAACCAAGGTGATGGGCTTCGGCTTCCCCGACCAGACGATCATCTGGGACGGCACCGCCGTGGAGAACACCTATCAGGTGCTGCTGGAGCAGCAGAGCGACCCCATGCCTTGGCGCACGGGAGATGTGTCCAATGGCTATTCCGGCAGCCTCGGATCCGGCGCTGGTGGTTCGGGGGGTGCGGCTGCCCAGGGCACTGGCTGGCAGGACGGGGGCGCGAGCTACGGCGCGCCGGTGCGGGGCCTCTGGTAAGTCTGGGTGAACGGGCTTCGGCCCATGGGGGGGTCTAGCAATCTGGTGAATGCAGCGAACTCATAATTCGCCTTAGCCGGGTTCGATCCCCGGGACCCCCATCCATCACCCATCCCGACAGCCAGCCCGATTCGGTGGCTGCTTCTATCCTCGGCACATTGATGGCTCCCCTGGTGGGGCTTCCCGTGATCCAACTCCTGGCGTTGGCCATCCTGCTGGCCCTGCTGGCCTTCTTTGCCGCTGGGGAATTCGCCCTGATTCGCCTGCGGCCAAGCCGGGTGCAGCAGTTGCAGGAGTCCGGCGAGCCCGGGGCCCAGGCCGTGGCGAAATTGCAGCACCGGCTGCGGCGGGTGCTCGTGGCCACCCAGTTGGGCGCGGCCCTGGCCCTGGTCGCCCTGGGTTGGGCGGGGCGCGGTCTGGCCGAGCGGTTGGGGGTCTGGCTGGGAAGCCAGAACGGGATGGGTACCACTCCCCAGGGATGGCTGGATGCGGGCGTTTTTCTGCTGTTGGTGTTGCTGGCAACCGTGCTGGGCGGGCTGCTGCCCAAGGCCTGGGTGTTGCACCGGCCGGAGGTCTCAGCCCTGCGGCTGGCACCCCTGCTGGATTCCGTGATCCGTAGCCTGGCCCCGTTGCTGTCGTTGCTGGAGCGCTTCAGCGGCACCCTGTTGCGTCTGTTGGGGCTCCCCCGCAACTGGGATGAGCTGGTGCCGGTGCTCTCCGCTGGAGAGCTCGAAACCCTGATTGAAACCGGCAGTGTCACGGGTCTGATGCCCGATGAACGCAACATCCTGGAGGGGGTGTTTTCGTTGCGCGACACCCTGGTGCGTGAAGTGATGGTGCCGCGCTCCGGCATGGTCACCCTGCCGCTGGATGTGAGCTTTGCGGAGCTGATGCGGGAAGTGCACGACACGGCCCATGCCCGCTTTCCGGTGATCGGCAGCTCCCTTGACGACGTGCGTGGCCTGCTGGACCTGCGGCGTCTGGCCGATCCGATGGCCCGGGGCCTGCTTAGTGCCGACACGCCCCTGGCCCCTTACATCACCCCGGTGGCCCGGGTGCAGGAGAGCACCCCCCTGGCCGAGCTGTTGCCGCTGATTCGCAGTGGTCAGCCCCTGCTGGTGGTGGTGGACGAGCACGGCGGCACCGAGGGCCTGGTGACCGTGGTCGACCTCACCAGTGAGATCGTTGGAGATGAGGACGATTCCCTCGAGGCGGCTCAGGATCTGCAGCAACTGGGCGAGGGCTGCTGGTCGGTGGCGGGTGATCTCGAGATCTTTGAACTCAACCGGCAGCTGGGCCTGCAGTTGCCCGAGGCGGAAGGCCATCACACCCTGGCGGGCTTCCTGTTGGAGCGTCTCCAGCACATCCCTGCCCCGGGCGAGGGCCTGCGCTGGAAGGGGCATCAGTTTCGGGTGTTGGCCATGGATGGGCCCCGCATCGAACGGGTGCAGATCGAGCGCCCGGTGGCGGAGCCGATCCCTGATAATGCGCCCAGCCGTGAGCCCCAGCCATGAACCCTGTGCGCGTGGGTGTCATCGGCATCGGCAACATGGGCTGGCACCACGCCCGGGTGCTGAGCCTGATCAAGGATGCCCAGTTGGTCGGCGTGGCCGACCCGGATGCGGTCCGCGGTGAGCTGGCGACCCAGCAGTTCGGCTGTCGCTGGTTCCCGTCCTATGAGGCGATGCTGCCGGAGGTGGACGCGGTCTGCATTGCCGTGCCCACCCTGCTGCATCACCGGGTGGGCCTGGCCTGCCTCAAGGCGGGCGTGCACGTGCTGATCGAGAAGCCGATTGCCGCCAGCCAGGAGGAAGCCTCGGAGTTGATCCAGGCGGCCGAAGCGGCCGGGCGGCTGCTGCAGGTGGGCCACATTGAGCGGTTCAACCCCGCCTTCCGCGAGTTGGTGAAGGTGGTGGCCAATGAGGAGGTGGTGGTGCTGGAGGCCCGGCGCCACAGTCCCAACGCCGATCGGGCCAACGACGTGTCGGTGGTGCTCGACCTGATGATCCACGACATCGATCTGGTGCTGGAACTGGCCGGGGCCCCGGTGATTCGGTTGGCGGCCGCCGGCGGGCGCAGCGCTGAAGGTCCGATCGATTACGTCAACGCCACCCTGGCCTTTGCCAACGGGGTGGTGGCGAGCCTCACGGCCAGCAAGATGGCCCACCGCAAGATCCGCAGCCTCTCGGCCCACTGCCGGAGCAGCCTGGTGGAAACCGACTTTCTCAACCGCACCCTGCACATTCACCGCCGTGCCCATGAATCGGTGAGCGCCGACCATGGCGAGTTGGTGTATCGCTCCGATGGCGTGATCGAGGAGGTGAGCACCACGTCCATCGAGCCCCTCTACGCCGAGCTTGAGCACTTTCTGCAGTGTGTGCGCGGCGTGGACACTCCTGCGGTGGGTGGTTTGCAGGCCTCCCGGGCCCTGCTGCTCGCCGATCTGATCGAGCAGTGTGTGGAGCAGCCCAACCTCTGCATGAGTCTTGAGGTGCCGATCTAGGTCGCTTTGGCTGGGTCGGTGAGCTGGCGTAGGGCTTCGAGTTGCCAGCGGCGGCAGTCGCCAGGCGACGCCAGGTAGAAGGCATCCCAGGCTTCCGCCTTGTGCAGGCCGTACTGCTCTGCTGCGATGTCGGGATGGCGTTGTTGCCAGCCCACCCGCACGGCATGCCCGATCACCACGTCCAGCACCAGGTCGTCGTCAAACACCACCTCGGGGTTGGCGCCCACGAACGCGATCAAGGTGATCAGGGTTTCGGTGCAGAGCTGGCGGTAGTCGGGGGCTTCGATTTTGCTCAGCAGGTGATCGACGAGGGCGGCGAAGTTGCGTTCGCCGGGGGTCTTTTCGCTCAGCAGCGGCGCACTGTCGAGGCGGTTGCGCTTCTCGAGTTTGTCGCCGATCACGATGCCGCGGCAGTGGTGCAGCAGATCCCAGATGCCGGGGTAGAAATCGCGGGGTACACGGCCCAGGGCCCCAAGCCGCAGTCGGTGTTGCAACCAGCAGCCCTCCTTCGGCAGTTCCTCAAGCGGATCGGGCACGTCCCAGCGCACCCGGCCGCTCACATGCAATTGCTCCTTGCGCTGCAGGGCGGCCTTGGCGTGCTCCAGGTCGGCCAGCACCGCCCGCAGGCGGCGTTGGATGGCGTGGGGAGGCTGGTCGCAGAGGGCCTCAAAGGCATCGATCGGGCTTCGATCGGTTTCGGTGGCCAGTTCACTGGTGAGCAGCAGCAGCAGTTGACCCAGTTGCAGGGTGAGGCTGCCGCTGAGCAGCGCTGGCTCGTGGCGGGCCAGGCCATCGAGGGCGAGCAGCAGCTCCTGCTGCAGCATCCATTCCCGGCCGTCTTCACCGCTGAAGCGCTTGATCATGGCGGCGATGCTGGCGCTGCCCTGGGGTTCGCTGATGCGGGAGTCGCTGGTGTAGTTGCGCCCCACCACCACCTGCTTCTGGCGCACCAGCAGGTCGGTGAGGGCGTCCTCCAGCTGGGGATGCACCAGATCGAGGGCCCCGGCGACGCGCCGCACCACGTTCCAGTCGGCTTCGGCCAGGGCCCGGCGGTACACCTCTTCCAGCAGCGCCTGCAGGCGCACCGGCTGGTTGCCGGCGGGCCCCTGCAGGCGTGAATCGGGGCCCAGGCGACGCACCAGCTGTTCGAGCACTTCGCCCTGCTCTTCCAGAGAGGAACTGCGCCAGAGCCGTTCGGCGAGGTCGCCGATGCTGATGTCCTGGCGCTCGAGGTCCTGCTCTTCGCGGGCCGACAGCGGCGCCTGGCTGGTGCTGGCCCGCAGCAGGGTGGGGGCCGGGGGCTGGGGCAGCGTTGCCAGGCCCGCCTGGGGTGGTAGCTCCACCCAGCTGCCCTGGTCCAGCAGGTCCGTCAGGCTGCCCAGTTGCACCGGCACGCCGTCCAGTAGGCCAGTCTGCAACTCCCTCCCTAGCCGCAGAAAGGCCTCCGGGTTGGCCTGGAAGGCCCCTTCGGCCACCGGGATCAGCAGCAAGGGCGCGCCGCTGCCCCGCCAGTGGCGCTGCAGCAGCCGCAGCTCGGCTATCACGGCATCCACCAGTTGTTCCGGATCGTCGGCGAGGTAGAAGGTGTCCTCCTCCAGCACGGCCGGCAGGAAGGCCAGCCTGGTGTCGCCCTGGCGGTAGAGCCGGGCCGTGGCCATGGTTTCCATCCGCACTGGCGGGTGGCCGCTCAGCCCTAGGGCCGGGTTGGCGCCCACCTGGGCCATGCGCTGGGCCAGCTCCTGGGAGCTGCCGATCCGTATGGCCGTGGCGTGCTCAGCGCCGTGGGCCAGCGGCAGGCCAGCGGCTTGCAGGGCCGCGGCGATGCCGGCATGGGCCGGCACCAGGGCCACCAGCACCTGGTCGGCCCCGAAGGGGCTGGGCCGGCGGCGGCCGATGGGGTCGAGGTCGTCCGGGCTGATCAGCCCGTGCAGCAGCAGGTCGGCGAGCCAGGTGAGGCTCTGGGTCCAGAGCAGCGGCACGTTGGGATTGGCCACCCGGGGCTGGCTGCCCGGCTGGCGCCGTTCGGCCTCGATCGCCTTCTCGGGCACCAGATAGAGCTCGGGAAGCAGCGCTCCCCCCTCCTGCTCCAGGCTCACCTCCGCCAGGCGCTGCCGCCACTGACGGGCCTCATCCCAGCGCTCCTCGCAACAGGCGGTGACCAGCTCGTAGGCCCAGAACAGGGGCCACTCGCATTCGATGTGCTCGAACTGGGCCAGCTCCTCCCGCTCGTAGTGCAGGCGGGTGTGGTCTTCGACCACGGTCTGGTGGCCATCGCGGCGGAAGCGCTTGTAGCCGTATGTGCCGCCTAGCTCGGCGCGGATCTTGGCGCGGGTGCGCTCCGCCAGCTGGGGATCTTCCACCGCCCAGGCGGGGTAGCCGATCACCGAAAGACAGGCGCTGTCCACCTCCTTGCTGGCCGACTCGCGCGGCAGTAGGCCGCGCAGCGCCCGCCGCAGCCGCACGATGGCGTCGTGGGGGATCACCAGGCAGCAGCTTCCATCGCCGTGGGGGCCGTAGAGATCAAGGCCTTCGAGGGCTTCCAGGGCCGCCTTCACCAGGCCGATGGAACTGGCATTGCGCTCCGGCAGGCCGTGGTTGCCCTTGTCACCGCGCTCCCAGATGCCGTAGTCGGCCACGCGGTAGGCGCGAGCCACGTAGTACACCAGGTTTTGCACGAAGTCGCATTCGTGGCTGCTCTGCACCACCACCAGCCCCGAGCGGGTCAGCTGAGCCAGCTGCAACAGAAACAGCGCCGTGGCGTCGAGCTGCAGATGCCCCCAGCCGTCGTCGGCCACCACGGGGCCACCGCTGGCTGTGTCGAACTTGGCGTGGATGGCGTGCAGCCGGTGCAGGCTGTGCTTGAACCGCTCCACCTTCGGGGCCTGGCGCAGCATGGCATTGAGCAGGCCGCGCATCAGCTGCAGCACCCGCCCTTCGAGCTCATAGACCCGACGGCTCGGTCCCCGCAGCCGGCGATGGGCGAGGGCCAGTCCCCAGACGCATTGAATCGAGTAGATGCAGTCGCGAACCCAGGCGTCGGCGTAATTGCCGTGCACGGTGTGGGCTGTGCTGGCGGGCAGGAGGCCCGTGATCGGGTGCTGCCGGCTCAGCACCACCCGATCGATCTGCTGATCGAGCTCCTGCAGCACGGCCCAGGCTTCGGCAGGATGGGCACCGATCGCTTCTGTTGAGGCGCTCGTTCCTGTGATTGGCCCCGAGGTTGGCAGGGATTGCGCCATGGGTGCACCAGTGCCAGTGGCATGCCAGCCCCCAATTCTCCACCCCCACCCCCCCCGCCCCTATGGCAGCAACGGCAACCGAACCACAGCGCACCAGCGTTCTGGGGGTTCCGGTGGATGTCTGCGCCGACGTGGGCGAAGCGGCCCTGGCCCTGTGGCAGCGGGGCGGCGGCCAGATCGTCACCCTCAATGCCGAAATGACGATGGCGGCCAAGGCCGACCCTGCCCTGGGCGCGGCAGTTGCTTCGGCGGCCTTGGTGATTCCCGACGGTGCGGGGGTGGTGTGGGCCCTGGGCCGCCAGGGTTTCCGGGTGCGCCGCAGTCCCGGCATTGAGCTGGCCCGCAACCTGCTGGCCCATGCCGCTGCCCACGGCTGGAGGGTGGCCCTGGTGGGCGGCTCGCCGGCGGTGATGGAGCAGCTCACCGCCCGCCTGCGCCAGGAGCTCCCCGGGCTGCAGCTGGTGCTCAGCGCCCACGGCTACCAAAGCACCGAGGCTTGGCCGGGCCTGGAGCAGCAGCTGGTCGGCGCCCGGCCTGATCTGGTGTTGGTGGCCCTCGGCGTGCCGCGGCAGGAAACCTGGATTCAGCAGCTGCCGGGGCGCCGGGGTGGTCTCTGGATGGGCGTGGGCGGCAGCTTTGACGTTTGGGCAGGGGTCAAAAAAAGAGCCCCCAGCTGGATGGGAGCTCTACAGATCGAGTGGCTGTACCGCTTGGTGCAGGAGCCGAGCCGCTGGCGGCGCATGCTGGCTCTGCCGGCCTTTGCCTTGGCGGTGCTGAGGCAGGGTTAAGGCCCGTTGGCTCGGCGGAAACCCACCGCTCAGCGGAAACCCACAGAGGCCTGCCACACGAAGGCCAGCAGCAGGAAAAACAGGGGGATGATCGGCAGGATGTCCACCAGGGGGCCGAAGGCCTGGTAGGCCTCGGGGAGCTGGGCCAGGGTCTGCAGGGTGTAGGCGGCCATCCCGGAAATCACTGCGCGTGAGGCGGACGCTACCACGTGTGGGCGGCTGGGGAATCGGCGTCCCACGGAGCGAAATCCTCTGCAAAACAGCCGTCCTGGATCGCCCGGCCCATGGCGCTGCTGAAGCGCCCCAGCTGGGTGATGTTGTGCAGGCTCAACAGGATCTTGCCCAGCAGCTCCTCGCTCTTGATCAGATGGTGCAGGTAGGCCCGGGTGTGGTTCCGGCAGGCCGGGCAGGGGCAGCTGGCATCCATGGGGGTGTGGTCGTGGCGGAAGCGGGCGTTCTTGAGGTTCCAGCGCTCGCCGCCCACCAGGGCAGCGCCGTGGCGCCCCAGCCGGGTGGGGATCACACAATCAAACAAGTCGAAACCATTGGCCACCGCGATCGCCATCTCCCGCAGGGTGCCCACGCCCATCAGGTAGTGGGGCTTTTCCTGCGGTAGCAGCGGCCCCAGCTGGCGCACGATCCGGTGCATCTCTTCGGTGGGCTCGCCCACGCTCACGCCGCCCACGGCGATGCCAGGCAGGTCCAGGGAGGCCACCATCCGCGCCGATTCCTGGCGCAGATGGGGGAAGCAGCCGCCCTGCACGATGCCGAACAGGGCCTGATCGGGCTTGGTGTGGCTGGCGATGCAGCGCTCCAGCCAGCTGTGGGTGCGGCGGCAGGCGGCGGCCACATCCGCTTCGCTGGCGGGGTAGGGCGGGCATTGGTCGAAGGCCATGGCCACGTCGGCCCCCAGAGCCATCTGGATCGCCATCGAGCGCTCGGGGGTGAGCTCGATCCGGGCCCCGTCGCGGGGGGAGCGGAACACCACGCCGTGGTCGTTGATCGTGTTGATGTCGCCCAGGCTGAACACCTGGAAGCCGCCGGAATCGGTGAGCATCGGGCCGTCCCAGCCCATGAAGCGGTGCAGGCCGCCGGCGTCGGCCACGATCGCCTCGCCCGGCTGCAGATGCAGGTGATAGGTGTTGGAGAGCACCATCTGGGCGCCGGTGGCGCGCAGTTGATCCGCCGTGACCCCCTTCACCGTGGCCAGGGTGCCCACCGGCATGAACCGGGGCGTGGTCACCACGCCATGGGGCGTGTGGAAGCAGCCGCAGCGGGCCCGGGTGCGTTGGCAGCGGGCCGTGATGGCGAAGGAAAAGGCGGGTGGGAAGCTGATTGCGCCGAACCGGTGCTGTTCTGACGCTAGGTGTCGCTTGCCGAAGCCTTTCTCTGGGTGGATTCCTGGCTGGCTCGCCGATCTGGCGGGGGCCTGGGTGTTTTATTCCGTGCTGCCGGCCTGGCCCGGGGTGCCGCTGCGCTTTGAGCGCATCGCCCGCTTTGGTCCCCTGATCGGTCTGGTGCTGGGCGGGCTGCAGGCCCTGTTCTGGGGGCTGTCGGCGGGCTGGTTGCCGCTCGGGGCCCAGGTGGCCGTGGTGCTGGCCCTCGGGTTGATCCTCACCGGTGGCCTGCACGTGGATGGGGCGATGGACACCGCTGATGGGCTGGGCGCTGGCCCCCGGGCCCTGGAGGCGATGGCGGACAGCCGTGTGGGCGCTTCAGGGGTGCAGGCCCTGGCCGTGCTGCTGCTGCTGCGGGCGGCGGGTCTGCTGTGCCTGGCAGCCGCCGCGCCACCGGCCCTGCTCTGGGCTGCCTTCTGGGGCCGGGTGGCCCCCCTTGTGGCCATCCAGTGGTTCCCCTATCTGCGAAAGCAGGGCAGCGCTGGTTTTCACCGGCAGCACTGGCGGGGGCTGGCAGCGGAACTGGCGCCGGCGCTGCTGGTGCTGCTGCTGGCGCTGGTGCTGTGGGGTTGGCTTGGCGGCTCCCCTCCGCAGGTGATCGGCCTGGTGCCGGCGCTGCTGGTCCCTCTCTGGCTGGGGCGCCGTCTCGGGGGCCACAGCGGCGACAGTTACGGCGCCTGCGTGGAGTGGGCCGAAAGCCTGGCGCTGCTGCTCAGTGGTCTGGGGCTGCGGCTCCTGGCAGCCTGAGGCAAAAGGCATTGCCCTGCGGTGGCAGCTCCGGCGCCACGGCGGCGGGTGGTACCACCAGGTTGAGTTCGCCGCCAAGGCTGCGGGCCAGGTCTCGGCCCAGGGCCAGTCCCAGCCCCGTGCCCGGCAGATTCTGACCATCACGCCCCCGAACGCCCCGCTCGAAGATCGTCTCCCGTTCTTCGGGCACAATCGGCGCGCCGCCGTCCCAGACTGCCAGTTGCCAGGCACCTCCCGCGAGGGGCTGGCAGTGCAGGCCAATGGCGCTGCCGGCGGGGCTGTATCGGAAGGCGTTTTCCAGCAGGTTGGCCAGGATTTCGGCCACAGCGCCGCTGTCGCCGTGCCAGTCGGGCATGCGGGCAGGCGGCTGCCAGGGGCGACCCTGCAGGGCGGCGGTGGCGGAGGCCCGCTGCAGCAGTGGCTCCAGCCAATCTGGCAGGGGTTGGCCCTCCGGTCCCACCAGCCCTGGCGGAAGCAGCAGGGGCTGGGCCGCCTCGCCGGAGACCACCGGTGTCGTGCTGCGGCCCAGCTGGCTGAGGGCATCGACGTAGCGGTTGAGCTGGCGCTCCTCGGCCAGCAATCCCTCCACCAGGGGGCGGTTCTGGCCGTCCTGGTCCAGGCGCCGCAGCAACAGCTGGCCAAAGGTGCGCAGGGCGGCCAGGGGGTTGCGCAGTTGGTGAAGCAACAGGCCCAGCTCCGCCTCCTGTTGCTTCAGGGTCTGCTGCAGCCGCTGTTGTTCCAGGTCGAGGCAGAGAGCTTCGGTGAGACACAGGGCTACGGCCTGCAGTCGCTGGCCAAGGGTGTCGGGCCACGGCAGCGTGCTGGTTTCCACCTGGATGGCCCCCAGCAGCACGTTGTGGTGACGCAGCGGCAGCCAGCGCCGTTGTTCGGCCGGCAAGCGCAGCGGGCTGCCTGCCTCCACGGCCGGGAGGGCTCGGCCATCGCTGGGCCACTGGCCAATGGGAACCAGGCTTGGGGCGCTGCCGTTGCCGGGCTGGGTGACATACACCACCAGCGACTGCAGATCACCCCGGTCGGCGAACTGGGCCAACTGAAAGCGAAGCAGGCTCAAAAACCTTTCGGAGACTTGCATCTGAGCCAATCAACCGCCGCCCTGCCGAAAAAATTTCAAAAGGGCGTGGGAAAACCGAGAAAAAGTCTTAAGATCTTTGGTATCGACCAATACGACGCGGTCCGCAAGCGGGCAGCGGCTCAACGTCGTGACGCCCACACACCTTTGTTGCCCTTTCCGGTAATTGAGGCTACAGCAGAGACAGATCCGACTTTTTGCCGATCCTTGCTCTCTGTTGTTCGCAACCCGAATGGGCGGGTTGCGGTGTCACTGACCTTTTGGGCCGGCTGACTCTTCCGGGCATCAGAACGTTTGGACGTCGTCCGTGCTGCCGGTTTTCCGGCTGCCTGGGCGGGCTGAGTCACGGACCCTGCGCATGTTTTGCGCTCCCATGGTCCGTTCCCCTCCGGTTTCTCCTCGTCCCCTCACTTCTCCCCCCGCGGGAGCCGCTCAATGTCCAAGAAGCGCAAGCGGATCAGCCGTCGCCGGCTCGCCGGCCAGCGGGTACTGGCCCATGTCCCCACCTTCAACCTGGAAACGGGTTCCCACAAGCCGGTCACAGCGGCCCGCCGCTACATCGCCGAGGAGCTGCTGGTGCCCCCCGCGATCCTCAACGTGCGCCGCAACGAGCACACCACCGATCGCTTCTTCTGGGGCGAGAAGGGCCTGTTCAGTGCCCAGTACGCCGAAGAAAATCATTTCCTGTTCCCTTCGCTGCGTTCGATCGTCGATCGCATCGGTGAAGACGTTCTGTTCGAAGGCATCGAAGCCCTCGCCGCCGATGACTGGGAGGAAATGGAAGAGTACGAATACGCCTTCGTCTGACAGGCGATCTCCTCAGGCCGGCCACTGGCCGGCCAGGTAATGGCGCAGGGCTGGAAACAGGCTGGTGTCGATGGTGTGACCACCGGCAAAGCCGATCAGGTCAGTCTCAATTCCACCTTGGCGCAGTTGCTCCTGCAGCGCTTCGCTCGCCCCATAGGGCACCACCGGATCCTGTTCGCCATGGGTGAGCAGGATCTTTTTGATGGTCTGTGCGCCGGGCTGCCAATCCGGATGGGGATAGCCGCTGCAGCTGATCAGTCCGGCCAGGGGCAGACCTGCTCCGGATGTGCTCACATCCAGGGCCATGGCAGCCCCCTGGGAGAAGCCCAGCAGCACCGTCTGCTCCAGGGGCACCTCGGAGGCAAGCTGCTCCAGCCGTTGGCGCAGATGGGTCCGGGCCGCGGGCAGCTGGGGCCAGTTCGGCTGCTGCAGGTCGTACCACTGGCGGCCGCTGCCGCCCGGGTGGGGCAGGGGTGCCCGCAGCGCCACCACGCTTACCGCGGGCTCCACCAGTAGCTCAGCCAGGTCGAGCAGGTCATCGGCGTCGGCGCCCCAGCCGTGCAGCAGCACCAGCCGCCGCTCGCTCTGGTGAGGGCCCAGCCGGATCAGGTTGTCGCTGGCGGGGCTGCTGGGGGCGGTCATGGCGCGGGTGCTGCTGCTGCGTAGGTTGGCTCCAGACCAACATCCTTGGCAGCCATGGCCCCCACGGCCCTACTCAGCGTCTCCAACAAGGAGGGATTGGAGCCCCTGGCCCAGGGGCTGCTGGAGGCCGGCTACGCCTTGATTTCCAGTGGCGGCACCGCGGCTGCGCTCCAGGCCGCCGGGTTGCCCGTCACCAAGGTGGCGGAGCACACCGGGGCCCCTGAGATTCTGGGGGGACGGGTGAAGACCCTGCACCCCCGCATCCACGGCGGCATCCTGGCCAAGCGGGCTGAGCCCGGCCATCAGGCGGATCTGGCGGCCCAGGGCATCGCCCCGATTGATGTGGTGGTGGTCAACCTCTACCCCTTCCGCGAGACCGTGGCCGATCCGGCGGTGGCGTTCGACACCGCGATCGAAAACATCGACATCGGCGGGCCAGCCATGGTGCGGGCGGCCGCCAAGAACCATGCCGATGTGGCGGTGCTCACCAGCCCCAGCCAGTACGGCTCCTTTCTCGAGGCCCTGCGGGCTGGCGCCCTGACCCCAGCCCTGCGCCGCCGCCTGGCGCTGGAAGCCTTTCAGCACACCGCCAGTTACGACGCGGCGATCAGCACTTGGCTGGCCGCCCGTCTGGAGGCAGACGCTGCGGAGGAGGCGGCTGCTGCTGAGGGGGCGGCGCCCCTGCGACTCGAGCTGCCCGCTCGCCAGAGCCTGCGCTACGGCGAAAACCCCCATCAACAGGCCACCTGGCACAGCGAGCCCGCTGCCGGCTGGGGCGCCGCTGACCAATTGCAGGGCAAGGAGCTCAGTTACAACAACCTGATCGATCTCGACGCGGCCCTCGCCACGGTGCGGGAGTTTGGCTACGGCCCTGGAGCCGAGCCGGCCGCCGTGGTGGTCAAGCACACCAATCCCTGCGGGGTGGCCACAGGCCGCGATGGCGCCGATGCCCTCACCCGGGCCCTGGATGCCGATCGGCTCTCGGCCTTTGGCGGCATTGTGGCGCTCAACCGCCCGGTGGATCTGGGGGCCGCGGAGCAGCTCGGCAGCCTGTTTCTTGAGTGCGTGGTGGCGCCGGGCTTTGATGCTGCGGCCCGGGAGCGGCTGGCTTCCCGCACCAATCTGCGGCTGCTGGAGCTGGCCCCCGAAGCGATCGCGCGGGCCTCGCGGCGGCAGCTGCGCAGCCTGCTCGGCGGTGTGTTGGTGCAGGCACTCGACGACCAACTGGTGGAGGAGAGCGCTTGGCAGGTGGTGAGCGAGCGCCAGCCCACCAGCACGGAATTGAACGACCTGCGCTTTGCCTGGAAGCTGGTGCGCCACGTGCGCTCCAATGCCATCACCGTGGCCCGGGATGGCCAGAGCCTGGGCATCGGCGCCGGCCAGATGAACCGGGTGGGCTCAGCCCGGCTGGCCCTGGAGGCAGCCGGCGACAAAGCCCGCGGTGCGGTGCTGGCCAGTGATGGCTTCTTCCCCTTCGACGACACCGTGCGCCTGGCCGCAGGCCATGGCATCAAAGCCGTGATCCAGCCTGGCGGCAGCGTGCGCGATGCCGACTCGATTGCGGCCTGCAATGCTCTGGGCCTGGCGATGGTGGTCACCGGCCAGCGCCATTTCCTCCACTGAAGTCCCCCGGTGGGCGGGGTGAGCTGTAGCTTCGCTCCGACACCGCTCTGCCCAGCTCCCGGTTTTCATCGCCGGTGCCCATCGCCAGCCCCCTCCGACGCCATGCCTGAAGCGCTCGCTTACAACCTCAACTTTCTCCATCCCCTGCTGATGGGTGGTCTGCTGGCCCTGTCGGGCTACGGGATGTTCCTAGGTATCAAGGCCAAGAAAACCCGCACCGCCGACGCTGAAACCCGCAAGACCCTGATCAAGGGCCAGTTCGCCAAGCGCCATTTCCAGATCGGCAGCCTGATCCTGGTGCTGATGGTGCTGGGCACCTTCGGCGGCATGGCCGTCACCTACCTGAACAACGGCAAGTTGTTTGTGGGGCCCCACCTGCTGGTGGGCATCGGCATGACCTGCCTGATCGCCCTGGCCGTGGCGCTCACCCCGTTGATGCAGCAGGGCAACCTGATTGCCCGCAAGGCCCATGTGGGCCTGAATATGGCGATGATGACCCTGTTTCTCTGGCAGGCCGTGAGCGGACTGCAGATCCTCAACAAGATCTGGGAGAACAGACCCGCCTGAGCCTTCAGTCCGCCTGAGCCCTCAGAACTGGGCGTACCGCCGGGGCGGGCAGTCGAGGTTGTGGCTGGCGTGAAAGTCTTCCTGCACCTTCCAGGTGAGTTTCCGGGAGATCTGTCGCACGATCTGCTTCAGCAGGTGGTCGCCGCTCGACTGCACCAGCCCGTCGGGCAGCAGGGTGATCACCCCTGGCAGGCGGATCCAGACGCAGAGGTCGAGTTCCCAGCGCACCAGGGTCAGCGGCCGAGAATCGTCGGCCTCGTCGAGGCGCAGTGAGGCGTTGAACTCGACGTCGTAGAGACCGTCCAGGGCGGGATCGCCGCCGTGGTTCGGCACCGTGAGGATTCGGTAGAGCCCCTGGTCCTGGGGCAGCAGTTCCAGGCCGATGGTGGGCTCCACTTCAAAGCCGAAGTTGCCAAAGGTGCCAAGCGTCAGGGCGTAGCCCTGGCAGCCCAGGGGCTGCACGGTCATCGGCGCAGCGCAGCGACGGAACCAGCCCTCGTGGTGATCCAGGTAGTGGGCGACCACGGGCGCGCTGGCCCGCATTTCCATCACGTCGGCGAAGGCACTGGCGTAGCGCCGCACCCGGGAATCATCGCTGTGGCGCAGCAATGGGGACGCGCTCACGGCTCTCGTCGCCGGGCTGTCGTCGGCCGGAGTCAGGTCCATGTCCAGCGGTGCGGTCGACAACAGCAAAGACAACAGCGGCAACTCCTGGCGATGGACCCGCCGAAGACGGATCCGCTCGATCTTTAATCAATGTAAAGCCACTGCAGCGACCTTTCGGGGCCTGCTGTGACACCCGGACACCCACGGGCCGGACTCACGCGGCGCAGAGTTCGATCAGCCGCTCAATGACGTCTTCCACCACCCGATCTGGGGTGGAGGCTCCGGAGGTGATGCCCACCCGGATCGGGCCCTCGGGCAGGAAGGGCAGCTCAGTTTCCAATTCGCCGCCTAGGGGCATGTGCTCGATCCGGTTGCCGGGCCCGATGCGCTCAGGGGTGTCGATGTGGAAGGAGCGGATGCCCCGGCTGACGGCGATCTCCTGCAGGTGGGTGGTGTTGGAGGAGTTGTAGCCCCCGATCACGACCATCAGATCCAGCGGTTCATCCACCAGGGCGAAGATGGCGTCCTGGCGCTCCTGGGTGGCGTCGCAGATGGTGTTGAAGGCCAGGAAGTGCTCGTTGAGCTCGGTGGGGCCGAAGCGCTGCAGCATGGTGCGCTCGAACAGGCGGCCAATCTCCTCGGTTTCACTCTTGAGCATGGTGGTCTGGTTGGCCACCCCCACCCGGATCAGGTCGCGGTCGGGATCGAAGCCGGGGGAGCAGGCTTTGGCGAAGCGCTCCATGAAGGCCTCACGATCCCCCTTGCCGAGGATGTAGTCGCTCACCATCTGGGCCTCGGCCAGGTCGAGCACCACCAGGTAGGTGCCGGCGAAGCTGCTGGTGGCCAGGGTTTCCTCGTGCTTCACCTTGCCGTGAATGATCGAGGTGAAGGCGTGCTTCTTGTGCTTCTCCACCGTGTTCCACACCTTGGAGACCCAGGGGCAGGTGGTGTCGACGATGTGACAGCCGCGCTCATTGAGCAGTTGCATCTCCTGAACGGTGGCGCCGAAGGCCGGCAGGATCACCACATCGCCGCTGGCCACCTCGGAGAAGTCCTTCACGCCGTCTTCCACGGAGATGAACAGCACGTTCATCTCGCGCAGGTGATCGTTCACCGAGGGGTTGTGGATGATTTCATTGGTGATCCAGATCCGCTCGGTGGGGTAGTGGCGGCGGGTTTCGTAGGCCATGGCCACGGCTCGCTCCACCCCCCAGCAGAAGCCAAAGGCTTCGGCCAGCCGCACGGTGAGCCGACCGCGCTGCAGGGTGTAGCCGTTGTCGCGCAGTTTGGCGATCAGATCGCTTTGATACGCCTTCTCCAGGCTGCCGGCCACCTCGTCGCCCAGGCCGAAGCCGCGGCGGTTGTAGCGCTCCGAGTGGTGCAGGGAGCGTTTGAAGGCGCGGGTATCCACAACAGCCGGAGCTTGGTGCTCCGACTCTATGGGCGGCCGGCGGGGCCTTGTCGTTCCACGCTGGCCAGCCCCTGCCAGCTCACCGTGCTGGCCGTGAAGCAGTAACGGCAGGGCAGCACCTCCACGCCGGCGTCCAGGGCCTGGCGAAACAGGACGCCGTAGCGCGGATCGGCCGCGTCGCCAGGGGCAAAGCGCGTCACGTCGCTGCGGCTCAGGCAGGGCACCAGCACGGCCCGGCTCGCGGGCAGCAGGGCCATCAACTCCAAGAGATGTTTCTGGCCCCGCTCGGTCACGGTGTCGGGGAACAGGCCCAACTCGCCATGGGTCCAGGTGGTGTTCTTGACCTCCAGGTAGATCGGTCGGGGATCGGCGGCGCCATCGGCCGGGGTGAGCAGCAGGTCGATGCGGCTGCGGCGCCCTTCGCCGTAGGGCACCTCCGCCCGAATGCTTGCGATCGGGCCCAGCCAGGGCTCCAGGCAGCCGGCTTCGATCGTGGCCCGCACCAGCCGGTTGGGCAGGGCTGTATTGATGCCCACCCAGATCGGCTCTCCCGCGGCGCCCTGCACCTCGGCCTGCTCCCAGGTCCAGGCCAGCTTGCGGCTCGGCGAGGGGGCATGGCGCAGCCGCACCCGGCCGCCGGGATGGAGCACGCCGGTCATGGGACCGGTGTTGGGGCAGTGGGCCGTCACCACCTCGCCGTTCTCCAGCTCCACATCGGCCAGGAAGCGTTTGTACCGCTTCACCAGGGTGCCCTCCACAAGCGGGTCGAGGCTGAGCACGGGGGTGGCCATGGCGGGTGGGCTGGGTTGCAGCGGTGCAAGCCAGCCATACTGCCGCTCAACTCCCAGGGCCCAGGGCCCCTCTGGATGGCGAAGTCCCTGCGGCGCATTGCCCTGATCGTGGCGGTGGCCACCGCCCTCAGCAAGGTGGCGGGCTTGGTGCGCCAGCAGGTGATCGCCGCCGCCTTTGGCGTGGGCATTGCTTACGACGCCTACAACTACGCCTATGTGCTGCCCGGCTTTCTGCTGATCCTGCTGGGTGGGATCAATGGTCCTTTCCACAGCGCCATGGTGAGCGTGCTGGCGCGCCGGCCCCGTGCCGAGGGTGCCCACGTGCTGGCCGCGATCAACACCCTGGTGGGTGCGGCGCTGATTGGCGTCACCGTGCTGCTGTTCGTTTTTGCCGATCCGCTGATCACCCTGGTGGGCCCGGGTCTCGATGCTGTGCGCCACGAGGTGGCGGTGCTGGAGCTGCGCTGGATGGCGCCGATGGCCTTGTTTGCCGGTTTGATCGGTTTGGGTTTCGGGGCGCTGAATGCCGCCGATGAGTTTTGGTTGCCTTCGGTGAGCCCGCTGCTCTCCAGCGTGGCGGTGATCGCCGGGCTGGGGATCCTGTGGTGGCAGCTGGGCCCGGCGATCGCCTTGCCCCAATACGCCATGGTGGGCGGCGCCGTGCTGGCCGGCACCACGCTGCTGGGGGCGGTGTTCCAGTGGCTGATTCAGCTGCCGGCCCTGGCCAAGCAGGGGTTGCACAGGTTTCAGCTGGTGTGGGACTGGAAGCACCCCGGCGTGCAGGAGGTGTTGCAGGTGATGGGCCCAGCCACGCTTTCTTCGGGCATGTTGCAGATCAATGTGTTCACTGATCTGTTCTTCGCTTCGGGAATCGTGGGGGCGGCTGCGGGCCTGGGCTACGCCAACCTGCTGGTGCAGACGCCCCTGGGTCTGCTCTCCAACGCCCTGCTGGTGCCCCTGCTGCCCGTGTTCGCCCGGCTCACGGCTCCGGCCGATCGCCCTGATCTGATCGGCCGCATCCGCCAGGGCTTGATGCTCTCCAGTGCCTCGATGCTGCCCCTGGGGGCCCTGATGGTGGCCCTGGCCGGTCCGATCGTGGCGCTGATCTACGAGCGGGGGGCTTTCAACGCCAGCGCGGCCGCCCTGGTGGGCGGGCTGCTGATGGCCTACGGCGTGGGCATGCCGGCCTATCTGGGGCGGGATGTGCTGGTGCGGGTGTTTTACGCCCTGGGCGATGGCACCACGCCTTTCCGCTTCTCGGTGGCTGGCATCGGCCTGAATGTGATCTTCGACTGGCTGCTGGTGGGTGGGCCCACCCCCTGGGGGCTGCAGCTGCCCGCCCTCAACTTCGGCGCGCCGGGCCTGGTGCTGGCCACGGTGGCGGTGAACCTGATCACTTGCGGCGGGCTGCTGCTGGCCCTGCAGCGGCGGCTGGGCGGGCTGCCATTGCGGCTGTGGGGCCGCGACAGCCTGCTGCTGCTGGGATCAGCTCTGCTGGCGGGACTGGCGGCCTGGGCTCTGGCGATCGGGGTGGCCTGGCCGCAGCACCTCTGGGGCCTGCTGCTGGAGTGCGGCTTTGCCGGAGGCCTGGGGCTGCTGGTCTATGGCCTGCTGGCCAGCTGGGCTGGGGTGCCTGAGGTGAGCGATTTGATGGCCCAGCTGCGCGGCAGGCTTCCGCGGCTTGGCGCGCCGCGCTAGGGATCCAGGCGGACCTCCCGCTCGGCCCGCACCTGCACGGGGATTTCCAGGTGCGAACGGCCCTGCATCTGGGGCCCATCCACCGAAAAGATGCGGGCTTCGATCCCGAACTCCTTGAAGGCGGTTTCGAGCTCCTGGATCAGGGCCTTCTCCACCTGGGCCTCGGCATCCACCACCTTGCCGATCAGGCGCCCGCCCAGGCGACCCATGCGTTGGCGCACCACGTCGCGGGCGTTGGTGACCTCAATGACCAGCACAGCCCGCCGCCAGGTGGCGCAACCTTATCGGCAAAACGGCTCCAGCACCTCTTCGAGATCGCGCAGCTGGCCGGCCGGCACCAACCGCGCCAGGGGCAGACGCGTCGGCCCGCCACCGATGGGCACCTGCACCGCTTCAAGCGCCTGACGGGCGCACACGCCAGCCCCCTGGTCGAGGCGGGCGGCACATTCGATGGCCAGGGTCTGGGCCAGGCCGGCATCGCCGAGGTAGAGATGCCAACCCGCCACCTGCAGGTAAAGGCGATCGGCCAGGGCCAGTTCGAGCTCCTTGAGATCAGCGGCGTTGAGGGTCATGGCTCAGGGTTTGTCGGTTGGCTCGGGGCTTCTGGCTTCGGGGCCCGGGCGCAGGGCGATCACCGTTCCAATGTGCACCAGCAGCACCGCCAGCCAGCTGAGGGTGAGCCAGTTGAGGTGGTTCCAAGGGTGGCGTAGTTCTTGCACGACCCACAGGCCGCTGTTTAGGGCAGCAAATAAGGCGGCGTGGAGCGTGAGATTCACGATCCGCTCGAAGTGCCTGTAGGTGGGGTCTTCGGGGTTGGCGGGGCCGTACCAGCGGATGGGCATGGGCGGAGTGGCGGGGGAGGGCGGTGGATGGCAGGTTGATTGACGGATGGGCCCTCCGTGCGGTGAAAATGGACCCATGCGCTTGTAGCTCAGCGGATTAGAGCATCTGACTACGGATCAGAGGGTCGGGAGTTCGAATCTCTCCAGGCGCGCTTCTTTTCACAACCGCCTCCCGGCGGTTTTTTTGTGCCCTTCGCTCGGCTTTGGGAGTGCTTCTTTACGATCGTCGTACGAACGAACCCTTCCCCATGGCCCATTCCGGCGGTGCTGCCCTGAACCAGTCCCTCGCCGCCGGTGATCCTGCCATCGCCGCGCTGATCGGCAAGGAGCTGGAGCGCCAGCAAACCCATCTCGAGCTGATCGCTTCGGAAAACTTTGCCTCCCGCGCCGTGATGGAGGCCCAGGGCTCGGTGCTCACCAACAAGTACGCCGAGGGCCTTCCCGCTAAGCGCTACTACGGCGGCTGCGAGCACGTGGATGCCATCGAGGAGCTGGCGATCGCGCGGGCCAAGGAGCTGTTTGGTGCCGCCTGGGCCAACGTGCAGCCCCACAGCGGCGCCCAGGCCAACTTTGCGGTGTTTCTGGCGCTGCTGCAGCCCGGCGACACGATCCTCGGCATGGACCTCAGCCACGGCGGCCACCTCACCCACGGCTCGCCGGTGAACGTGAGCGGCAAGTGGTTTAAGGCCGTGCACTACGGCGTGGATCCCGACACCCAGCAGCTCAACTTCGACACGATCCGGCAGCTGGCCCTGGAGCACAAGCCCAAATTGATCGTGTGCGGCTACTCCGCCTACCCGCGCACCATTGATTTCCAGGCCTTCCGCGCCATCGCCGATGAGGTGGGCGCGGTTTTGCTGGCCGACATGGCCCACATCGCCGGCCTGGTGGCTGCCGGCGTGCATCCCAACCCTGTGCCTGTCTGTGATGTGGTCACCACCACCACCCACAAGACCCTGCGCGGACCCCGCGGCGGCCTGATCCTCTGCCGCGATGCCGAGTTCGGCAAGCAGTTCGACAAGGCCGTGTTCCCCGGCAGCCAGGGCGGCCCGCTCGAGCACGTGATCGCCGCCAAAGCGGTGGCCTTTGGCGAGGCGTTGCAGCCCTCCTTCAAGGCCTACAGCCAGCAGGTGGTGGCCAACGCCCAGGCCCTGGCGGCCCGCATCCAGGAGCGCGGCATCGCCGTGGTCAGCGGTGGCACCGACAACCACATCGTGTTGCTCGATCTGCGCAGCATCGCCATGACCGGCAAGGTGGCCGACCTGCTGGTGAGCGATGTGCACATCACCGCCAACAAGAACACGGTGCCCTTTGATCCCCAGTCGCCGTTTGTGACCAGTGGCCTGCGCCTCGGCACGGCCGCTTGCACCACCCGCGGTTTCGACGAGGCTGCTTTCCGCGAGGTGGCCGATGTGATCGCCGATCGCCTGCTCAACCCCGAAGACAGCTCCATCGAGCTGCGCTGCCGCGAGCGGGTGGCAGCGTTGTGTGAGCGCTTTCCGCTCTACGGCGAACTCGCCGATGCGCAGCGTCAGCTGCAGCACGCCTGATCCCGGCATACACCCGTAAGGTGGGCCCCAAAGGCCGCCCCCCGGCTTCCTTCGGTCTGGCCCTGTGACCCTCGCCTACAGCCCTAACGCGGCCGCCCTGCTGACTTTCGCGGTGGCGGCCTTGTGCACGGCTCTGGTGGTCCCGCTGGTGCGGTACCTGGGGCTGCGTTGGGGGCTGGTGGATGCACCCGACCCCCGCAAGCAGCACACCACGCCGATGGTGCGGCTCGGTGGGGTGGGCATCGTGGTGGCCTTCAGCCTGGCCCTGGGCCTCACCTGGGTGTTTGGGGGCTTTGCCGATCTGGCCGCCGAAAAAGACCAGTTGATCTGGACCACCCTGGCCGGGGCCCTCTGTTTTTTCCTGATCGGTCTGGCCGACGACCTGTTCGCCCTACCGCCCCTGCCCCGGCTCGGCGGCCAGTTGGCGATTTCGATGCTGGTGTGGAACGAGGGGGTGCGGATCGGCAGCATCGAGTTGCCGATGGGCTGGCTCGGGGGGGCGGATCTGCAGCTACCCCTGCCCGACTGGTTGAGCCTGTTGGCCACCTTGATCTGGCTGGTGGGCATTACCAATGCGATCAACTGGCTGGATGGGCTCGATGGCCTGGCGGCTGGCGTGAGCGGCATCGCCGCGATTGGCCTGCTCTCGGTGAGCTTCAGCCTGCACCAGCCGGCCGCTGGCCTACTGGCCGCGGCACTCGCCGGCAGCTGCCTGGGCTTCCTGCGCCACAACTTCAACCCCGCCCGCATCTTCATGGGCGATGGCGGCTCATATTTCCTCGGTTTTGCCCTGGCCGCGATCAGCATCGTTGGCCCGGCCAAGGGGCTCACCAGCGTCAGCCTGCTGCTGCCCCTGCTGATCCTGTCGCTGCCGCTGGCCGACATGTCGGCGGTGATCATGGGGCGCCTCAGCGAGGGCCACTCCCCTTTCTATCCCGACCGGCGTCACCTGCACCACCGCCTGCTGCGCACGGGCCTGAGCCACCGGCGCACGGTGCTGGTGATCTATGCCTTCACCCAATGGCTGGCGTCGCTGGCGCTGGTGCTGGTGAATGCCGAGATGCGCTTTCTCTGGCTGGCCTTGGCTACCGCGGTGTTGATCTGGGTGCTGGTGACCACGCGCCGGACCCTGCAACGGCCAGCAGCCAGCTCGGAGCGCTGAGGTCGTGAGCGCCGAGATCCTCTGCATCGGCACCGAGCTGTTGCTGGGCAACATCACCAATGGCAATGCCCGCTGGCTGGCGGAGCAGCTGGCGGCCCTGGGCATTCCCCATCACCGCCAGAGCGTGGTGGGCGACAACCGCGAGCGCCTGATCTTGGCGGTGCGAGAGGCGGCCGGCCGCTGCCGGGTGTTGATCACCACCGGTGGGCTCGGCCCCACGCCCGACGACCTCACCACCGCGACCCTGGCGGCCGCCTTCGACACGCCCCTAGTGGAGCACCCCGACATCTGGGCGGAGATCCAGGCCCGCATCGCTGCCCGCGGGCAGGTGTGCTCCCCCAGCAACCGCCAGCAGGCCTTTCTCCCCCAGGGGGCTCAAGTGTTGCCCAATCCCACCGGCACGGCGCCGGGGATGATCTGGACCCCGCCCGCTGGAGCGGGGATCCAGCCCGGTTTCACGGTGCTCACCTTCCCTGGGGTGCCCAGCGAGATGGAGGCGATGTGGCAGGCCACTGCCGCACCCTGGTTGCGTGCCGCTGGTCTGGCCGAGGGGGTGTTTGCCAGCCGCATGCTGCGCTTCTGGGGCGTGGCTGAATCGACCCTGGCCGATCAGGTGGCCGATCTGCTGGAGCAGGCCAACCCCACCGTGGCTCCCTATGCCGGCGCCGGCGAGGTGAAGCTGCGGCTCACCGCCCGGGCCACCAGCACGGCTGAGGCCGAGGCGCTGCTGGTGCCGCTGGAGGCCGAGATCCGCGCCCGCACCGGCGCGGCCTGCTTTGGTGCCGACGACGATTCCCTGGCTTCGGTGGTGCTGGAGCAGCTGCGGCGGCGGGGCGAGACCCTGGCAGTGGCGGAGAGCTGCACCGGCGGAGGGCTCGGCGCGTCCCTGGCGGCGGTGCCGGGGGCGTCCGATGTGTTTCTGGGCGGGGTGATCGCCTATGCCAACGGGGTCAAGCAGGGGCTGCTGGGGGTGCCGGCGGCGCTGCTCGAGAGCCACGGTGCCGTGAGCGATCCAGTGGCGATGGCCATGGCCGAGGGCGCCCGCCGGGCCACCGGGGCCACCTGGGCGATTGCCGTGACCGGCATCGCCGGCCCCGCTGGTGGCAGCGCCGAGAAGCCGGTGGGGCTGGTTCATCTGGCCATCGCTGGCCCCGATGGCTGCAGCAGCGAGGGGGTGCGCTTCGGATCGAGCCGCGGACGCGCCTGGATCCAGCGGCTCACGGCCGGTGAAGCGCTCCATCGCCTGCGTTCACGCCTGCTGGTGACCCACGACGCTTACTTGTGAACCACAACATTCACTTGTGAATCACAACATCCACGCCGCTCGTGCGGCGCTTCACCAGCACGCCCGTGTCCAGCTCGCCCCGGTGCAGCTGCAGGTCGATCTCCTCCTCGCCCAGCCGCAGCCCGTGGATCTCCAGCAGGTTGATCCGCTCCGGTAGCACCGGATTGCGGAACAACACCTCCGCGCGACCGCTGTCGGGGTTGTGGCCGATCCCCATGCCGGTGATGGCCTCGAGCAGCCCAAACAAGCTGCCACTGGCCCAGGCCTGGGGGCTGCAGGCCACCGGGTAGTGGGTCGGCCCCTCGTCGGACTGGCGCGGGAAGCCGCAGAACAGTTCCGGCAGGCGCTGCAGCGGCATGGCCTGGGCGGTGTCGAACAGGCCCATCAACACCCGCATGGCCTCCGGGGTGTGGCCATAGCGGGCCAGCCCCAGCGCGATCAGCGCGTTGTCGTGGGGCCACACCGAGCCGTTGTGGTAGCTCATCGGGTTGTAGCGGGCTTCACCCTCGTCCAGGGTGCGAATCCCCCAGCCGTTGAAGCTGCTGGGGGCCATCAGCTGTCGGGCGATCGCGCTGGCAGCGGTCTTGCTGGCCAGGCCGGTCCAGAGGCAGTGGCCGGCATTGGAGGCACGCACCTCGCAGGCCTCGCCCTGGCCGTCGAGGGCCAGGGCATAGGAGCCGATCCGCTCGCACCAGAAGGCGCCGTGGAAGTGGCGCTGCAGCTGGCGGGCCTCCTGCAGCAACCGCTCCGCTTCGGCATCGTGGCCGAACAGCCGCTGGATGTGGGCCATGGCTCGGCGGGCCCCATAGCTGTAGGCCTGCACCTCGCAGAGGGCGATCGACCCCTCCGCCAGACGACCATCGGCGTGGTGAATGGCATCGTCGGAATCCTTCCAGCCCTGGTTGCGCAGACCCCCCTGTGCTGTTCTCTGGTAGCGCAGGAAGCCATCGGTAGCGCTGCTCTCGGCAGCGCGGATCCAGGCCATCGCCCCGTCCAGGGCGCCGCGCAGCTCGCGGATGAAGGCCTGATCGCCACTGCGCATCAGGTAGTCGCCCGCCAGGATCAGAAACAACGGCGTGGCATCGACGCTGCCGAAGTAGTGGGCAAAGGGCACCTCGCCCAGGGCGGCCATTTCCCCCAGCCGCGCCTCATGCAGCACCTTGCCGGGTTCCGCATCGCTGGCGGGGTCGGCATGGCGGGCCTGGTGCTCCGCCAGAAACCCCAGCACGCCACGGGCCAGCCGGGGTTCGAACAGCAGCAGTTGCCGGGCCGTGATCAGGCCATCGCGCCCGAACGGACAACTGAACCAGGGCACCCCGGCGTAGGGGTACAGGCCATGGTCCAGCTGGCTGGAGAGCAGGTGCACATCCGAGGTGGAGCGGGCGATCCAGCAGTTGAAGGCAGGGTTGTCGCTGGTGACGCTGGCGGCCAGCCGGCTGGCCTCGCGGAAGCGATCCACCGCGGCTTCCAGGGCCGCATCAAACGCCGCCTCCGGTGTAGGTGGCTGGCGGTTGCCATCGGGATGGAAGTCGAGCACCAGGCAGAGCCGCCGCGGGCGGCGGGGCTCCAGTTGCAGGCTCAGCTGCAGGCAGGCTTCGTCCACCTCCTGCACAGGGCCGCTCAGCCGCACCAGGGTGCAGCGATCGCTGTTGTCGAGCCCGCGGTACACCGCTTCGAGTCCCTCGGGGGTGCAGGTGCGCACGGTGCGGCCACGCTCCGGTCGCTGGTAGCCCCTCACTTCGAAGATGTCGCGAAAGTCGGCGTCGAAGTGCAGCGTGATCGGCACCTGCAACGACGTTTGGGCAAAGCTGGTGAAGGTGAGTTGCTGCAGACAGGCCGTCGGCGTGAGCACCGTGCTTCGCTCCAGATGCACGGTTTCGTCGTCGTTGCTGAGATGGCTCACCTGCAGCCCCAGTTCCCCCCGTTCAGTGGAGCTCAGCACCGCTCCAGCGCGGCCCCACAGCCGCCATTCCAGTCGGCTGACGTGGCGCGTGCCCCTGTGAAAGACCCCTGAGTCCGTATGGGTGTCGGGGTGGATCTCGCCCCGGGCATCGAGCATCGCGAAGGTTTCCCCGTTCTTCAGCACGAACGGGGGGAGCACGTCATGCGGCATGAAGCAGGGGGTCGCGGGGTGGGCAGGGGCGGTGCAGGGAACGGTGGCCGTCCTGGGCTGGCGGGTCGTCGTGGACGTCGATCAGGCGGCGGTAGAGCTGTTCGTACTGCTCGGCCTGGCGGGTCACGCTGAAGCGCTGCTCGAAGTCGCGTCGCACCGCACGGCGATCGAGCTGGTCGAGTTGGCGCACGGCAGCCACGGCCTCGGCGATTGAGTCGACCAGCACGCCGTTGAGGCCGGGTCGGATCACCTCCGGTGTGGAGCCGTTGCGCCAGGCAATCACGGGGGTGCCACAGGCGTTGGCTTCGATCATCACCAGCCCGAAGGGCTCCGCCCAATCGATCGGGAACAGCAGGGCGAGGGCATTGCCCAGCAACTCCTGCTTGTCGGCGTCGTCAACCTCGCCGATGAACTCCACCAGGGGATTGCCTTCGATCAGGCCCGCGATGTGGTCGCGGTAGTAGGGCGCATCACAGCTATCGATCTTGGCGGCCACCTTCAGCGGCAGGCCCAGCTGGCCGGCGACGGCGATGGCCCGGTCGAGGCGTTTTTCTGGCGAGATGCGTCCCACAAAGGCCAGGTAGTCGTCGGGCTCACGCACCGGTTGATAGAGATCCAGGGGCAGGCCTTGGTACACGGTGGCCAGCCAGTGGGCCTCGGGCAGGGGTTGGCGCTGCGCTTCCGAGATCGACACCAGAGGCAGCTGGTGGAACCGCCGGTACAGCTGGGCGCGGTCGGGGGCGGTCAGGGGGCCATGCAGGGTGTTGAGGTGGGGCACCGGCAGCTGCCGCACCAGGGGGTAGTGGCTTGCTCCGGTGTGGAAGTGCAGCACGTCGAAGCGATCGAGCTGATCCATTAACTGGTCCAACTGGATCAGTTCCGGCACGGTGGGGTCGCCGCTGTAACCCGCCAGGCGCAGGGCCTCGGGCACGCAGGGGAACAGCTCGGCGCTGGTGCGGGAATCGCCGCTGGCGAACAGCACCACGGCGTGGCCACGCCGCACCAGCTCTTCGGTGAGGTAATGCACCACCCGTTCGGTGCCGCCGTAGCGCCGGGGCGGGATGCTCTCGCAGAGCGGGGAAATCTGGGCAATTCGCATCGCTTGCGCGGACGGAGAGGGGCCGCGGCTCGTGTCGTCCGTGACATCTCAGTCATAGAGAGGGTTTTGGGGCGCGCGGCAGCCGGATCTGAGGCGAATGGGGCCCGGGGTGCAGCTCTAGGCTGGTTCGTCAGACGAACGGGTCATCCGTGAGCGCCGGCACCCTCTACGACAAGGTCTGGGATCTGCATCAGGTGGCTGAGCTGCCCGGCGGCTCCACCCAGCTGTTCATCGGTCTGCACCTGATCCATGAGGTGACCAGCCCCCAGGCGTTTGCCGCCCTGAAGGATCTGGGCCTCGGCGTGCGCCATCCCGAGCGCACCGTGGCCACGGTGGATCACATCGTGCCCACCACGTCCCAGGCGCGGCCCTTCGCTGATCCCCTGGCTGAGGAGATGCTCGGCACCCTGGAGGCCAACTGCGCTGAGCACGGCATCACCCTGCACGGCCTGGGCAGCGGCCGCCAGGGGATCGTGCACGTGATCGCCCCCGAGCTGGGCCTCACCCAGCCGGGCATGACTGTCGCCTGCGGCGATTCCCACACCTCCACCCACGGCGCCTTCGGCGCGATCGCCTTCGGCATCGGCACCAGCCAGGTGCGCGATGTGTTGGCCAGCCAGAGCCTGTCGATGGGCAAGCTCAAGGTGCGGCGCATTTGGGTGGATGGCCAGCTGCAGCCAGGCGTTTATGCCAAGGATTTGGTGCTGCACGTGATCCGCACCCTGGGCGTGAAGGGCGGCGTGGGCTACGCCTATGAATTCGCGGGCCCGGCCATCGACGCCCTGTCGATGGAGGAGCGCATGACCCTCTGCAACATGGCGATCGAGGGCGGCGCCCGCTGCGGCTATGTCAACCCCGATGCAGTCACCTTCGCCTATCTCCAGGGCCGCCCCTATGCCCCCAGCGGCGAGGCCTGGGACAGGGCCATGGCCTGGTGGAGCAGCTTGGCCAGCGGCCCTGAGGCTGTGTTTGACGATGAGGTGCGTTTCGATGCGGCCTCCATCGCCCCCACGGTGACCTGGGGCATCACCCCGGGCCAGGGCATCGGCGTGGATGAAGCCGTGCCCACCCTGGAGCACATCGCCCCCGATGAGCGCCCCCTGGCTGAGGAGGCCTACCGCTACATGGACCTGCAGCCCGGGGCGCCGATCGCCGGCACGCCGGTGGATGTGTGCTTCATCGGCAGCTGCACCAATGGCCGCCTCTCCGACCTGCAGGCGGCGGCGGCGGTGGCCAAGGGCCGGCATGTGGCTCCGGGCATCAAGGCTTTTGTGGTGCCGGGCAGTGAACAGGTGGCGGCCGCGGCGGAAGCGGAGGGCCTCGACCAGGTGTTCATCGCCGCCGGCTTCGAGTGGCGCGAGCCCGGCTGTTCGATGTGTCTGGCCATGAACCCCGACCGGCTTGAAGGCCGTCAGATCAGCGCCAGCTCCAGCAACCGCAACTTCAAAGGCCGTCAGGGTTCGGCGACGGGCCGCACCCTGCTGATGAGTCCGGCGATGGTGGCCGCTGCGGCCATCGCCGGCCAAGTGCGCGACGTGCGTGAGCTGCTGCCGGCCTGAGCCGATCCCCGCGCGTTCCGCTCCGCTTCCCCCTGATTCCTTGCCCCCTGATCACGCCGTGTCCGCAGCCATGAGCAGCCCCTCGTTCCCCATGGGCCCCATCACCGGGTTCCACGGCCGTGCCGTGGTCGTTGCTGGCGATGACATCGACACCGACCGGATCATCCCGGCCCGTTTCCTCAAGTGCGTCACCTTTGATGGCCTGGGTGAGCAGGTGTTCGCCGACGATCGGGTCGAACTGGCCGCGGCCCCGACCGGCCCCCATCCCTTTGATCGTCCAGAGGTGCAGGGGGCTTCGTTGCTGGTGGTGAACCGCAACTTCGGCTGCGGCTCCAGCCGCGAGCATGCCCCCCAGGCTTTGATGCGCTGGGGCATTCGTGCCGTGGTGGGCGAGAGCTTTGCCGAGATCTTCTATGGCAACTGTCTGGCCCTGGGCATTCCCTGCTTCACCGCCGCCCACGACGTGGTGCTGAACCTGCAGACGGCGCTGGCCGCTGTGCCCGATCAGGAGTTGCGGCTGTCGCTGGATCCCTCTGCCCTGGAGGCCCCCGATGGGCGCCTTTGGGAGCTCGAGCTTCAGGCTGGTCCTCGGCAGATGTTGCTCACCGGGCAGTGGGATGCCACCTCCCAGCTGTTGGCCCATGGCGCCCACCTGGAGCGCACCGCCGCGGCCCTGCCCTATCTCAACGGTTTCTAGGCCGGGGCACGAAGGGGGTGCCGGTGCCCGTGAAATTGAAGTCGTTGAGCTTGACGCGGATGCCGCCGATGCCGTCGTAGGGGCTGTAGTAGACCCCGAGCTCGTAGGAGCGGCGCTGCAGCTTCACTTCCACGTAGGAATAGGAAACATCGCCGTAGAACTCTGAGCCGTTGTCGATGTTGAAGGTGGCGCCGGCCTCGACCACGAAAGGCCCGTAGATTTGTTGGGCGGCTTGGAAACTGAGGGTGCGCAGGTCCACCGCCCGGTCGAAGCCGAAGGGACTGGCTCCGCCCAGGAAGGTGCCCGCGATGGAGGCGGAGAAGCGGGTGTAATCCAGGAAGGGCTTGTCAAACTGGCCGAGGGTGAAGCTGGGGCCGCCCCGGAGGGTGAGGGTGCTCTGGTTGGAGCCGTTGCTGTAACTGGCCAGGTAGCCACTGGCCCCGAAGTCGACGCTTAGGCCTGGAACCACCGGGCTGGGTGCGTAGCGGAGGCTCCGTTTCGGGTCGTCGCTGGCGTCAAGAGCGCTTCCCTGCCAAAGCTGCAGGGTGGTGCCGATCGCCAGATTGGCGTAGCTGCGCCAGAGGGTGTCCAGGGTGTTGGTCTCAAAGAGTGTCGCTTGGTAGTTGCCCGATTGGGCGGCCCAGTTCAAGACGACAGGCGTAAAAAATGGACCCTTGGTTTGACTGGGTATTGGCTGCTCGGCTGAATCGCCATTGCCAATTGCGGCTGGTTTGGGGCGATTGAAGACAGCTGTAGCGGCAAGATTGGCTCCATAGGAATACACCACGGTCTGCAATCCCAGGCTGCCGTTGTAGATGCGTTCGCGGTAAGAGCCAAACAGGGCAGCACTGGCACTGTCGTGGCCAGGAAGACTCAGGGGAGCGCTCAGACGCGTGGTGCTGCGGGTGCCGGAGCGGAAATTGTCAGGATTGAACGTGGATAGGCTGGCGTCGGCATCAAGGGAGACCCAGCCCATGGGCAGGTTGAGGGCGGCGAGCAGGCCGAACATGTCGCCGAATTTGGCTGACTGTTCAACGGTGGGGCTGGCCAGGCTCTCGCCCGGCAGCACGAAGCTGCTGGTGCGGCCTTCCAGGGCCCGCTGCACCATCAGTTGCGGTTGCAGTTGCAGGCTGCCGCCCCGCCCCAGTTTGATCGGCTCCAGGTTGTAGCCGATGTAAAAGCCATCGCGATCGTCTTTGTCGGTATCGATGGCAAATCGCGCTTCCTCTTCGCCAATGGTGGTGTTGGTGATGGCCGGTAGGGAAACTTTGCCGTCGAGCAGGATCTGGGTGCTGCGGCTGCTGATGCGGGTGACACCCCGCTCATCCATCACGGCCACCACCTTGCGCGCCAGGCTCCAGGAGCCGGCCGGGGTGAAGGGATCATTGGTGAAGGCCATCGCCTCGGCCGTCCAGCGGTTGCCCCGAATTCGGATCTGGGAGCCCTGGAAGCGGATGCGGCTGACCGTGCCGCCTTTGTTGGAAGTCGGTCGGTAGCCCTGGCCGTTGCTGTTGAGCGAATCGGTGGTGTCGATCACGGCCGCTAGGTCGACCTTGATGCTGGTGCTCCAGCTCTGCTGGAACCTCACGTTGGCCAGGCGGGAATCGACCGCGGCGGGGCGATCCAGATTCAGAGCTGTCGGAGGCAGGGCGGTAGAGGATGAGATCGGCTCAGGGTTGGGAGGCCCACCCGCCTGGGGGGGGCCGAAAGCCACCGATTCCAGCGCCCGATTCAGGGGCAAAACCTGCTGGGAGAGCTCGCTGCCTGGGCAGCCGGCTGGAGCCGGAATGGTGGGCTGGCTGATGCGACCGGGCGGCAAAAGCCGCACCAGTGATCGGGCATTGGGGCTGGCACTCAGCGGCGGGCAGGCGAAGGCCGGACCTGGGGCTGTGGCGCCAGGGGCTGCTTCAGGGCTGTTGACATCCCGGGCGAGGGTGTCCTGGTCGATGACGCCATAGACATCCTCAATCTCGCCACTGCCTTCCCAGTCGCTGTAGCGCAGACGGCTCGCCTGCAGGTATTGATCGCCTTTGCTGAGACGAATCTGGCCAGAGGCGTAGACGCTGCGGCTGCTTTCCGCCAGCTCCACCCGATCGGCAAGGAGGCGCCAGCCATTGAACCGGGCTTCAACGTTTCCGCTGGCCACGAACCGGCCGAGCTGCTGGTCGTAGCCCTGCTGGTCGGCCCGAACCACCACGACGCCGGAGGCCTGCGTGGCTGGGGTGGTGGGCGCCGAGGGAATGGAGCGCTCGCCTGGGTTTCGGAGTTCTTCGGCCGCCAGGGTGGCCGGACTGAACAGGGCCGGCAGCAGCAGGGCTGGAAGGACTGCCGACGCCCGTTGCCAGCAAAATTGGCCAGGCCGGAATCCGGCCTTGGGGCTGAGACGCAAAGTCCGGATCATCGAGCCCAGAACCGCTGGTGAAGCTGGCCAGCACGGGAATGTCGGGAACGCATGTCTGCCACTGTTCCCGCGCCGATCACCCGATGGCCGCGATCATCCCATAGGGATTTGATCGTCCGTCCGTTGCAGGGTCAGTCTTCGAGGTCCTTGCGGCTCGGGGTGCGGCTGGGGTCACTGGCCAGGAAGCCGAACACGAAGATCCCGATAAAGAAGAAGACGACCGAATAAACCGAGATCTTGAGGGCGAGCATGGTTCGGCCTTGGGGAACGGCGAGCGGGTGACAGGGAGTGACAGGCGCCTTGGTGGGCCTGGTCGACCCCGCGGCAGCGGGATCATCCTATGGGACTCGGCTTGCCATCCAACGATGCCTGAGGCCCCTGCACCAGGGCTGCCCCTGCGGATTGAAACGTTTCAGTCACGTTCGCCTCCGTCTCGTTCCCGTTGGGATCTGCAGCCACTCTGGAGCTGCCACCAGGCGGATGGCTCCCTGGGGCCTGCCCTGGATGACCCCTGGGGGGCGCGGCATCGGCCCGATTGGGCGGCCCGGGGGCTGGTGATCTGGCCTCGCGGCGGCCAGTGGCGGCAGCTGACCCTGGATCTGGCTTGCCCACAGGACTGGCGGCAGCTGCAGGCTCCGGCGCCGGTGGCCCAGGCGCGACTGGTGCTGCGCTGGTGGGCCGACCAGGTGGAGTTGCGGGTGAACGGCCAGCCCGTGCATGCCGGCGACCTGTTTGACACGGCCTGCCGCTGGCTGTTGCCCGAGAGCTGGTGGCAAGGAGAGGTGCTGCAGCTCGAGCTGCGGCTGCGCAGCCCCCTGCACGACGATGGCGCCCTGATCGAAAGCCGGCTGGAACTCGAACCTCTGGATCCGGCCGATCCTGCGGCCCTGCTGGCCGAGACCAAGGCTGAGCTGGCCCAGATGCGGGCGGGGCAGCCGCTGGCGGGCGGCTTCCATGTGCTCGGCCATGCCCATCTGGATCTGGCCTGGCTGTGGCCGGTGGCCGACACCTGGCAGGCCGCCGAGCGCACGTTCGCCTCAGCCCTCGATCTGATCGAGCGCTTCGAGCACCTGCACTTCGGCCACTCCACTCCGGCCCTCTACGCCTGGCTGGAGCAGAACAGGCCGGCCCTGTTTGCCCGGCTGCAGCAGGCGGTGGCCGCCGGCCGCTTCGAGCCGATCAATGGCCCCTGGGTTGAGACCGACTGCGTGCTGATCAGCGGCGCCTCGCTGCTGCGCCAGTTCCAGCTGGGCCAGCACGACAGCGCCGCCAGGTTCCCTGGGCTGGAGCATCCGCTGGCCTGGTTGCCCGACAGCTTCGGTTTCGCCGCCGGCCTGCCTGCGGTTGCCCAGAGCACCGGTGTGCGCTGGTTTTGCACCCACAAACTCTTCTGGAACGCCACCAATCCGTTCCCCCACCGGCTGTTTCGCTGGCGCAGCCGCTGCGGATCCGAGGTGCTGGCCTTGATGACCGCCCCGATCGGCACCGACGGGGATCCGGTTGCGATGGAGCGTTATCGGCTGGCCTGGCAGGGGGCGAGCGGCGTGGATCAGGCGCTTTGGTTGCCGGGGGTCGGCGATCACGGCGGTGGCCCCACGGCCGAAATGCTCGAGCAGCTGCAGCTCTGGCAGCAGCAACCGGAGGCCGCGCCGCAGCACCACGGCAGCCTTCGCGCCTATCTGGCCGCGCTTGAGCCCCTGGCCCCCCGGCTGCCGGTGTGGCGCGATGAGCTCTATCTCGAGCTGCACCGCGGCTGCGCCACCTCGCGGCCAGACCAGAAGCGCCACAACCGCACCCTGGAGCGCCTGCTGCGGGAGGCGGATCTGGCTCAGGCTCTGGCCGGCGCGCAAGGGGCCCTGGCTGAAGCGGAGCCTGCCGACTGGCGGCCGCTGCTGTTTCAGCAGTTCCACGACATCCTCCCCGGCACTTCGATTCCGGAGGTGTTTGAGCAGGCTGAACCCCAGTGGCGCGCCGCCCGCCGCAGTGCCTGCCGGCAGCGGGATCGCGCCCTGCACACCTGGCTGGGGGGAGGGGCGGACTGGTGGGTCGCCCAGCTGCAGCCCCTGCCGGCCCGGGCCCGCACCCTGCGGATGCCGCTGGGCGCCTGGAGCCATGGCGGCATCGGCCTGCCGGCCCAGGCCGCCTGGGCCGGTGGCCAGTGGTTGCAGCTGCCCGCCCTGGCGGGGGTGGAGGCCCTGCCCCTGGAGCGCACCGCAGCCGGGCCCACCGCCCCCATTCCCGCAGCTGTGGTAGAGGCGCCGGTGTGGGTGGAGGGCTGGCGTTGCGGCAATGGTCTGGTGAGCTTTGCGCTGGGTCCGGGGGGCCTGGAGCAGCTCTGGGATGGCGCGGGTCAGCCCCAGCTGGCGGGCCCCCTGGCCTGGCGGCGCTACGCCGATCGGGGCGAGTTCTGGGATGCCTGGGATATCGCCGCCAACTACCGCGACCATCCGCTGGCCTGGGCTTGGAAGGGTGAGCCGATCTGGCTGGAACAGGGGCCGCTCTGCACCAGTTTTCTGTGGCGGGGGCGCTGCGGTGCCAGTGCGGTGCGGCTCGAGGGGCGGTTGCTGGCCAATACCCCCTGGCTGGAGCTGGTGCTGAGCGTCGATTGGCGCCAGCGCCATGAGCTGCTGCGTCTGGAGGTGCCCCTGGCCCAGCCTGCCCAGCGCTGGGCCGCCGACACCTCCGGCGGTGTGCTGGAGCGGCCCGCCCAGGCCGTGACGGCCCGGGAGCAGGCCCGCTGGGAGGTGCCGGCGATCAGTTGGCTGGCCTCGGTGGCGGCTGGCGGTGAGGGCTTGGCGGTGTTGCTCGACGGGCCCCAGGGTGTGTCGGCTTGCCCGGAGCAGTTGGGGATCTCGCTGCTGCGGGCCCCCACCTGGCCCGATCCCGGCGCCGACAACGGCTTTCAGCGCCTGCGCCTGGCCTTGCTGCCCTGCTCCTCCGGCTGGAGCCCCGCCCAGGTGCCCCAGCAGGCCGTGGCTTTCCGCGAGCCCTTCTGGCTGCGTCCGGCGGTGGCCCAGGGCCGGCCTGGGCGGCGTCAGGCTTTTCCTCCCCTGGGCGAGGGGCTGCTGCTGCTGGGCTGCCGGCCGTCAGGAGAGGGCGGAGCCGTGGTGCTCACCGTGCAGAACTGTTCCCCTGCCCGCCGCCGTCTGGAGCTCGGCAGCGCCTGGCACCTGCTCGAGCGCCTGGACGGCCTGGATCAACCGCTGTTGCGTACCCAGGCGTCTGGAGGGGATCCCTGGTTGCTGATGCCCTGGAGCCTGGGGTTCTGGCGGATTCGGCCAGCCAGGGATTGAGCCTCAGTCGTCGTGGTCGTCGAAGGGGTCGGTGAGTCCCTTGGAGGGCGGACCGAAGGCCTGATACACCCCGAAGCCGGTCAGGGCCAGCAGCACTGCCAGAACGGCGAGGGCCACGGATAGGGCCGGAGAGCTGGTGGTGGCGGTGGGGTCCATAGGGGGAAATCGGCGGGCCGGTCGGCGGGCAGGTGACGGGTTGCTTCACAACTGTCTTCGCCCCGGCGCGCTGAGGCACGCAGGCCCCTTACAGTAACGAGAGCGAATCCATGCCCGAGAGGCTGCAGAAGTCATGGCCCAACGCACCCGCCTCGGAGACATCCTGCGCCCACTCAATTCGGAGTACGGCAAGGTTGTTCCCGGCTGGGGCACCACACCCGTGATGGGCATCTTCATGGTGCTGTTCCTGGTGTTCCTGCTGATCATCCTGCAGCTGTACAACAAGTCGCTCCTGCTCGAGGGCATCACCGTCAACTGGAACGGCCTCGGCTGAGCCGGCGCTGTTCGCTCCGCCCCACCCCTTCTCCCATGAACGTCTTCGGCATCGGCCTTCCCGAATTGGCGGTGATTGCTGCCATCGGGTTGCTGGTGTTTGGGCCGAAGCGTCTACCAGAGCTGGGGAAAACTCTGGGGCGCACCCTCAAAGGGTTCCAGTCGGCCTCCTCCGAGTTCGAAAAGGAATTTCGCTCAGCCATCGCCACCACCGATCTGGCATCCGCTGATCTACCGCCTGCGGCGCCTGCCAGCGTCGATCCGGAGCCAACGGCCCAGGTCCTTGATCCGACGCCCTTGCCTGATGATCCGTCGGATGCGCGTCCGGCGGCCTGATCTGCAGTGAGCTCAGGGTCTCCGGCGTCGGCTGCGCCGTTGCAGCTCCTGGTGGGCCTGGGCAATCCAGGCTCCAAATACGCCGCAACGCGCCACAACGTTGGGTTTATGGCGCTGGAGCGCCTCGCCGCTGCCGGGGGCACCGCGTTTCGCCAGCAGCCCAAGTTGCATGGTCTGCTGGCGGAGGTGGGCCAGGGGGCGACACGCCTGCGGCTGTTGATGCCCCAGACCTACATGAACGACAGCGGGCGCTCGATCCGGGCCGCCCTCGACTGGTTTGGTCTGGAGCCGTCCCAGCTGCTGGTGGTGGTGGATGACATGGATCTGCCCCTCGGCAAGCTGCGCTTGCGGGCCTCTGGCAGTGCCGGCGGCCATAACGGCCTGCGCAGCACGATCAGCCATCTGGGCACCCAGGGCTTCCCGCGTTTGCGCATCGGCATCGGTGCTCCGGCCCAAAACCCGGCTGAACGCCGCGCCCGCACCGTGGGCCACGTGCTGGGGCGCTTCAGCGCGGCCGAGCAGCCCCTGCTTGCGGCGGTGCTGGCCGAGGTGGAAGCCGGCATCGGCTTGATCCAGCGCCTCGGGCTGGAGCGGGCCGGTAACCGTCTCAACAGTTTCCAGCCGGAAGACGCGGCAACCTGACGCCATGGCGCGCCTTCCCTCCACCACGGCCCAGCTGCGGGTGCTGCACCAGAGCTTCAGCCAGCGGGTGCTGGAGGGGGAGGTGAGCGCCGGTGGCTATCAGTGGAGGTTTCGTTGGGCTTTCGATCGCGGTGAGCTCAGCGTGGAGCCGTCGTTGGGCCGGGCCCTGATCCAGGACGCCCTGCTGCGCTATCTGCTCAAGGTGGATTACCAACTGGAGCCAGGTGGCGACTACGCCTTCACGGTGCGGGCTCGCTTCTGAGGCCCTGCAGGCTGCGGCGCACCTCCGGCGTGGGCCGCTGCAGCCGTAAGCCGCTGTGTCGCTCCACCAACAGCTGGGCCACCACGTCGTCGATGTCGCGGCGGGGTAGCCGCAGACCCGCCGGCAGCAGCCGCCACCAACCGCTGGCTGGAAACAGCTCCCAGTAGCGATCGCGGGCGGCCAGGGTGCTGCCGCGCTCGTCGACCAGCTCCAGCTTCAGGGCCAGTGCGGCCAGCGGGCCGCGCCAGGTGCCACTGCTGGTGCCGTTGCCCACCACCACCCGGGTCAGCCCCTGGCGTCGCCAGGCCTGGAGCTGGGCCCGGCTCGCCTCCGGGGGCAGGATCGCCGCCTCCAGAACGCGGGCTTGCGCTAGATCGGCCAGCACCAGGCCACATTTGCTGCGGCCTGGATCGAGCCCCGCGATCAAGCCCGCCGCCGTCATGGGCGGCGGGGGCCTGGGCCAGCGCCGGCCGGCGCGCCAGGTCGCAGCCAGCGCACCTCCACCGCAATTGGGTCGGGGGTGTCGGCATCGCGCATGGCCACGGCTTCCAGTTGCGCCACCTGGCCCGCTGGCCTTTCGCTCAGATCGCGGCCCAGTTGGCTCAAACGGGCCGCATCAAACTGCAGGCCCTCCGCCGCGGTGCCCTGGCGTTGGGCCTTGGCATAGGCCGCCGCCAACAGCAGGTTGAGCCGGCGATTGATCGCTTCCACGCTGCTGAGGTCGCCTTCGATGGTGGTGCTGGCCAGCACTTCGCCGGCCTTGACGACAGCCCGGTTTGGGCGGAGGTCGGGGAAGGCGAGCACCTGGCGCTCACCCCGCAACACGTTGGCGGCCGACAGGATGCTCACCACCCAGCTGCCGGGTTTGGCCAGGAGTCCCTCCAATTTGGCGATGTCGCTCTTGGGCACCAGCAGGATCTGGCGGTCGACCTGCTGGCCAGGCAACACCCGCCGGAATGCGGAGAGGTTGGCTTGTTGCAGCAGGGCCGTGATCACGGCGCTGGCCTGCTCGGGCTGCTCCAGGGTCACCTTGGCGCTGGCCAAGGTCTGAGCGCTGGTGATCACCACATCGCCGCGGCGCAGGGCAATCAGGTTGCTCTCAAGATCCTTGAGTTCTTGGGCGCCTGCGGCAATGCGGCGGCGCACCTGGGCCAGTTCGGTTTCGGTGCGTCGGATGTCAGCGTCGCGGTCTTGAACCTCACGGCTGAGCCGTGTGCGTTCCACCTCCAGGCTGTTGCGTTGGGCAACCAGCGGAGCCAGTTCCTGACGCAGCTGATTGGCCCGCGCCTGGGCCTGTTCGAACCGCTGTTGCGCATCCCGTTTCCCCTGTTCGGCCCGGTTGAGCTCCTGCTGGCTGGTGGCCAGTTGGGCCTGACTGCTGGCCAGCTGGCGGCGGCTGCTCTGCAGACGATCCTCCAGCCGATCGAGCTCGAACAGACCCGTGCGCAGGCGCTCACTCACCAGCAGCATCAGCCCCAGCGAGATCGCGCTGATCAGGCTGCCGGTGAGCACCGTGATCAACACGGCGGTGCGTCGGGGCCTCAGCTTGAACAGACTGAGGCGCGCCTTGCCAACCCGGCTGCCCAGCCGGTCACCCAGGGTGGAGAGCACTCCCCCCAGGGCTAGCAGCGCCAAGATCAGCAGCCAGCCGGTCACATGCGTCTGCGAACGGGCCCCAGTATCCCTGCCCCTCAGCCGAAGCGCTCAGCTGAAGCGTTTGGCCAGGGCAATCGGGTCAAAGACGGTGATTTTCTTGCGGTCGATCTGCACCAGGCCGTCGTTGCGTAGATCCCCCAGCAGGCGGGTGATCGTGACGCGCGTGGAGCCGATGGCTTCGGCGATGGCCTGGTGGGACAGGCGAAGATCGATGGTGATGCCCTCGCTGCTGGGAACGCCGAAGTCGCGGCAGAGCACCAAGAGAAAGCTCACCAGCCGCGAGCTCATGTCCCGGTGGGTGAGGGTTTCGATCATCGTTTCGGTTTGCAGGATGCGTGAGGAAAGGCCCTGCAGCAGCAGCAACCCGACGCTGGCGTCCTGCTCGATGGCGCGCCGCACCGAGGTGGCTGGAGCGGTCACCATCTCGACCCGGGTGAAGGCCACAGCGTGATAAAAGCGATCTGAGCGCTGGCCCGTGAGCAGGGACAGCACCCCAAACAGGCTGTTTTCCCGCAGCAGGGCCACCGTGATTTCTTCGCCGGATTCGTAGACGCGCGAGAGCCGCACCGCACCGCGGCGCAGCAGGTACACCCGTTCGGCTGGATCGCCGGGGAAAAAGATCGTCTTGCCCCGTTCGATCGTTTCGACGCTGCTGCCGGCCAGCCCGCGGATCACCTCCAGCAGGGTGGGACTGGCCTGGCCAGCGCTGCCCATGCCGGCCACCACCCCTGGGGCCCCGGTCGATGGGGTGGCGGCGGTACGGCTGAATCCGTGGGTGGCGCCAACCATCGTGGCTTAGGCAAGTGGCCGGACCCTAAGGATCACCCGGGGGTGCCCCTGTAGCAACGCACACGATTTACCGTCGCCTTGCTGTTGCCCCTGGCTGGTTTTGGGCGCAGCAGTACGGATGTTTCCACCAGGGATGGTGTCATTCGCTTGTGGAACGGTCCGATCCCGCTACATTCAGGTCCCCGGGGGCCGCAGTCGCGACTTCCCTGGTGGGGTGTCGCGTCCCTGTTTGTCCTGCCCCTTGTCCTGACTCGGTGTTCATGACCGCCAGCTTGCCCGTCCCAGGTCTGACCTCAGGAGCCGGAGCGGGTTTTCCTGCGGTCCAGCACGTTCTCCAGCGCCCAGGCCATCGCCCCCTGGCGGCGGTTTCTCCCGCTCCCGTGCTGCGTTTGGTGGCCCAGCAGGAGGGTCTGCTCCAAATCCACACGGCTCCGTTCCGGGGCAGTTTCGGTGCGGTGCTCAGCCAGGCCCTGCGCACCGCCGGGTTGGGCAGTCGGGTGCTGGTGAGCCAGTTTCTCAAGGGTGGCGTGGATCAGGGGCTGGAGAGCAGCCTTTGGCTTTGTGGCCGTCTGCAGTGGTTGCGGCCCGGGGTGCCCGCCTGCCTCTCGGAGCGGGCCGCCAACCAGGATCAGGAGTCGGTGGAGGCGGTACGCCAGGTGTGGGCCTTCAGCCGTGAGCAGTTGCTCAGTGGCGCTGTCGATCTGATGGTGCTCGACGAGCTGGGTCTGGCGGTGGAGCTGGGCTACATCGACAAGGCCGACGTCGTGGCCACCCTCGATCGCCGGCCGGCCCATCTGGATGTCATCCTGACCGGTCCGGCCATGGCTGCTGAGCTGATGGCGATGGCCGACCAGGTCACCCAGCTGCGTCGAGGTCTCTAATGCTCAAGAACGATCGCTGGATCAACGAGCAGGCCGCGGCCGGAATGCTGCAGCCTTTCCAGTCGAGCCTGGTGCGTCACCTGGATCCCGACACCGCCAGCTCACCGGTGCTCAGCTACGGCTGCTCGTCCTATGGCTACGACCTGCGCCTGTCGGCGAAGGAGTTTCTGATCTTCCGGCACGTGCCCGGCACGATCATGAACCCCAAGCGGTTCAATCCGGCCAACCTTGAGCCTGCGCCCCTGCATGAGGATGAGGATGGCGCCTATTTCATCCTGCCGGCCCATTCCTACGGGCTGGGGGTGGCGCTGGAGAAGATGAAGGTGCCGCCCAATATCACTGTGATCTGTCTGGGCAAAAGCACCTACGCCCGGCTCGGCATCATCGTCAACACCACTCCTGCAGAAGCCAGCTGGGAAGGGCACCTCACCCTTGAGTTCAGCAACTCCTCCGGGGCTGATTGCCGGATCTATGCCAACGAAGGCATCTGCCAGTTGCTCTTCTTTGAGGGCGATCCCTGCGAAACCACCTATCAAGATCGGGCCGGTAAATATCAGCACCAGCCCGAGCGTGTCACCCTCGCCCGCATTTAAGGCGCCAGGCGAGCCTTGTGCAGCCGGCTCTTTTCATACCACTCGGCAAATTGCGGGGTCCAGGCCTGTAAGTGAGGCCACATCAGGTCGCAGAGCTCGCGGATTTCCTGCTGCGCATCGAGCTTGGCCCGCAGGTCGAGGAAGTGCAGGAAGGCCCGCAAGGTGAAGCTCACCACGAAGTGCTGGCGGTAGTCGAAGGGCAGGATGCCGCGCGCGTGCTCTTCAGCGAAGCCCGCCGCCAGCAGGTCGCGGTAGCGCTCCGCCGCCGCCCGGCAGAGATCCAGATCCACGGCCCGCTGCTCGGGGGTGTAGGCGTATTTCTTGCCCTGCCGGTCGCTGTAGCTGCCAACCGGGCGGAGGTAAAACACCTCCTCCAGCTCCAGCTCGCCGTTGGCCGCTTTGCAGATGCGATCGCCCGTGTAGCGCATCGACTGCACGTCAAAGCTCACCCCCACACGGTGCGTGCGCGCCTGCTGCATCACCGAGTGGGGAAACCAGCCCACGTTGAGCACGATCTGGGCGTGCTCCATGGGGCCGTAGTGGCCCCGCTCTCCGGCCAGTAGCCGCTTGATGCAGATCTCGCCCGCCTTGGTTTCGTCAGGCCAGTTGGCCGTGTCTGCGACAACAAACCCCTCGCTGTAGTCCTGGTGCATGCCGGCATACACGCACTGCTGGGGGTTGGGCGTAGCGGCGATCAGGGCGACGCGGAAACGGGGATCCATGGCGGATTTCAGGGGGGAAATTAGGCGTGGCTGCGGGGTCCGGCCATCGTGGCAGCCTTTGGCGCGCCTGCAGCGACTTCGCCCTCTGTGACGTCGACGCTGGTGTTGGAGGTGGTGTTGGGCGTGGCATCGAGGCTGCTGACGGCGCCCATGCCGGCCAGGGCGGGTAGGGGTTCGCCGGCAATCAGGGCGCTGCTGAGGGCCTGCAGTTCTGCCGTGCTGCGGGCCCCGATCGAGCGGCCCACGGGCGTTCCGGCGGCATTGAACAGTTCCAGCTGGGGAATGCCGTTGACGTCGAAGCGCTCCAGCTCCGGCTGCCAGCGGGGGTTGTCGACGTTGAGCAGCACCACATCAAGCGTCCCCCGGTGTTGGGCCTCGATCGTCTCCATGGCCGGCGCCATGCTGCGGCAGGCCTCACACCAGTCGGCGTAAAACTCCACCACCGTCGGCTTGCCGTTGCGCAGGGCCACGGGCAGATCGAGCGACTGGCGCGCTAGGCGCTCCAGGGGCGCTTCGGGGTGCAGGCCACCCCGAAACCACACCAGGCCAGCCGCCAGCAGCACGGCCAGCACCAGCAGCAGCAGGCGTTCGCTCGGGCCTAAGCCGGGGTTTGGCGAGGGGCTGGTCATGGCTGCAGGCTGCGCAGGGCGCACTGAGGGAGCGTGGCTGCACTTTGCCAGTGCTTGCTAGCGTTTTGCTTGAGGTGAACCGGCCTTGTTCGTCCACCGGCCTCCCCTGTGAAACGGCGCCTCACCTTGCATTTTCCCCGCGAAGCGGTGCACCTGCCGATCACCTATCGGTTGGCCGTGGATTTCGACGTTGCCGCCAAGATCCTGCGGGCTCAGATTGCCCCCAACCAGAGCGGCACCATGGTGGTGGAGCTCTCGGGCGACATCGACGAACTGGCGGCCGCTGAGGCCTGGCTGGAGAGCCAGGGGTTGGGTCTCAACCGGGCGCCGGGGCAGATCGCCATCGACCGCGGCCGTTGCGTCGATTGCGGCCTGTGCTCCAGCGTTTGCCCCAGCGGCGCCCTCAGCCTGCGTCAGCCCGCTTGGCAGCTGCACTTCGATGCGCAACGCTGCCTGGTCTGTGAACAGTGCATTCCGAGTTGTCCTCTGGATGCCATTGCCCTGGTGTTGGCTCCCCCGTGATGGCCCTGGTGCGTCTGCTGCTGTTGCCTGTGCGGGCACCAATGCTGCTGGTTCTGGCGGCCATCGCCGTCTACGAGGGGCTGCAGTGGAGCCAGCCGCTGGAGGGAGCCGCTGCCTCGGGAATGGGGCAGTTGTCCAGTTTGTTCTGGTCGCTGGATTGCCTCCACGCCCTGCTGGTGGTGGTGGTGTGCACGATGCCCGATCTGCTGTTGCAGCGGATCTCCAACGTGATGGCGTCCAGCCGGGTGATAAGCCTGGTGATCACGTTGCTGATCGTCACGGTGGGGGGCCTGTATCTGCTGCACCTCAAGGTGCTCACCAACGTGCTGATCCTCGGTTCGACGGTGCTGCTGGCCCGCCTGGATCTGGCCCGGGTGCGGGTGGCGCCTCCACCCCTGATCCTGGCCGGGGCCCTGGGGGGGCTGGTGCTCGCGGGGGCCGGCGTGGGCCGCTGGCTGGCCAGCAGCGGTTAACAGCCCGGCGTGGGCCGTTGCTGGAAGCTCCACAGATTTCCGAGCACCTTTTTGACGTAGAGCCGGGTTTCGGGATACGGGATCGCTTCGATCCAAAGCTCGGGGTCCTGCTGCAGCTGGGGGTTCACCCAGCCGGCTACGGCGCCGGGGCCAGCGTTGTAGCTGGCGGCCATCAGCACGGGGTTGCCCTGCCATTGCCCCAGCAGTTGCTTCAGGTAACGGGCGCCGAGCTGGGCATTGCGGCTGGGATCGCGCAGGGCCTCGGGCCCCAGCGGACCCCCGGCCAGTTCGGCTGCGGTGTCCGGCATCAGTTGCAACAGCCCCACGGCACCGGCGCTGGAGCTCACCCCAGGGCTGAAACGGGATTCCTGCTTGGCCACGGCGGCTAACAGGGTTGCTGGCACGGCCGAGGCCGTGGCGGCTCGCTCCAGCTCCGCCACAAAGCTGGGGGTCTGCAAACTGCGCTCCAGTTGCTGCGCCAGCCCGCAGGACTGACCTGGGGGAAGCCGCAGGCTGGCCTGCTCCAGTTGCCCCAGGCCGATCCAGTGGTCGCCCACGGCGCGGCGCAGCCGGCCTTCCAGCAGCAGCTCCCGCGGAGCGCGGGGGGGGAGGACGCGGCCCGTGCGCCAGTGCTCCCAGGCCTCCAGGGGTTGGTCGAGGCGCCAGAGCCGATCGAGGGCGGGATCGCCGCTGGCCAGGGGCTGCCAGCCGGGCCGTACCAGGGCAGGACTGCGGCGTGGATCGAGGCTGAGATCCCCCTGGCCGAGCCGCACCGCGGCCCGCCAGCCGTAGTAACCCTCGGGATGGCGCTGGAGCAGGCGGGTCCAGGTGCTCTTGGCCTCGCTCCGCTGGCCCTGTTGCCATTGGCTGAAGCCCAGCCAAAAGCGCTGGCGGCCCGCCAGTCCCACCGGCAGCGCACGGTCGATCGGTGCGCTCAGCAGCGCTTCGGCCGTGGCCCACTGGCGCTCCAGCAGGGCCCGCCGGGCCCGTTGCCACTGCAGCTCCCAGCTGGCCGGATCGGCGGGCCAGCGCTTCAGCACCGCCAGCACGGCCTCGGTGCCTGGGGTGTCCAGGGCGCGCCGGGCCTGCACCGGGGCGGTGTTCTGCAGGCTGGCGGGTAGCGCGGCGAGGGCCTGCAGGCTGCTTGGCCCAGGTTGCTCGCTGAGCAGGGCCACGGCCTCGCGGGCCTGGGGGGAGCCCGGCGCCGAGCGGGCCAGCTGCAGCAGCCGGCCCTGGGCCTGCTGGGCGCTGCCGCCGCTGAGCAACGCCTTGGCCAGTGCCAACTGGGTGTCGAGGCCGGGCTGGCTGCCGTTCAAGCAGGCCAGGGCGGCTTCCGCATCGCCCAGTTGCGCCAGGCCACCGGCCAGCTGGTCGCGCTGTTGGGGTGTGGGGGCGGCAGTGGGTTGCCGGCAGGCCTGGCGCAGCCGCGCTGCAGCGCCGGGCCAGCGCACACCGTGGCGGGCCAGGTGCAGGGCGCCGTCGCGGCGCGTCTCTGGGGCCGGGCCCGCCTCCACCGCAGCCGCTAGGGCCGCTGGATGGGCGGCGAAGCGCTGGAGCAGCTCCTGGCGGAGCCTGGGCTGGTCTCGGCCGAGGACGTAGAGCGCATCGGCAGCGGCCGGCGTCTGGGGGAAGCGCCGCAGCAGTTGCCGCCAGCGCTGCTGGGCGGCTTCGCGGTCTGCCAGCGCTTCGGCGGCCAGGGCATCGCGCTTGAGCACCAGGGCGGCGAGGCCATCGCGGCCCCAGCCCTGGCCGCGCAGCAGCTGGCGCGCGCGCGCCGGGTCCTCCCCCTGGCGGCCCAGCAGCAGCAGGTTGGCCTCCCGGCGCCGCGCTGGATCGGGGGAGAGCCGGCTCAGGCGCTCCAGATGGGCCGTGGGGGTGTTGGGGTCCGGTGCCGGGAGTTGGTTCAGCAGGGCCCGACCGCCCACCAGCGCCGCGCCACTACCCAGGCAGGTGAGGGCCAGCAGCAGGGGGAGGCGAGCCAAGGGCAACAGCGGCACGGATTTTGCATTCTTCGGCATTCTGGGGAGGTTCGGATCCGGCCTTGCTGGTGCGCCTGCCCCCTCTGCCCCCCTATCTCTCCAGCCTGCCTGGCGCCGAGCAGCGGCTGCGGGCGTTGCGGGTGCTGGCGGCGGCCGGATTGGTGCTGTTGCTGCGCCCCTGGTGGCCGCTGATCTGGCTGCCGGGCTGGGTGGTGGGACTGCTGCTGCTGTGGGCCGTATGGGAGCTGCTGCGCTGGATCTGGTGGCCCCGGCGCTGGCGTTGAGGGCTCCCGCCAGTCCACGTAGCCTGAGCTCCTTCGCGGCACCTGCCCATGGCCGAGCTGGCTCCCCATCCCGTCGGGCATCCCCTGAGGGGTGGCGTGGCTGGCTTCGGCACCGATGGCATCCGCGGCCGCGTCGGCAGCCAGGTGAGTCCGGCGTTGGCGTTGCAGGTGGGCTTCTGGTGCGATCAGGTGCTGCCCGCCGGCGCGCCGGTGCTGATCGGCATGGATTCCCGCAGCAGCGGGCCGATGCTGGTGGCGGCACTCACCGCGGGCCTCACGGCTGCGGGCCGGGAGGTGTGGACCCTTGGCCTCTGTCCCACGCCCGCGATTCCCGGTGCGATCAGGCGCCTGGGGGCGGCCGGCGGGCTGATGGTGTCGGCCAGCCACAACCCTCCTCACGACAACGGCATCAAGGTGTTTGGCGCTTCCGGCGCCAAGCTCAGCCGCGGCCAGCAGCGGGCGATCGAAGCGGGGCTGCAGGGTGTGGATGGGGGCCCCGGTGCTTCGGGTGGCTTCAGCGGCACCGGTGTCGTGCTGGATCGCCACGATCTGCTGGCCGACTACCAACGCGCCCTGCTGGCCAGCGTTAGGGGTCGCCGGCTGGAGGGGTGTCGGATTGTGCTCGACCTCTGCTGGGGTTCGGCGACGGCCTGCGGCGGGGCGGTGTTCCGCGCCCTCGGAGCTGAGCTCACGGTGCTGCACGGCCAACCCGATGGCGAGCGCATCAACGTGGGCTGCGGCAGCACCCACCTCGAGCCCCTGCGACAGGCGGTGATTGAAAAGGGCGCCGCGATGGGCTTTGCCTTTGACGGCGACGCCGACCGGATGCTGGCGGTGGACGGCCAGGGCCGGGTGGTGGATGGCGACCAGATCCTTTACCTGTGGGGATCGTCGTTGCTGGCGGAGGGGCAGCTGCCGGCCAATCGCATCGTTGCCACGGTGATGTCGAATCTCGGTTTTGAGAGGGCCTGGCAGGCCAAGGGCGGCGTGCTGGAGCGCACCGCCGTGGGTGATCAGTACGTGCACCAGGCGATGGAGCAGATGGGGGCGGGCCTGGGCGGTGAGCAGTCGGGCCACATCCTTTCGGCCCGTCACGGCATGAGCGGTGACGGTCTGCTCACGGCCCTGCAGGTGGCCACCCTGCTGCACCGCTCCGGCCAGAGCCTGGCCGACTGGATGGACAACAGTTTCCAGCCCTATCCCCAGACCCTGGTTAATGTGACGGTGCCCGATCGACAGCGGCGTCAGCAGTGGCAGCAGTGCGAGCCCCTGCGGCAGGCCGTGGAGGCCGCGGAGGCAGCCATGGAGGGCCGAGGCCGGGTGTTGGTGCGGGCCAGCGGCACCGAACCGCTGTTGCGGGTGATGGTGGAGGCGGCAGAGCAGCCGTTGGTGGATCACTGGGCCAGCCAGCTGGCCGCTGAAGCCGAACGGCATCTGAACGCGGCCTAATTTGCGGCCCCATCCGCGGCGGAGGATGCCAGGCAGTCGCGGGCCAGGGCGAGGGCGCCGCTGCAGGCATCTCCATCCGGCGTCAGCAGCTGGGCGCCGGGGCAGCGAAGTTCCAGGGCGGCGGCCAGCCGGGCGCGCAGCAGGGGCAGGTGCTCCAGGGCGCCACCCATGGGCCACACCGGCGGCGCCTCCAACTGCAGGCGTTGGCTGATGGTGATCACCATCTGGGCCAGGGCGAGCGCCGAGCGCTCCACCACCGCCGCGGCGGCCGCATCACCCTCGCTGGCGGCGGCCATCACCAGGGGGGCCAGGCGGGCGAAGCCCGCAGCGCCGAAGTTTGGTTCCACCACCTTGGCCTTGATCGCCTGGGCGGCGTGGGGATCGTCTGGGTGCGCGTCCAGCCCGGCCCACAGCCGGGCGCGCAAGGGTGAGTCGGGCCGGCGGCCATCCGCCATCTCCAGGCTCAGGGCTAGCCCATCGCGGCCGATGTCCATGGCGGAGCCGGCCCCATCGAGCAGCCAGCCCCAGCCGCCGCAGCGGTGCTCCAGGCCGGCCGGGTTGCGCCCCACGGCGATCATGCCGGTGCCGCTGATCACCACGATGCCGCCCCGGTGACGGCCCATGGCGCCGCGCAGGGCCGTGCGCTCATCCCCGGTGACCACCACCCGCGGCAGGGGCAGCCCCAGGGCTTGGGCCGCCAGCTCGCGGGCGGCAGCTTGCACCGGAGCGCCCACCTCGATGCCGCTGGCCCCGATGGCGGCCGCCAGCAGGCGGGTGGGCGCTGGCGCTGTGCCAGCAGTTCCGAGCTGGCTGCAGGCCTGGGCCCAACTCTCCTGGAGGGCCGAACGCAACCGAGCGGGGCCTTCGGGAGCGGCCAGGTGACACACCCCGGGCCCCTGCCCTTCCGCCAGCACCGCAGCGCCGTCGGCGTCGCTCAGGCGACAGGTGGTGTGGGTCTGGCCGGCATCGAAGCCGGCGATCAACCGGAGTTCAGCCACGATCAGGAGTGGCTCCCGCCTCCGTAGCAGCCCCCGCCGCGAGGGTGGCCACGCAGAACCAACCGATCAGTTGGACCTCGGGCCGGAAAAAGATCGTGTCGGTGAGTCCTTGCACGCCAAGTCCGGCGATCACGGCGATCACGGCCAAGGCCGGCAGACTGAACACCCCATCGCTGCGCCACAGGCTGATGGCGCGGCGCAAGCTCGCCACCAGCAGGCCGATGCCCGCCAGCAGCCCCGGGATGCCGGCCTCGACCGCCAGCTCGAGAGGAATGGAGTAAGCGCTGAGGGCGTTGAACTTGGGTTGCTGAAAGAGCGGATAGATCTGGTTGAAGGCGTCGTTGCCAGGGCCGATCCCCAGCCAAGGGCGGGCCTGGATCATGTCCAGCGCCGCCAGCCACACATTGATGCGGAAGTTGTTGGAGCTGTCCTGCCGGCCTGCCACCAGGCTCATCACCCGCACCCGCAGCGGCTCCACCTGGGTCACCAGCACCACCAGCAGGGCCGCACCGCCAAGCAGCAGCAGCAGGGGAACCACCTTGCGCCACAGGGGAGGCCAGGCGCGGGTGCCGCGGATGGCGAGCAGCAACACGATCACAGCGGCTTCGGCCACCAGTCCCATCCAGGCGCCGCGGCTGTAGGTGAGCACCAGGGCCGCCACCCCGAGCACCAGGGCCGTGAGGGCAAACAGTTTGCGTGCCCCCCCAGGCCAGCGCAGCAGGGCCACCAGCGCCAGGGGCAGGATCGGCAGCAGGTATCCCGCCAGCAGGTTGGGGTTCTCCAGCGTGCTGTAGATCCGCACCGTGCCATCGGCCACGGAGTTGGGGTCGGCCCAGCGGGCCAGCTCGGCGGTTTCGCCGTAAAGCTGGCGGATGCCGATCACGCAGGTCACCAACTCTCCGGCCAGCAACGCCGCCACGATCCGGTCCCACCAGATGGATGCCGTTGCCAGCAGCTGGCGCATCAGGGCGTACACCCCGAGATAGCTCGCCAGCTTCAGCAGCCCCTTGGTGGCGGCCAGGGGCACCGGGGAGAAGCCCGTGGCCAGCAGGGCCAGGGCCAGGATCCCCAGGATCCAGCGATCGATCTCTCCCAGGGGCCCCGGGGGGGTGCGTAAAGCCAGCAGCAGCCACAGCAGGCCACTGGCCAGGATCAGCAGGCTGAGGCCGCTGCGGGTCACCAGCGGCAGGCCGGCCATCAGGGCACACAGCACCAGGCCGGCAATCAGGTGCAAATGCCGCCCGAGGGCCCTACTGGAAGCGCTTTGGAGCGTGCCCTGCCAGCGCAGCAGAACGGGGATGGTGGGGGCGCTCAAGGGGCGAAGGCTGCCGTCAGGCCGGATTATCGACCCCTTCCAGCAGATCCTCCAGGGTGTCGAGCGGTGGCAGGTTGTGGCTGTTGCGCCGGTAGAGCACTCGGTACACCGGCAGCCCCTGGGCCAGCACGTAGGTTTCGCGCTCGGTGGGCACCGGTAGGGGGTTGTCGGCCCGCCAGGGACGGCTGTCTTCGGGCGGGCGATCGAAGCCGCCAGTGGCCTCGATCAGCTGCACCATCGGCGTGATCACCGCCAGCACATCGCTCTGGATGAACAGCTCCCGCCCTGGGGCCAGGGCCTCGGCCAGGGCCAGCAGCAGGGCGGGCTGCAGCACCCGCCGTTTATGGTGCTTCTTCTTGAACCAAGGATCCGGAAACTGGATCGAGACCCGCTCCAGCAGTCCGGTGGGCAGCGCCGCCAACCAGTCCTGCAGGCTGATGTTGGCGTTGCAGAAGAGGATGTGCAGGTTGGTCAGGCCCAAGGCCTGGCGCTCGACTTCAGCGGCATCCACCAGGGCCCGGCGGATCTCCACGCCGAGGTGGTTGCGGCCAGGCTGATGCTGGGCCAATGCCAATAGAAAGCGGCCGCGGGCGCAGCCGATGTCGAGGTGCAGGGGCTGATCCGGCGCACTGAACAGCTCCGCGGGCGCCGGTAGGCGCCGGGGCTGTTGGAAGAAGCGGCTGAGCGGATTGACGTGCTGGCGCACCATCAGCTGTCTCCGCGCTGCACCAGAAAGGCGAGGCTGGCGGTGTAGCCATGCAGGTGGGTGCTGCCGGCCACCGGCCCGATCTCGCCATTGCAGAACACCCCGGCGATCGGCACCTGGGCAAACGTCTCGCGGCAGAGGCTCACGTCGCCATCGGCTTCGCCGTAAAGCCCTGCGCCCCTGCCAAGACAGGCGAACAGCAGGGTGGCCAGGGGCTCTGGTTGGCGCGCTTGCTGCCGGCCGAGGAGCTGGCGCAGTTCTTGGCGTGAGGCGGCAGCATCGCGCAGCTGGAACTGCACCTGTTGACCCACCCGCATGCGTTCGGCCACGGCCACGGCCCCATTGCGAGGATCCACGCCGATCAGGTTGCGCACCAGGAAGGCCGTGGGACCGTCCGGTTCTGCGCGCTCGAGGCTGAAGCTGCTGCGGCCGACCCCCAGAAACAGGGAGTTCTTCACCAGCTCCCGCTCTCGGGGGTTGAGCTCGGTGAGGATCGCTTGCAGGGCGGCCACCGGGCTGCGGCGGGCCTGGCCCTGGCTCACTTCCAGCACCACATTGCGTTGGGCTTGTTCGACATCGAACACCGGGCCGATCGGGCGACAGCCCTGGGCCACGACCGGATCGAGCTGCCAGGCACCGCCGATCAGGCAGCCGACGGCTCCGCGCACGACCTGGTCGTTGAACAGCAGGGAGCCATGGGGGGCGCTGTGCTGGCCGGCAATGCCGCCGAGTTTGACCGCCTCCGGAGCGGCGTAATCCAGGCCGCTGATCAGATCGTTGATGCGGGAGCAGCTGGGATCCACCAGCAGCAGCATCGAGGGGCTGGACGCGGGGTTGGCTGGTTCCGGAACGCCCAGCAAGGCGCGCCAGGGGTCGGCTGGGCCATCCAGGTCGGGCAGGGTGTCGGTGTTGATGGCAAAGGGTTGGAGCTTGGCGCCAGGCAGGCGCAGCAGGGTGACGCTCAGGGCCGGCTTGTTTTCCAGTTCATGGGGGGCTCCGGAGGGGTCGGTGCCCACCACGCCACCACCCAGGCAGCCCAGCCAGTGCTCGGCCCGCAGCTGCTCGCGCAGCAGGGGCAGCAGCCGCGGCAGATCACTGGCGTAGCTGGCCGCGGCAAACACCAGGGCCAGATCCGCTGGGCCTGCGCCGCGCAGCTGGCGGGCAATGCTCTCCACCGCAGCCTGCAGAGAGGTTTCGGTGGCCAGGGCGGTGCGGCACCAGGCCTGATCGGGCCGGCCTGCGAAGGGGCGGGAGAGCCAGCTGGGCAGTGAAAAGGCGGCCATGGGCTGGACCCTATCGCCCGCCGGGGGCCACGGATAATGGCGCCTTACCGAACCAGCCGCGTGCTCGCCGCCCTGCCCGAACCGTTGTACCGCTCGCTGGTGTGGCTCGATGTCCGCCTGGCCGTCCTGTTCAGCATCGCTTTGCCCCTGGTGCTCTTGATTTGGGCCACCGTGCGGCGCGAGGGGGCCCTTGTGCGGCTGCTGGGCATCTATTGGAAGGTGGCCAGCTTGCTGCTGCTTGCCACCCTGTTGCTCACCGACCGCCGGCCCCTGGGGTTTGTGGTGGCCGTGCTGGCCCAGCTGCTGGTGGTTGTAAGTGTGTGGTTTTGGGTGGATCTCAACGAGGAATTGGCCGATCTGCCGCCCTGGCGGCCCTTGCCCCTCACTCTGCGCATCTGGCGCTGGAGCCTGACGGTGTGGGGTCTGGCGGGGGCGGCCTTCAGTGCTACGGCCCTCCATTGCCTGGATGGCGCCGCCCTGGGCAAGGCCCAGTGCGCCATTTGGATCCAGCCCCCCCTGGGGCTGCACCGCCACGTGGAAGCCCTGTTTGATTTCGTCTTCGGCGGTGAGTGGACCCCGGCCGTGGCGGCGTTCATCGGCTACGTGGGCCTGGTGGCCTACGTGGTGGGCCTGCTGCAGTGGCTGCTGGTGCGCCTGCCCAAGCAGGGCCGCATCGCTGGGGAGTTCTGAGGGGTGGCGATGGTGGATTCGGCCCTGCTTGCCCAGTTGGAGCTGCTCAGTCGCGATCGCCCCGACCGGGTGCTCCGCTTGCGTGGCCAGTTGCAGGGCGCTGCTGAGGTGGCGGAAGCGTTTGAGCTGGTGATGTTTCGGGGCTTCTCGAGCAGCACCACCCATCCCACGGCCTACGACCCTGATCAGCCGTTGCTGCCTGATGGAGCCGTGATCGAGACGGCTGAACTGCTGCTGGGCCCCCTCAACCCGTCTGCTGAACAGCGGCTGGCTGGTCCGGCTCCGGTGGATGGGTTTCTCGATCCCGTCAGCTGGCTCTGAAGGCTCACAGGCACCCCGCACAGAGGCGTTGCCAGTGCGGGCAGATCCGGCTCAGGGGCTCGGCATGGGCGGCCAGCTGGGCCTGGCTCGCCAGCTCGAAGTCGGCGAAGTCAAATCCGGGTGCCACGGTGCAGCTCACCAGGCTCCAGGCGCTGCCGGGCAGGGGTTCGGCTGCAAACCAGCTGCCCGCCGGCACCATGTGCTGGGGCTGCACTCCGGCCGACAGGTCGAGCCCCAGATGGGTGGAGCGCGCCTGGCCAGCCGGGCAGAGCTCATGGATCACCAGTCCGCCACCACCGTGGTGATGCCAGAGCTCGTCGGAGGCGATGCGATGCCAGCACGAGCGCTCGCCCGCTGCCAGCAGAAACAGGATCGCCGTGCTGGCTGCCCTGGGCCCCCGCGGGCTGTTCACCTGTTCGCTGGCCCGGTAGGTCTCGCGGTAGTGACCGCCTTCCGGGTGGGGCTGTAGCTGGAGCTGGGCGATCAGCTCTTCGGCACGGAACCCAGGGCCCGCTGCCGCAGGGCTGTTCATCCAGCCAGCACCGTCACGCAGCGGCCACAGAGGGTCGGGTGGGCGCTGTGGCTGCCGATGTCGGTTTCGTAGTGCCAGCAGCGCTCGCACTTCTGCCCTGCGGCTTTGGCGATCCGCACCCGCACGCCAGCGTCCTCGGCCTCTTGCAGAACAGCCTCCGGGGCTGCGCCACCAATGCGCAGGCCCGACACCAGCAGCCAGTCGGCCAGGTTGTCGACGGCGTGGTGGGGTGAGTGCTCCAGCCAGCCGAGCGCTTCCACCAGCACCTCGCTACCTGCGGTGAGATCCAGCTGCACCTGCGCTTCCAGCGAGGCGCCCAACTGGCCGCCGGCGCGGCAGCTCTCCAGCTGGCGGTTCACCAGGGCGCGGAGCTCCAGGATGGCGGCCATCGGAGCCTCCAGCTCTGGCTGGCGCCATTCCGCGGGCGCCGTCGGCCAGCCCCGCTCAAACACCGAGGCCTCGGCCACTGGGTAGGGCAGGTTCTGCCAGATGTCTTCGGCCATGTGGCAGAGCACCGGCGCGATCAGCCCAGCGAGGCGCTCCACCACCAGGCTCAGCACGGTCTGGCAGCTGCGGCGGCGGAACTCCGCGGCACCACTTACGTAGAGGCGGTCCTTGGCGATGTCGAGGTAGACGTTGGAGAGATCGACGACGCAGAAGTTCTGCAGCGCCTGGAAGAAGCGGTAAAACTCGTAGCGCTCGAAGTCTCCCGTCACGCTGTCGATCAGGGCAGCGGTGCGCTGCAGCATCCACTGATCCAGCAGCGGCAGCTCAGCGAGGGGCACGGCGTCGCCGCCTTCAGCTTGGGGGCGCGGGTCGAAGTCGTGCAGGTTGCCGAGCAGGTAGCGAGCCGTGTTGCGCACTTTGCGGTACACATCGGCCAGCTGCTTGACGATCCCCGGCCCCAGTGGCACATCGGCGGAGTAGTCCACCGAGCTTACCCACAGGCGCAGCACATCGGCGCCGTAGGCCGGATCCTGTTTCTCGTTCTTACCGCCCTCCACCAGCACCGCCGGATCCACCACGTTGCCCAGGGATTTGCTCATCTTGCGGCCCTTCTCATCGAGGGTGAAGCCGTGGGTGAGCACCCGCTTGTAGGGGGCATGGCCGTTGACGGCCACCGAGGTGAGCAGGCTGCTCTGAAACCAGCCGCGGTGCTGATCGCTGCCCTCGAGATACAGATCGGCGGGGTAGTGCAGGCCCCGCTCCTGGAGCACGCCGGCCCAGGAGGAGCCGGAGTCAAACCACACGTCCATGGTGTCGGTGCCCTTGCGCCATTGGCCGGCTTCGGCGGCGTAGGCCCCCGGCAGCAGGCCGGACTCATCGCGCTGCCACCAGACGTCGGCGCCGTGCTCGGCGATCAACCCCTGGATGTGGCGCAGGGTGGCTTCGTTGAGCAGCACCTCGCCGCTGTCGCGGTGATAAAAAACAGGGATCGGCACGCCCCAGGTGCGCTGGCGGCTGATGCACCAGTCGCCCCGCTCGCTCACCATGGCCTCGATGCGGTTGCGGCCGCTGGCCGGCAGCCACTCCACCGCCGCGATCGCCTCGAGGGCGGCGGCGCGGAAGCCTTCCACCGAGGCAAACCACTGCTCGGTGGCGCGGAAGATCGTGGGCTTCTTGGTGCGCCAGTCGTAGGGGTAGCGGTGCGCGTACCGCTCCTGCTTGAGCAGCAGGCCGGTGGCCTCCAGGGCCGCGATGATCGTGGGGTTGGCGTCCTTCAGCACGTTGGTGCCGGCGAAGGGGCCGGCTTCCGCGGTGAGAGTGCCGGCCTCATCCACCGGGCAGAGCACCGGTAGACCCGCCTTTTTGCCGGTGTTGAAGTCGTCGACGCCGTGGCCCGGGGCCGTGTGCACCAGGCCTGTGCCTGCTTCGGTGGTGATGTAGTCGCCGCCGATCAGCACCGGGCTGGAGCGCTCCAGCAGCGGATGGCGGTAGACGATGCCTTCCAGAGCGGCGCCCTTCACGGTCAGCAGCGGCGTGAGCGTGAGCCCCAGGCTGGTTTCCAGGCCCTCGCGTAGCTCGGCAGCCACCACCAGGTGGCTGGCGGCAGGGGCGGCACCCTCACCGCGCGGGGCCACGGCGCAGATGGCGTAGTCGAGCCGCCCATTCACCGACACCGCCAGGTTGGCGGGCAGAGTCCAGGGGGTGGTGGTCCAGATCGCTACGGCCAGGCCGCCAGCGCCCGTGGCGGCTTCGGCCGGCAGGCCGCTGGCACTGAGCTGGGCCGCCAGGCCTTCAGGCAGCTCCACCACCGGGAAGGCCGCATACACGCTCGGAGAGGTGTGGCCGTCGGGATATTCGAGCTCGGCTTCGGCCAGGGCGGTGCGGGAGCTGGGGCTCCAGTGCACCGGCTTGAGGCCCCGGTAGATGTGGCCGGCCAGCACCATCGCGCCGAACACGCCGATCTGGGCAGCCTCGTAGTTCTTCTGCAGGGTGAGGTAGGGCTGATCCCAGTCGGCCCAGATCCCCCAGCGCCGGAAGCCGGCCTTCTGGCCCTCCACTTGTTCCAGGGCGTAGGCGTGGGCCTTCTGGCGCAGGCTCACGGGGGTGAGCTCGGCCCGCTCGCTGCTGCTCAGCCCTTGCAGCACCTTGAGTTCAATCGGCAGGCCGTGGCAGTCCCAGCCCGGCACGAACCGCACTTTCTTGCCCTGAAGCAGGGCGGTTTTGTTGATGATGTCCTTGAGGATCTTGTTGAGCGCATGGCCCACGTGCAGGGCCCCGTTGGCGTAGGGCGGCCCGTCGTGCAGGGTGAAGGCCTCGCCCGCGTTCTCCTGGCTGAGCCGCGCGTAGATCTGCCGCTCGGCCCAGAACGCCTGGATCTCGGGCTCGCGCACCTTGGCGTTCGCCCGCATGGCGAAGGGCGTCTGGAGCAGGTTGAGGGTGTCCTTGTAGGAGATCTGCCCCGCTGCGGCGGTGCTATCGGGGGCAGAGCTGGCGGTCACGTCGCCACAGGGCAGCAAGGGCCGATTATCCCGCTTGGCTGCTGGCCGCCTCCGGCTCTGCTGGTTCAGCCTCGATCAGGGCATCGATCTCGGCAAAAGAGCTCACCACCACGGTGCCTGCCGGCTCGGGTTCCTCGGGGCGTACCCAGCGTTTGCCGCTGGTTTTCGGTTGGCGGCGCTCCGCGAGCCACTGCCCCAGCCCGGTGCTGCTCGCGCCCACCTGGGCGATCAGATGGGTCACGGTCGCTCCCGCCTGCTGCAGGCTCGTCTGCCAGCGCTCCTTCGACCAGAGCCGCTGCTGTTCCTCCTGGCTGAGCTGCCGCCAGCGCCCCTGGGACACCTCCGCCGCTAGACGGCCGATCAGCAGCCCCCCGCAGAGCACGCCCAGCATTGGTGCTCCGGTGAGCCGATCGGCACTGGTCACCAATATCAGGCCCAGCAGGAGCACCACGGCACCCCAGACCGAGTCCCGCGGCCGGCTCAGTTCGGTGGCCAACAGCGGCAGCAGCAGGATGGCGAGGCCGAGCAGCAGTGCCAGGAGTCCGCCCAGGGTGGCGAGCATGGCCGGATCAGAAGGATTCCACCATTCTGGGTGGCCTCCTGGGTGTGCGCTTCTCGCTCCTGTCCCTACAGTCCCGGTTCGCCCACCTGGCGGAATTGGTAGACGCGCTGGTTTTAGGTACCAGTGGCCTTGGTCGTGGGGGTTCAAGTCCCCCGGTGGGCATCAACGTTTTCTTAAGTTGCCGGGAGCCAACCCTTTGGGACCTGTTTCAACCGCGATGACACAGGTTTTGGTAGCGACCCCCACGACCGTCGCCCCTGTCGGGGCTAAGCCGACACCGTCGAGCTTGGTGCCGCGCGAGTTTCTCGATCCCCCGGCCCCCTGGAATCCCACGGTGGGCCTGTTCCTGGCCGGCTATGGCCTGGCAGCCCTCACGATCTGGGGCTGGTTTGCGGGGGGCTGGCCCCTGCCCATGTTGCTGGCCACCGGATTTCTGGCCTTGCACCTGGAGGGCACCGTCATCCATGACGCCTGCCACAACGCTGCTCACCCCAACCGCTTCTGGAACGCGGTGATGGGCCATGGCGCCGCCCTGCTGCTCGGCTTCAGCTTTCCGGTGTTCACGCGGGTGCACCTGCAACACCACGCCCATGTCAACGACCCCAAGAACGACCCAGATCACATCGTCAGCACCTTCGGGCCGTTGTGGTTGATCGCACCGCGCTTCTTTTATCACGAGCTGTTCTTTTTCCGCCGGCGTTTATGGCGCCGCTATGAACTGCTCGAGTGGGGGATGGCCCGGGGCATTTTTGCGGCGATTGTGATTGCGGCCGCGAAATATAATTTTCTCGATTTTGTGTTCAATTGCTGGTTTGCACCGGCTCTGATGGTGGGCGTCACCCTCGGCCTGTTCTTCGACTACCTGCCCCACCGCCCCTTCCAGTCGCGCAACCGCTGGCACAACTCACGTGTTTATCCAGGGCGGCTGATGAATTGGCTGATCATGGGGCAGAACTACCACCTGATCCACCACCTCTGGCCATCGATTCCCTGGTTTGAATATCGGCCTGCCTATCACGCCACCAAATCGATTCTGGATGCCAAAGGCTCACCTCAGCGTCTTGGAGTGTTTGAAAGCAAAAGCGATGGGTTCAATTTCCTTTATGACATCTTCTTGGGGGTGCGCAGTCACCGCAAGAAGCGCAGCAAGCTGCGTCCCATTGCTGCCCTGATGCCCACCCGGCATGCGCGCCGGCGCGTGCTGGAGCTGCTGCACCGCACGGCCGTTTCCCCTAAGCGCTAGGAGCTCGTCCGTTAGTCGACCCGAATTTTAGTCGGCCAGAATTTTTGGCACGCGAATGAAGTTGCCTTCCCGCTGGGGGGCTTCGTCGAGAAGCTCTTCCCGCACGCTGGTGGGCGTCACGATGTCCTCGCGGGTCACGTTCACCACTTCCACGGCACGGGTGGTGGGAGGCACGCCTTCGGTGTCCACCGTTTCCAGGTGGGCTACATAGTCGAGGATGCGCTCCAGCTGCCCGGTGTAGGTGGCGATCTTCTCCTCCGGCAGGGCGAGGCGGGCCAGTTGGGCCACCTTGCGCACGTCGTCGGCAGTGATCTTGCTCATGGGGGCTGAACTCTCTGGCCTCGAAGCTAGCGCTCAAGCCAGAAAGGCTTCCAGGTCGGCGGCCAGGGCCGTGGCAGCCAGATCCAGGAAGCGCTCACCGTGGCTGGGCTGGGCCAGATAGGGGTTGGAGCCCATGCGGCCGTCAGGGTGGCGGCGGCGGAAATCCTCGGGCCCGTGGATGGGCCCGGCGGGGGCCGGTTCCGGCAGGGGGCGCTGCTTGGTTTGCAGGCTGGGCTCCAGGTGCAGGGTGAGGGCGATCTCGCTGGGGGTGGCATGGTGGCCCTCCTGGTCGCCATAGAGGCTGCGGGCCTCCTGCATCACCGGCCCAGCCATGAACCAATTGGCCAGCTTGCAGCGCAGCTGTGGGGCATTCGGCAGCCCGCGACTGGCGGCGGTGGCATAGGCCTGGGCGAAGGCGGCCTTGCTGGTGGCGATGTTGCCGCCGTGGCCGTTGATCACGTAGATCCGCTCGAAACCGTGGCGCGCCAGCGACAGCACCACGTCGTGCAGCACCGCCAGCAGGGTGGAGGGCTGCAGGCTCACCGTGCCGGCAAAGCCGAGGTGGTGCTCGGCCATGCCGAAGGCCTGGGCCGGCGTCACCAGCACGCCGGTGCGGCGGCCCACCTCCAGGGCCACCGCTTCGGCGGTGAGCGCGTCGGTGCCGATGGCGCCGGTGGGGCCGTGCTGCTCGGTGGAGCCCAGGGGCACGATCACGCCCTTGCAGTGCTCCAGATAGGCCTCCACTTCGGGCCAGCTGCGCAGTTGCAGCCGGATGGCTTCGGTGGGGCTGGCAGCCCGAGGGGCGGATTGGGTCATGGTGAACAGCAACGGGCCCGGGCGGGCTGCCTAGGATTTCGATGCCAGCAGTGCCCAGGGCCCATGCTGCACCGCAAGCTCTACCAGTTTTGTGCCGAACAGCGCCCGGTGTGGGTGTTCCTGCGGGACCAGCAGCGCTGGATCGAGGAGGCCACCGTGGTGGAGATCGAGGGAGATCTCGTCACCCTGCGCTACGACGCCGAGGACGACGACGAAACCCACAGCTGGGAGGAGAGCGTGCGTCTCGACTCGATCGGTGCCGTCAGCACCCGCCTGGCCTATGTGTGCCGCAGCGGCAGCCCCGATGACGTGATCACCTCCGAAGACTGCCCCGAAGCCGAGCGGCTCAGCAACCCCTAAAAAGGCTGGATCAGTGGGCGGTGCCGTTGCCGTCGTAGTTGTCGGTGTCGTAGTAGCCGCCCTTGGTGCCGAAGAACAGGGTGGCCAGCACAAAAAAGCCGCTGCCGAAGATCAGCACGGTGGCGAGGGTAAAGCCGGTGGAGTTCATGGCAGCCCGCAGGCCTGATGCATCAAGGCCCAGTCTGCTGGCTGCCGCGGCTGCTGGCGAGCAGCGCCCCGATCTTGTGGGGAATCCGTTGCCGAAGGCGTTCTTCGCCCGCCCCGCTGAGGTGGTTGCCCCCGAGCTCATCGGCTGCCTGCTGGTGAAACGCCAACCCACTGGGGAGCTGCTCTGGGGCGTGATTGTGGAAACGGAGGCGTATTGCCAGAGCGAGCCCGCCTGCCACGGGCATCGCCGCCGCTCTCCCAGCAACGAAACCCTGTTTGGTGAGCCAGGGCGGTTTTATGTCTATGTGAGTTATGGCATTCACCACTGCGTGAATGTGGTGACGCACCGGCCCGATTGGGCGGATGGCGTGTTGCTGCGTGCCGTGGCCCTTCCTGGCGAGCCCGACCGGGTGGCGGCAGGTCCGGCGATGTTGGCGCGTTGGTTTGGCATCGATCGTTCCCATGACGCCCAACCGGTGCATCCCGATCAGGGGTTGTGGATCGCCCCGCGGCCGCCCGAGCTGGTTGGATTGGGCGATGCCGACCTGATGCAGACCAGTCGCATCGGCATCAGCCAGGGCCAGGACATTCCATGGCGCTGGTATTGGCGGGCCAGCCGCAGCGTCAGCAGGCGGGCCAAGGGGGATCGGCAGCCCCCCTACGATGAATTGGTCTTCTTGCTGGGGCTATGACCATTGCTCCTCCAGCACCAGGGGCTGATGCTCTGGCGCCCCTGCAGCTGCCTTCTGATCTATGCCTCAGCCCGGAGCAATTCGCTGCCGTCTGTGCCGCCAATCCAGAGGCGGTACTCGAGCTCGATGCTGCTGGGAACCTGATCCACATGACTCCAACCGGCGGGGAAACCGGCGCCCGTAACAGTCGCCTGTTGATGCGCTTTCTGGCCTGGGCCGATCAGCTCGGCGGCTGGCAGGTCTTTGACAGTTCCACCGGCTTTCGTCTGCCTGACGGCGCGGTGCTCAGCCCCGATGCCTCCCTAGTTCGTCTGGAGCGCTGGCAGGTCCTCACCCCTCAGCAGCGACGAAGCTTTCCACCCCTTTGTCCAGATGTGGTGGTGGAACTCGCCTGCCCCAGTGATCAAGGCCCCCGCGCTGTTGCCGCCCTGCGCCAGAAGATGGCGGCTTACCAGGCCAACGGGGCCCAGCTGGGCTGGTTGCTGATCCCTGAGGAGCGGGCTGTGGAGGTCTGGCCGGTGGCAGGTGAGCCGTACCGCATTGAGGCTGCCACCCAGCTGGATGGCGGCCAGCTTCTGCCGGGGTTGCGGATCGAACTGCAGGACATCTGGCAGGTGTGATCCAGGGCTCGTGCCCGGGAGCATCAGCTGGGAGTGATCACCCGCGGTTGCAGATTCAGTGCGCGTGCAGGCTTGGCGAAGCTGCGCTGATCGAAGGAGGCGATGGCTGTGCAGGCGCGGCAACTGGCATGGTGCAGCGCATCGGCGAAATCAAGTCCGGCACGTAGCCCTGCCAAGGCCTGTTCGATTGCGGCGCGGTCTTCAATCTGGAGGCTTGGCAGGTTCAGCAGTGCGTCAAAGACAAGCCCAACCTGATCTCGGCTGAATCGGTAATACCCCCGCAGCACCCACTCCAGTTCCAGAGCCACGGTTTTGGGTACATACAGGCCTTGGCCCGATTCGAGCAAGGTGCGTGCGGCTTCCCGCTGCTTGACGGTGGCGTCATCGGCGCCGGCTTCGTCGATGAAGTAGCGGGCCAGCACATTGGTGTCTAGGCCGATCACGGCTGCAACAACGTGGCCGGATCGAATTCGCTTGGCACCGGTGGGATGGTCGTTTTCAGCAGGCCAAAGCCGCTGTGTGTTGGGCTGCTTGCCGGTCGCGCCGGTCTGATCTCCAGGTGATCGCCCACCAACTCAAAACAAACACGGCTGCCCCTGTGCAAGCCCAGCTGCTGCCGCATCATCTGAGGAATCGTCACCTGCCCTTTGCTGGTCACGGCGCAACCGCTGGATTCAGCCATGGCGGGGCCTTGCTTTGGGAGAGGTATTACTTGGTAAGAATAGGTGCTGTTGGGTCCCTCGGCTGGCCCTACCCTGAGAACGTGAGCCGCCGCACCCCTTGAGCAGCTGGAGCCACCGCCACGTGCTGGATCTGGCGGCCTTCTCGCTGGATGACTACGCCACCGTGCTCTCGCTGGCCCAGCGCTTCCGGGCCTTGCCGGTCGCCGGCGCCCGCAAGTTGCCTGCCCTGCAGGGGCGGCTGATGACCAGTCTGTTCTTTGAGCCCAGCACCCGCACCCGCAGCAGCTTCGAGCTGGCGGCAAGGCGCCTCTCGGCCGATGTGCAGAGTTTTTCGCCCTCCTCCAGTTCCCTCAGCAAGGGCGAGAGCCTGCTCGATACGGCCCGCACCTACGTGGCCATGGGCGCCAACGTGTTGGTGGTACGCCATCGCTGCGCCGGGGTGCCCCAGAGCCTGGCGGCCGATCTGGATCAGGCCGGTGAGCGGGTGGCGGTGCTCAACGCCGGAGATGGGTTGCACAGCCACCCCAGCCAAGGTCTGCTTGATCTGTTCACCTTGGCGCGTCATTTCGCCCCGGCGGCCCCCACGCCCGCGGCCCTGCGCGGCAAGCGGATCGTGATCGTGGGCGATGTGCTCCACTCCCGGGTGGCCCGCTCCAATCTCTGGGCCCTCACCGCCTGCGGCGCCGAGGTGGTGCTCTGCGGCCCGCCCACCCTGCTGCCCGATGCCTTCGCTGATTTCGTGGCGGCGCCGCCTCCCGGCCAGGCGGCTGATCCGGTGGCGACGCGCGGCCCGGTGCGGATCGCCCGAAGTTTGGAGGCGGCCCTGCCTGGAGCCGATGCGGTGATGACCCTGCGGCTCCAGAAGGAGCGCATGCACCAGCACCTGCTTACCAGCCTCGACACGTACCACCGCCAGTTCGGCATCACCCGCGCCCGCCTGGCCCTCTGCGGCCAGCCGGTGCCCCTGCTCCATCCAGGCCCGGTGAACCGGGGCGTCGAGCTGGCCGGGGAGGTGCTCGACGATCCGGCCGTTTCGCTCGTAGAGGAGCAGGTGCGCAACGGCATCCCGATTCGAATGGCTCTGCTCTATCTGCTGGCAGCAGCCGAACCGCTCACAGCAACTTGAAACCGTCCAGCAGCAGCCCGTAGAGCAGGCCGATGCGCGCCATGTCGATCAGTTGCAGCACCAGGCCATCACCACTGCGGCGCAGCAGGGGCCCCCGGGCACGGATGGCCAGCTCGATGGCGACCACGCAGATCAAGGCCCCAACGGGGTCGAGTTGGGCCAGGGTGCCGGTGAGTGAGCCGACGGCCCCGCCGATGCTGAAGCTGATCAGCAACACGATCAGCAGCAGCGACAGCCGCCGCCAGGGGTTGCCAGCCCAGCCTTCCAGCCCCGCCCTGGCCTGTGCAACCCGTTCTTGAAACCGGGTCTGCTGGTAGGGCCGTTCCGGGGGGCTGGCGATCACGACCGCACCTGCATGAGTGGGAGGCCATCAGTGGAAGGCCTTTAGCGTGGACTGAAATGAGGGGGGCAGGGAAGCTGACGGCGGTGATCCCCATCACCCGGCCCGAGCCCTGCCCAATCCTGTCTACACCATCTCTGGAGTGTGCGCAGCCTTTTACCGCTACAGATAGGGGATTCCAATAAAAAAGCCCGCGGCCGAAGCCCGGGCTGGGTGATGGGGACGTTGCAACCAAAGCGCCTGGATGGAGTGCTTACAACGGCAGAGCGGACGTTTGCCAGAGCGTCCCCAGGGGGCCTTGACGCCCTGGGGAGCAGCCCCGGTCTGCGTCTCAGCCGTCGCTGTCTTTCTTGCGGGAGGACTTGCCCTCCAGGAGTTCGAGCAGGGCCTCCATCTGGGCCATCACGCCGCGCACCTCACCGGCCTCGGGGAGCAGGCCGTCATCCATCACGCCCTGGTGCATTTCACGGAGCTCCTGGCGGATGTACCGCAGGTGGCTAACCACCTGTTCGCGTTTCGATTGCGACATCGATGGGTGTTGTACCAAAGACCCTTTTACCGCATCGCCGGATCACTTCTGTCCGAACTGGGCCTTGGCCTGCTCATAAAAGGGGGCGTCGACCTCGCTGCGGCCGGCTTCCTGGGCCATCGATTCAATGCGTCGCCGCACCGCAGGCCGCACAAAAAAGGGCACTTCCTTGAGTTTGGCTTCGGCGTCGGGATGCCAGTTCATGGTGGAGGTTCAGGCCTTCCCGCTGGTCAGAAGATGGAGAATAGGGGACTCGAACCCCTGACCTCTGCGGTGCGATCGCAGCGCTCTACCAGCTGAGCTAATTCCCCGATCCAACGAGCCCGAGGGCGCGTCTCTGCCAGAAATTATCAGTCCTGTGGCGGTGGCTGTTGTCCTGAGAGCCGAGAATGGAGATCACTGAGCAGGCCAGCGACTTGACCGATTCCCTACCCAAGGCTGCTTCCTCAACGATGGCAGCCTCCCCAATGACAGCAGCCGCAGCGATCACGCCTGAGTTGATCGCCTCCTTTGATGAGGCATCAACCGCCGCCTTGGCCCTCCGTCTCGACGAAGACGACTACCCCACCCCCTTCGCGGGCCTGCAGGACTGGCATCTGATGCGTGCGCTGGCCATTCACCGCCCTGAGCTGGCGCGTCCCTACGTGCATCTGGTGGACCAGGAACCCTTCGATGAGGACTGAGCCGGCCGACTCCGCTTCTGTGTTGGTCGACCCCCTGGCGGGCCGCCGCATCCTGGTGGGAATCAGCGGCAGCATTGCGGCCGTCAAGCTGCCGTTGGTGGTGAGCGCCCTGGCCCAGCGCGGTGCCGAGGTGCGTTGCGTGCTCACGTCCTCGGCGGCCGCCTTGGTGAGTCCGGTGGCCCTGGCGAGCCTGAGTCGCCATCCGTGCCACCTCGACGCCGATCAGTGGAGCCATCACGCCCCCCGCCCACTGCATGTGGAGCTGGCGGAGTGGGCGGAGTTGGTGCTGGTGGCTCCCTTGAGTGCCACCAGCCTGGGCCGCTGGGTGCACGGATTGGCCGACACCCTGCTGGCCAGCATCCTGTTGGCCACGGAGGCGCCGGTGCTGGCGGCGGCGGCCATGAACACGGCGATGTGGGCTTCCCCGGCGGTGCGGCGCAACTGGGAGCTGCTGCAGGGTTTTGAGCGGGTGTTGCCGTTGGGGCCTGCGGCGGGCCTGTTGGCCTGCGACCGCCGCGGGGATGGCCGCATGGCCGAGCCGGTGCAGTTGCTGCTCGCCCTGGAGAGCCTGCAGTTGTGGGGCTGGCAGCGCGACTGGGCTGGCCTGCGCTTGCTGGTCACGGCCGGCCCAACCCGCGAGCCGCTCGATCCGGTCCGCTGTCTCACCAACCCCAGCACCGGACGGATGGGCGTGCTGCTGGCTCAGGCAGCACGGCTGCGCGGGGCGGAGGTGACCTTGGTGCATGGCCCCCTGGCCCTCGATCCCCAGCTGCTGGCGGGGCTGCGTTGCGAGCCGGTCGAGACGGCAGCCCAGATGGAACAGGCCCTGCTGCGTCTCCAGCCCGAAGCCGATGCCATCGCCATGGCGGCGGCGGTGGCCGATCACCGCCGCCAGCAGCCGCTGGCGCACAAGCTCAGCAAGGAAGCCCTGGAGGCTGAGCTCACCTCCGGCTGGCAGCCGGTGCCCGATCTGCTGGCCGGCCTGGTGGCCCGCCGGCCCGCCGGTCAGCGGATCCTGGGCTTTGCCGCCCAGTCGGGTGAGGTGCTGGCCGAGGCCCGGGCCAAGTGGGCCCGCAAGGGCTGCGATCTGTTGTTTGCCAATCCGATTGATCAGGCTGATGCCGGGTTTGGTGTGGACACCAACCACGGCTGGCTGCTGGGCGGCGTTGGCGGTGAGCAACGGCTGCAGCCTGGCTCCAAGCTGGCCATTGCCCAGCAGTTGCTCACGGCCCTGCGCCCTTAAGAGCGGCAGGCTTCAGGCGGCCAGGGGCTCGCCGTCGGGGGTTTCGTTGTGGGGCCCATCGTGAGCTCCGTCGTGCTGGAGCAGATCCATGAAGGTGCGCAGCTGAAGCCGGGGGATGTAGGGCCAGCCGCCACTGCGCTCGACGCTCTGCAACAGGCTGAACAGCTGACCGCGATCGGCGGGGAGGCTGCTGCGGAAGGGTCCGTCCTGAACGGAACGGTGCAGTTGCTCCAGTTGTCGCAACAGGGTCAACAGGGCTTCCGGCTGGCCCTCCAGTTCACTGGCCAGGTGTTCGAGTTGCTGCAGTTGGCTGGTGAGGCGCTCCTGCTGGGACGGGGTAAGGCTCATGTCTTGTCTCTCTTCGCGCGCGGCGGGCTCTCGCATACAGGTTGTTGAGAGCCGCGACATCGTACGGGGAATCAGGGTTTTGCACCGGTAGGATCCGCCACAGCCCAGTTCCCATCCCCCGTCTCTGGGGCGTTCCCCCATGCGTTTTCGTCCTCTGCTGGCCCTTGTGCTGGCGCTGTGCCTGACCCTGGTGACCGCCTGCAGCGGCGGGGCCAAGGCCGTGGATCGCGCCAACCTCACCTACGACGACATCCACAACACCGGCCTGGCCAACGATTGCCCGACCCTGCCCGATTCGGCCCGGGGCTCCATTGCTTTGGATGCTTCGTCGAATTATCAGCTCCGCGAAATCTGCATGCACCCCGCTGAGGTGTATGTGAAGGGCGAGCCCGCCAACAAGCGTCAGGAGGCCCAATTTGTGGCCGGCAAGATCCTCACCCGCTTCACCTCCAGCCTGGATCAGGTGTACGGCGATCTCAACGTCAGCGGCGATGGCCTGACCTTCAAGGAGCTGGGCGGCATCGACTTCCAGCCCATCACCGTGCTGCTGCCCGGTGGCGAGGAAGTGCCCTTCACCTTCTCCAGCAAGGAGCTGCTGGCCACCGCTGATGGTGCAGCCCTCACCACCAGCACCGATTTCGAAGGCTCCTATCGCGCCCCCAGCTACCGCACCAGCAACTTCCTCGATCCCAAGGGTCGTGGCCTCACCACCGGCTACAGCAGTGCGGTGGGCCTGGTGCCGGCTGGCGATGAGTTCACCGGCGAAACCGTGAAGCGCTACGTCGATGGCTCCGGCACGATGAATCTCTCCATCACCAAGGTCGATCCGACCACCGGTGAGTTCGCTGGCGTGTTCACCGCCATTCAGCCCTCTGACTCCGACATGGGCACCAAAGCCGTCGTCGACGTCAAGATCGTCGGCCAGCTCTACGGCCGCCTCGAACAGGTCTGAGCACTCCGCGCACACCAGTTGCCAAGAGCCCCGGAAGGGGCTCTTTTTGATGGCCGCACCTGTTTGCGACCCTCAGAGCTCGAGCGGTGTGCTGCTGGTCTGGGAGAATCCATCCTCCCCTGAGCGTCCGCCCGCGATGACCGTTGCCGACTCCGCCGCCACCGGCCTGATTGCCCCCCATGGCGGCGCGCTCGTCAACCTGATGGTGGCGGCCGGTGAGCGGGAGTCGCTGAAGGCAAGCGCCAGCCGCCGCCTTGAGTGCAGCGACCGCAATGCCTGCGACGTGGAGCTGCTGGTGGTGGGCGGCTTCTCCCCCCTGCGCGGCTTCATGCACCAGGAGGATTACGACGCCGTGGTGGCCGGCCATCGCACCAGCAGCGGCCTGCTGTTCGGCCTGCCGATCGTGTTCGACACCGACGATGCCTCGATCGGTCTCGGCGAGCGGCTGCTGCTCACCTACCGGGGCCAGGAGCTGGCCGTGTTCACGGTGGAGAGCCGCTGGGAGCCGGACAAGGCCCGCGAAGCCCAGGGCTGCTATGGCACCACGTCGATCGAGCACCCCGCTGTGCGGATGATCACCGGTGAACGGGGCCGCTTCTACCTGGGCGGCAGCGTGCAGGGCCTGGAGTTGCCCCAGCGGGTGTTTCCTTGCAAAACACCTGCCGAAGTGCGCGCCATCCTGCCCGAGGGCCAGAGCGTGGTGGCCTTCCAGTGCCGCAATCCCATCCACCGCGCCCACTACGAGCTGTTCACCCGGGCTCTGGAGGCCAGCAACGTGAGTGAGCAGGGTGTGGTGCTGGTGCATCCCACCTGCGGGCCCACCCAGGACGACGACATCGCCGGTGAGGTGCGCTTCCAGACCTACGAGCGCCTGGCGGCCGAGGTCAACAACCCACGCATCCGCTGGGCCTACCTGCCCTATTCGATGCACATGGCCGGCCCGCGCGAGGCCCTGCAGCACATGATCATCCGCAAGAACTACGGCTGCACCCACTTCATCATTGGCCGCGACATGGCCGGCTGCAAGAGCTCCCTCAGCGGCGACGACTTCTACGGCCCCTACCAGGCCCAGGATTTCGCCCGCGACCATGCCCCCGAGCTGGGCATGGAAACCGTGCCCTCGCTCAACCTCGTCTACACCGAGGAGGAGGGCTACGTCACCGCCGAGCACGCCGAGGCCCGTGGCCTCCACGTGCGCAAGCTCAGCGGCACCCAGTTCCGCCAGATGCTGCGCGGCGGCGAGGAGATCCCGGAATGGTTCGCCTTCCGTAGTGTGGTGGAGGTGCTTCGGGCTGCGGCCTGAGCCAGTTAACATTCTGTTACTAAATTCTCATCAGCAGAGGCACGAGTCTTGAAAAAGCGCTGGCGCAACGCGGGGCTCTACGTCCTTCTCGTGATCGTGATGATCGCGGTGGGCACCGCCTTCCTTGACCGACCCGATCCGGCCAATGCGCCCCGCACCCTGCGATACAGCGATTTCGTGGAGGCGGTGCAGGGCAATGAGGTGTCCCGGGTGCTGATTTCCCCCGACCGGGGCACGGCCCAGGTGGTGGAAAACGACGGCCGCCGCGCCGTCGTCAACCTCGCCCCCGACAAGGATCTGCTGAAGCTGCTGACCGACCACAACGTCGACATCGCCGTGCAGCCCAGCCGCGAGCCGGCGGCCTGGCAGCAGGCGGTGGGCAGTCTGATCTTCCCCCTGCTGCTGCTCGGGGGTCTGTTCTTCCTGTTGCGCCGCGCCCAGGGCGGAGGTGGTAACCCAGCCATGAGCTTCGGCAAGAGCAAGGCGCGGGTGCAGATGGAGCCCCAAACCCAGGTCACCTTTGGCGATGTGGCTGGCATCGAGGGAGCCAAGCTTGAGCTCACCGAAGTCGTCGACTTCCTCAAGAACCCCGATCGTTTCACCGCCGTCGGCGCCAAGATTCCCAAGGGTGTGCTGCTGGTGGGTCCTCCGGGCACCGGCAAAACCCTGCTCGCCAAGGCGGTGGCCGGCGAAGCAGGTGTGCCGTTCTTCTCGATCTCCGGTTCGGAGTTTGTCGAGATGTTCGTCGGCGTCGGCGCCAGCCGCGTGCGTGACCTGTTCGAGCAGGCCAAGAAGAGTGCGCCCTGCATCGTTTTCATCGACGAGATCGATGCCGTGGGTCGTCAACGGGGCGCTGGCCTCGGCGGCGGCAACGACGAGCGTGAGCAGACCCTCAACCAGCTGCTCACCGAGATGGACGGCTTTGAGGGCAACACCGGCATCATCATCGTGGCGGCCACCAACCGCCCCGACGTGCTCGATGCAGCCCTGATGCGTCCCGGCCGTTTCGACCGCCAGGTGGTGGTGGATCGTCCCGACTACGCCGGTCGTCTCCAGATCCTCGGCGTTCACGCCCGCGGCAAAACGCTTGCCAAGGACGTTGACCTCGACAAGATCGCGCGCCGCACCCCCGGCTACACCGGTGCTGACCTGGCCAACCTGCTCAATGAAGCGGCGATTCTTGCCGCTCGGCGTCAGCTCACCGAAGTCTCCATGGACGAGGTGAACGACGCCATCGAGCGGGTGATGGCGGGCCCCGAGAAGAAGGACCGGGTGATGAGCGAGAAGCGCAAGCGCCTGGTGGCTTATCACGAAGCGGGCCATGCCCTGGTGGGCGCCCTGATGCCCGACTACGACCCGGTGCAGAAGATCTCGATCATTCCCCGCGGTAACGCCGGCGGGCTCACCTTCTTCACCCCGAGTGAAGAGCGCATGGAGTCGGGTCTTTATTCCCGCTCCTACCTGCAAAACCAGATGGCCGTGGCCCTGGGTGGACGCGTCGCCGAAGAGATCGTCTACGGCGAAGACGAAGTCACCACCGGTGCCTCCAACGACCTGCAGCAGGTGGCCCGCGTGGCCCGACAGATGGTCACCCGCTTTGGCATGAGTGATCGCCTCGGTCCTGTGGCCCTCGGCCGCAGCCAGGGCGGCATGTTCCTAGGCCGCGACATCGCTGCCGAGCGTGACTTCTCCGAAGACACTGCCGCCGCCATCGACGAGGAGGTGAGCCAACTGGTGGCCGAGGCCTACAAGCGTGCCACCGCCGTACTCACCGAAAACCGTCCGGTGCTCGATGAGCTGGCCGACATGCTGGTGGAGAAGGAATCGGTGGATGCCGAAGGTCTCCAGGAGCTGCTGATCCGCAGCGATGTCAAGGTCGCTGAATACGTCTGAGCCCGAAGCTGGCTTGATCGAGGCTGGCTTGATTGAGGCGTTGCACCACCAGCCATTGCTGGTGGTGCTTCGTGCTTTCGACCCTCTGGATCTTGCCGAGTCGCTGGAGCGGCTCCAATTGCTGGGTGTTCACCAGGTGGAGATTGCCTGGAGTGGTCATCCCCAGTGGGTGCCCCACTGCGCCTTGTTGCGCCAGCGTTTTCCGCGGCTTCATCTGGGGGCCGCTTCAGTGCTGGATGGCGCCGGACTTGCGGCTGCGGCTGCTGCAGGCCTTGCCTACGTGGTGTCGCCGGTGCTGGATCGCCAGCTGGTGGATCGGGCCCGGCAGTTGCGGTTGCCGTTGGTGCCTGGTGTGCTCTCGCCAACGGAGGTGCACCAGGCGTGGCTTTGGGGTTGCTCGCTGGTCAAGTTGTTTCCCGCCAGCAGCGTGGGGAAGGCCTACTGGCAACGCTTGGCCGGCCCTTTGGGGGGAGAGCGCAGCTTGCCCCATTGCATCGCCGCTGGAGGTCTTCGTCCAGGCGACGTCGAGCCCTGGCTTGAAGCGGGCGTGGATGCGGTGGCCCTGGGGGGAGCCCTCGCCAACGACGCGGAGTGGCAGCTTTTGGCCGCCCTCGTCGCGCGATTGGGGGCCCGATCGCGCTGATGTGTTGCCGTTGCGAGTCTGCAGTGCTACAGCTGAGACAGAGGTTCCCCCTTTTATGTCTCAGCTCACCATCAAGCTCAGCGACAAGGCCGATGCGTTGATCGCCCAACTGCAGAAGGAAATTTTCAATCGCCGCCGCAAGAAGGTCTCCGCCGCTGGCGTGATCGAAACCCTGGTGGAAAGTGGAGCCAAGTCGCAGTCCGACAAGCGGTTTGCGACCTCCTGGAGCAATCTGATTGCCGACATTGAGAAGGCGGCCAAGGTTGCCGACGCCCACGGCGCCAAGCCTGCCAGCCTTACCGATGCCGAGTGGGCGATGGTGCTCAGCCACCGCAGCCGCGCCGCCAAGCCAGCAACCCGCAAGCCGGCCAGTGCGTCTGGGGTGCCTAAAAAGACGGTGCCTAAAAAGCCGGTGCCGAAAAAGCCGGCACGCAAACCAGCTCGCAAGACCGCTGTGTCCACTGCGGTGTCCACCAAGCGCGCGGGCTCATCGCCGGCGCGGCGGATGGCGAAGGCCGCCGGACTGCTCGGCGGCAACGGCCTGCAGCCCACTGCGGCAGCGATCTAGTCCAACAGAACAGCCTGCCGCTGCTGATCACCACAGGCTGCACTGGGCCTGCTGGCGCAGCAGGTGATCGGCGAGCACCAGGGCCACCATGGCCTCCACCATCGGCACCGCCCGCGGCAGTACGCACGGGTCGTGCCGACCCTTGGCTTCCAGGGTGGTGGCTTCACCCCGATCGTTGATGGTTTGCTGCGCTTTGCGGATCGTCGCGGTGGGCTTGAAGGCCACCCGGATCACGATCGCTTCGCCGTTGCTGATGCCGCCCTGGATTCCGCCGGAGTTGTTCGTGGCGGTGCGCAGCTGGCCGGCCTCGCTGGGCAGGAAGGCGTCGTTGTGCTCACTGCCCTTGAGCAGGGTGCCACCGAAGCCGGAGCCGATTTCAAAGCCCTTGGTGGCGGGTAGCGACATCACCGCCTTGGCGAGGTCGGCTTCCAGCTTGTCGAACACCGGCATACCCAGCCCCACCGGCGGCCGCCGCACCACGCATTCGATCACGCCGCCACAGGAATCGCCCTCGCGACCGATCGCCTCGATCCGCTCCACCATGCGCCCCGCCATGGCTGGATCGGGGCAGCGCACCATGTTCGATTCCACGGCCTCAAGGGTCACCGTGTTGGGGTCGATCGGCGCCTCCAGGTCGTGGATGCGCTTGACCCAGGCGAGCACTTCGGTGCCATGGGTCTTGGCCAGTAGCTGTTTGGCAATCGCCCCGGCGGCAACGCGGCCGATGGTTTCTCGGGCTGAAGCGCGGCCGCCACCGCTACGGGCTTGGATGCCGTATTTGGCCTGGTAAGTGGCATCGGCGTGGGAGGGGCGGAACGCCACCTCCATCTCCTTGTAATCCTGAGGTCGCTGGTCCTTGTTGCGCACCACCATGGCGATGGGCGTGCCCAGGGTCACCCCATCGAGCAGGCCGCTGAGGATCTCGACCCGGTCGTCCTCTTTGCGGGGGGTGGTGATCTTGCTTTGGCCCGGCTTGCGGCGATCCAGTTCCTGCTGAATCGCCCCAACATCAAGATCAAGCCGCGGCGGGCAGCCGTCCACGATCACGCCGACGCCCCCGCCGTGGGATTCGCCGAAGGTGCTGATCCGAAAAAGCTGACCGAAGCTGCTGCCCATGGGCGACCTGCGCTGGGCCGAGCCTACAAACTGGGCTTCGCTGGCGGCATGGCGCAACCTTGAAGAAGCAGGAACGGGCCACGCTGATCATGGAGCGCCTGCAGGAGCATTACCCCGAAACCCCTGTTCCTCTCGACCACAGCGATGCCTTCACCCTGCTGGTGGCGGTGCTGCTCAGTGCCCAGTGCACCGACAAGAAGGTGAACGAGGTCACCCCGGCCCTGTTTGAAGCTGGTCCGGACCCTGCCGCCATGGCGGCGTTGAGCGAACAGTCGATCCTGGCCCACATCCGCCAGCTGGGTCTCGCCCGCACCAAAGCCCGCAACGTCAAGCGCTTGGCGGAGCTGCTGCTCGAGCGCCATGGTGGCCTGGTGCCCTGCAGTTTTGAAGCGCTCGAGGCGTTGCCGGGGGTGGGTCACAAGACCGCCAGCGTGGTGATGGCCCAGGCTTTTGGCGTGCCGGCCTTTCCCGTGGATACCCACATTCACCGCCTGGCCCAGCGCTGGGGGCTGAGCAGCGGCCAGAGCGTGGTGCACACCGAGCGCGATCTCAAGGCCCTTTTCCCCAAGGAGGCCTGGAATCGGCTGCACCTCCAGATCATTTTCTACGGCCGTGAGTTCTGCACGGCCCGGGGTTGCGACGGCACCGTCTGCCCACTGTGCCGAGAGCTGTATCCCCGGCGCCGCAGCGCGGTGATCTGGCGGAAGGCCTGATCCCGACCCCAGGTGGTGTATTTAAAGCCGCTGTTGCGGTTGTGAAACAGCCTGTGCAACAACGCCACAACCATTTCCAAGGCCATCTCCCATGAAAAAGCCCCCTCCGAGGAGGGGGCTTGAGGGATTCCGTTTGAGCGTCACGCTCAGCAGAGGCTGTTGCCTCAGCCGATTGCCGGTGCGGTCAGAGCCACGGGGGTGGCTTCTGC